>JAEUTB010000154.1 GCA_016787995.1 Flavobacteriales bacterium | reverse complement strand
CTGCCTTCCAACTACCCTACGAACAACTGCGGGCAGGACACAAACTCCTGCTATAGCCTTGCGCTGGGCCGACCATCGGCCAACCACCATGAACGACCCGAAGACCAAGATCGTCGCTACCATCGGCCCCGCCTCCGCCAGCAAGGAGGTGCTGCGGGAAATGATGTTGAACGGCATGGACGTGTGCCGCCTGAATTTCTCCCACGGCAGCTATCAGTTCTATGCCAACCTGATCGGCACCATCCGAGAGTTGAATCTCGAACTCGGCCTGAACACGGCCATACTCGCAGACCTTCAAGGACCCAAGATGCGTGTGGGCGAAATGGCCGACGGCCCCATCCAGTTGGATGAGGGCAGTGAATTGGTGATCACCACGGAGCCCATAAAAGGGCGTCCCGGGATCGTGAGCACCAGCTACGCACAGTTCCCCAAGGATGTGAAACGCGGAGAGATCGTGCTGCTGGACGATGGGAAATTGCGCCTGGAGGTGATCGCTAGTGATGGAGCCACCAAGGTGACCACACGCGTGATCCACGGTGGTCCGCTGAGCGCGAACAAGGGGCTGAACCTGCCCAACACCAAGATCAGCTTGCCCAGCCTCACCGAAAAGGATCGGCTCGACCTCGACTTCGCCCTCGATCATGATGTGGACTGGATCGGGTTGAGCTTCGTGCGTGGTGCGCGCGACATCATCGAGCTGAAGCACGTGATCCTGCAACGTGAGAAGAGCGCCAAGGTGGTGGCCAAGATCGAGAAGCCCGAAGCCTTGCTCGAGATCGATGAGATCATCCGCGAGGCCGATGCCCTCATGGTGGCGCGGGGTGACCTCGGCGTGGAGATACCGATGGAGAAAGTGCCATTGGTGCAAAAGGACATCATCAAACGCTGCCTTGTGCACCACCGCCCGGTGATCGTGGCCACCCAGATGATGGAGAGCATGATCACCAACATCACGCCCACGCGTGCCGAGGTGAACGACGTGGCCAATGCCGTGCTTGACCATGCTGACGCCGTGATGCTGAGCGCCGAGACCAGCGTGGGTAAATACCCCGTTGAAGTGGTGAAGGCCATGAACCGGATCCTGTTGGAAATGGAGACCAGCGAGGCCATGTTCAATGTGGAGCAACCCGATCTGGAGAACGATGATCGGATGGTGACCGATGCGATCTGTATGGCCAGCGTGCGCATGGCCGCTGCGATCGACATCAAAGCCATCGTGACGATGACGCACAGCGGCTACACCGCGTACAAGATCAGCAGTATGCGGCCCAAGGCGCACATCTTCGCCTTCACCAGTAACAGGGCCATCCTTGGCACGCTCAACCTCGTGTGGGGTGTGCGGGCACAGTACTACGACAAGATCGTTAGTACCGACCACACCATCGCCGACATCAAGCACATCCTGCGCAGCAAGAAACTCGTGGAGAAGGGTGATCTACTGGTGAACGTGGCCAGCATGCCCATCGCGGAGCAAGGCATGTCCAACATGTTGAAGTTGAGCCCCGCGTAGCGTCAGATCGACTCCAGCAGGAAGTACCACAACGCCACGGTCAACAATGACAGTGGTATGCCCACACCGACCATCATGTTGGCCAATCGTGGCTTCAGGCCATGGCTGGTAGCCAGGATCGAGGCCGTGATCATCGGAGCCATGGCGCTTTCCAACACGGAAACACGCACCACCTTGCCAGTGCCTTCGAGCACCACCACGTAGATCAGGAAGATGATCGCAGGGGCCAGGATGAGTTTGTAGGCCAGACCCAGCCCAAGGAACCCCCAGTGTTTGCTTTGTTTCTCCACGCGCAACTGAAGCCCGACCGCGATCAGGGCCACTGGGGTCACCGAATTGCCGATGCGCAATAGACCGCCCCGCACGCCTTCGCCGAAGTGCAGGTCGAACAGATTCATCAGCACGGCCGCGGCGAATCCGATGAAGGGCGGGAACAAGAGGATCTTCCGTGCCATGGCAGGGGCATCCACCTGATGTCGTGAGTAAAGCGTCGCCACCACGATACCTAGCGTGGAGAGCACCACGAAGGACCCCGGCTGATCCACCAACAAGGCGGTACCAAGCGCCTCCTTGCCATAGACCGCCTCGATGACCGGGAACCCGATGAAGGAGGTGTTGCCCAGTCCTGCACATAGAATGAGGCAACCCGTGAGCTTGCGCGACCAACCGAACATTCTGCGTAGGGTCCCGAAGAAGAGCCATGCCGACCCGAAGCAGATCCAAGCCACGGCGATGGGGTAGAGCAACGCGGTGCCACCCTCGATCTCGGGAATATGGTATAGGGCGAGAGCGGGCAGCGGGGCGTAGAGCACATATTGGTTCAGGGTGAGCGCTGCGTTCGACGGGAAGCTCGGCACCCGCTGCAACAGCACACCCGCTAGCAGGCAGAAGACAAGGAGGTACAGGCTGTCCATCAGGCCGCAAAGGAAGATGTTGTGGCTCAGCGCGCCATGGATCAACCGGTGATCGTGGATACCGCGGTGGTCCTTGGCCCGGGTATTGGGGCTCAAGCCGGTACCTTGTCCATCCACATATCAACCGCAGCGGCGCTCAACTTCCAACGACCACCCTTTCCGCGCCGCCGCACAATACGCGACGCATGAACGAACGGGATTGGGATGATGTGGCGGAGACCTTTGAAGAGGACATCTTCAACGTACCTGCGAACGACACGAAGGGTATCATCGAAGGCTGGGTGGAGCGGCTGGCTGGTCCTAGCCGCTGCGCCACTGATCTGGGCTGCGGTGTTGGCCGCACACTGCCAATGCTCGCCGAACGCTATGCCAAGGTTTACGCGGTGGATGTGAGCAGTCAATGCCTGGAGGTCGCCGAACGATCGGCAAGTGCCTACTCGAACATCCGATACGTGCACGCCGACTTGAGCAAGGACCGGAACGGATACCCTGCGGCGGACGTGGTGCTGTGCATCAACACATTGCTGAACGCCGCCATCGAGGTCCGAGGACCATTGATCGAGCGGACCGTGCGCAGCGTGAAGAGGGGAGGGCATCTTTTGCTGGTCGTGCCCTCCTTAAACTCGGCTTTGCTCACTGCATACCGCCACTTGCAATGGAACCTGCGGATCGGAATGGACCCGAAGGAAGCACAGCGGGAGGCCGCTTTGAACAGCAAAGGGCTTGAACATGGCACGGTGTACATAGACAACGTGCCTACGAAGCACTACCTGAAGGAGGAGCTAGAGGCACTTCTGGACGCGCACGGATTCGATGTGCTGGCCATCGAGAAGCTGGAGTATCCCTGGAGCACGGAGTTCGATTCACCGCCGCGCTGGATGAAGGCGCCCTACCCGTGGGACTGGTTCGTGGCGGCCCAGCGCCGTTGATCGCTAGCGGACGGAAGACCGTCCCAACAGCAGGTCCATGTAAAAGCCCGGTTTCTTCAGCTTCTCGCGCAGGTCGAGGTCGGTGAACATGCTGCTGATCATATCGGCGAGCGCAGGATTCTTGTTCGCACGGTCCACGACGAAGTCGAACAACCATGCCTTGTCCGCCATCCGCTGCAAACGGGTGCTGATCGAAAGCTCCTTTCCCAGGCGTTTCCAAACACGTTCGTCGTAGCGTGCCGCAAAGCCGGCCGAAGTGTCGTCTTGCAGGAGCATCTCTGCAGCGATATCCGCGGCATACACTCCACTGATCATGGCGTGGCTGATGCCTTCACCGGTGAATGGATCGATCAGGTGCCCCGCATCCCCCACGAGCAAGTAGCCGTCACCGCTCAGGGATCGGCGCTTACTGGCCAGGGGAAGCCCCATGCCCTGTACGGTTCCGTCCATCTTCGCTTCGGCGAAGCGGGCCTTCAGCTGTGGATGTTGGTGAACGAGTTGGAGAAGTAGTGCTTTCAGATCAACACGCCGCTTACGGACCACGTCGCTGCGGAGACCAAGACCAACATTCGCACGACCACCGGGCAATGGAAACACCCACAGGTACCCCGGTAGTAGGTCCTTGAGGAAAATGAGCTCGATGAAGCCTTGCGTATCCAGATCACGAACACCATTGAAGTACGCCCGCACGCCAGCAGCATGATGCTCGGGCTCCATGGGCAGATGGGCCACGTTGCGTGCGAAGTGTGCGTTGGCACCGGATGCGTCGACCACCAGTCTGGCATGTACCGTGGTACCATTAACGCAGGCGATGTGCCAGTCGGCCCCAGCGCGATCGAACCGTTTGGCGGTGTGGTTCTCCAAACAGGTGATGCCGCTGGTGGCTTTCACGCGCTGGAAGAGCAGGTCGTCGAATCGTAACCGAGGCAGGATCACGCCAGGGGCTTCGCCCAAGCCGGTGTTACGCGAAAAAGGCACGCGCAGTGCGCGACCACTCGGGGCCACGAACGTGACACCCCAGCTCGGCATCGCCGCGGCATCCGCCTTCACCGCCGTGGCCAGCTGTGGGTCGAGGCGCTCGAGCGTCCTCATCACCTTGCCGCTAAGGGCATCACCGCACACCTTGTCCCGCGGGAATGTGCTTTTCTCCAAGACCACGCATGCTCTTCCATGGTGCGCCAGTTGCAATGCCGTGGCGCACCCGCCGGGACCGCCGCCGATGATGCAGACGTCGGTTCTGATAGCGGCGGACATAGGGATCAGCTGCGGAACGTGGCGGCGGAGAACTGGTCGAGGAAGCGTACATCGTTCTCCCAGTACATGCGCAGATCCGGCACGCGGTAGATCAACTGCGCGATACGCTCCACGCCCATGCCGAACGCGAAGCCGCTGTACACATCGGGATCGATGCCGCAATTCGCCAGCACCGCTGGGTCCACCATGCCACAGCCCATGATCTCCACCCACCCGCTGTGTTTGCAGATGTTGCATCCGGAGCCACCGCAAATACTGCAGCTCATATCGACTTCCGCGCTCGGTTCCGTGAATGGGAAGTAGCTCGGCCGCATGCGGATGGTGACGTCGGGCCCGAACATGCTCTTGGTGAAATAGTCAAGCGTGCCCTTCAACTCGGCGAAGCTCACCCCCTTGTCCACATACAGGCCCTCCACTTGATGGAACATGCAATGGGCGCGCGCACTGATGGCCTCGTTGCGATAGACCCGACCGGGCGATATCGTGCGTATCGGTGGTCGAGTGCTTTCCATCACACGCACCTGTACACTGCTGGTGTGCGTGCGCAGGGCACGGTCGTCACCCTCCACGAAGAAGGTGTCCTGCATGTCACGCGCTGGATGGTCTGGCGCGAAGTTGAGCGCTCCGAAGTTGTGATGGTCGTCCTCTATTTCCGGGCCTTGGCTCACCGTGAAGCCGATACGACCGAAGACCTCCGTGATACGGGCGCGGACGATCGAGATCGGGTGGTGGCTGCCCAAGGGTTCGGTCAGTGCCGGAGCGCTCATGTCCAGCACGGGCCCCTTGGCCGGCCCCGAGGCTTCCACGCCCGACTTGAGCGCTTCCAAGCGGGCTTGGGCAGCCTGTTTCAGCTGATTCATCCGCTGGCCCAACGCACGCTTTTCCTCACCGGCCACTTGCTTGAAAGCCTCGAAAAGTTCCGTTACAGCGCCGTTGCGGCCCAACATGGCCACGCGGAATTTTTCCACCTCTTCGGCGGTCCGGGCGGTGGCGCTCTCCAATTCCGCCTCCAAGGCGGCGATGCGTTCGGTCAAACTCATGGCAGTAGTCGCATGTACATCCGTATGTCCTCCATCGGCCTATCCCAGGTGTTACACCGGGTGGCGGCCATCGCGTCCAACACTTCCAGCCCCGCGATCACCTCTCCGAATACCGTGTAGGACCCGTCGAGGCGTGGTTGGCCGCCTTCGGTGGCATAGGTAAGGCGGTCTTCTTCCGTGTAGGTATAGGGTGCGCCTAAAGTCGCGTTCCTTTCGGCGATCCGGTCGAGCTCCTCCTTGGTGTAGGGTACGCCGAGCACGAAGAAGAACAGGTCGGAATGGGAACGCTTACCCAGGGCTGGGTCATCGCCAGCAGGGGAGGCGGAAAGCGCCCCTTTCTTGTGGATGGCCCCAGGCACTACCACCAGCGGTAGACCGACGGAGTCGGCATGGAGCCCTAGCGGGGTGCCCGAAGCCGCTTGTCCGGAGGCCGGATCACCCCCCTCCACGACGAAACCAGGGACCACCCGGTGGAATAAAAGGCTGTCCATGGATCCGGCTTTCACCCTGGAAATGAAGCGGTCACGATGCTCGGGAGTCTCGTTATACAAGGCGATGACCATGGTGCCAAGGCTTGTCTTGACTTCCACCATCGTCCGTTTGGCCACCGGTTGTGCCGCCACCCCTGCAGGCAACCACAGGCCGCAAATAATGGTCAGTACGGTGAACCAAGCCCCTGTACGCGGCTCGGTCGTCTTGTTTACCTTTGGCATTCCCCGAAAAGCCCTTGATCTTCAAGGCCCCCAAAAGTAACCCAATGGCCACATCAACCTTCCGACGCGTTCTTACCAACGCCCTGATGGTCGCCGCACTTTCCGTTGGTTCAACGGCGTGCAATAAGGAAAAACCCACCACAGTGGTGATCACCGTGAAGGATGCCGATGGCGCGTTGGTGCCGGACGCTTATGTGAAGCTCTTCGCCAACCCGGCGGTGCCACAGAAGCCCGACCTCACACGGCTGCTGCAAGAAGGGACCACCAAGACCAACGGTACCGTCGAATTCGACTACACCGGCCTTTATGAGCAAGGGCAGGCGGGCTTCGCCGTATTGGACATCTACACGGAGAAGGACACCTTGTTCGCCGAAGGCATTATCAAGATCCTCGAAGAGGAGACGAACGAGCAGACGCTCATTCTAGAGCGGATGCCCGATTAACGGCGATCACGCCTCGAAGTACGTCAGCACGGCTTCTTTCATCAAGCGTTCCTGCTCTTCCGCAGCCAGCGGTGGAAGGTCTTTCACGCGCTCGAAATGCGGCCACCCATCGGCGTCTCGCCCCAGTTCCTTGTAGTAGCCATAGGGTAGAAGCACCACGCAGATGGCGATGTGCATGAGGGCGACCTTTTCGTCCTTCTTGAAATCGCGGGCGTGTTGACCGAGCTCCTGCACACCTATCAGGAAGAGCACCGCGTTGAGGTCCAGAGTGCCTGCGTCGAATCGGTTCGAGAGTCCGGTCACCAGGTCGCGCCAACGTTTTTCGAATGCAAGGTCCACGGGTCGTTCGGAATGAGCGTGCGAAGTTCTTCCGATCTTCACCAACTCGCACCATGGCATGAACTGGATCGACTGGACGATCATCGCTTTAGCCGCTTTCGCAGCGGTGAAGGGCTTTTCCCGAGGGTTCATCGTGGAACTCGCTTCGCTGGTGGCCTTGGTGGCGGCCATTTGGGCCGGGTTGCACCTGAGCGAGCGTGTGGCCGAAGCCACCGGACTTGGCACCGACAATGCCGCGCTCGCCTTCCTTGTCACCTTCCTGCTCGTCTTATTGCTGATCCACCTGCTCGCGCACTTCCTCACCACCTTGATCGACATCGCACAACTCAGCCTGCCCAATAAACTCGCAGGTGTGCTTTTCGGTGCTGTACGCACCTTGTTCACGCTCAGTGTGGCGTTCAACCTTTTCATGGGATACTCTGATGGTGCCTTACCACCTGCCGATGCCCGCGAAGGATCGACGCTCTACCCGACCGTGCAAGCCTTCGCACCACTGCTGGTCCCTGCGTTGGGCGAGACCAAGTGGATCAAGAACGTGGTGGATAGTGCCCGGAAAGAGCTGGACGAAGTGGTCGAGTGATCAGGCATCCATGGCCTTCGGCCGACGTACCCGATAAATGAAGTAGAGCATGCTGATGCCTGCGACCAAGGCGCTCAAGCTGGTGTGCCAGCCCGTGAACACTGCGATGCCGTTGCTGTGCAGGACCCACACCACGCAGGTGGCCATGTAAAGCAGGCGGAAGACCTCTAGACCAATGGCCCAACTGCGTGCCTGCAGTATGCCGCCCCAACTGGTGATCATCATGAAAATGCCAAGGGAGAGCACCACACGGTCCAGGGGGGAAAGCGGAAGGGCCATGTCGATGGTGATGTACATGTAAGCGAGGCCGAGCATCACCTGTGCGATGATGTATCCCTTCATGCCTTCGAAGGGCTCGCTCTGGTATTTCCGTTGTTCGGCCAGCGTGTAGCCGATGACCGCTGGTGGTGGTCCGGTACGCATATCCGCAGGCCGCCAGCCCGTGGGCATGAACCAGATCCGCAGTTTGTCCCACCACCTGCGCGTGTGCCAGGCATCGCTCCAGAGCTGGCGCCAATACTGGAAGTTGATGAAGAGGGGGTCCCACGTGCGCGGCGGATGCGTGATGCCATAGCAGACCTCCTCATCCTCCTCTTCGAAGCTGCCGAAGAGCTTGTCCCAGATGATGAGGAATTCCGAGTAGTTCTTGTCGATGTACTGCGGATTCACACCATGGTGGACACGATGGTGCGCTGGAGCCACGAAGATCCGTTCGAACCAGCCCATGCGCTTGATCAACCGCGTGTGGTGCCAATAGGCGAGGAACAGGTGGACGGCTGCCACAGCGTAGACCTGCTCTGGAGAGAATCCGATGAGCACCAATATCCAATCGAAGAAGAGGAACTGGAACAACCGCTGCGTGAAGCTGGCGCGCAGGCCCACCGATAGATTCATTTCCTCACTGCTGTGATGGGGCATGTGTGCGGCCCAGAAGATGTTCACCCGGTGCCCCGTGCGATGGAACCAGTAGAACACGAAGTCGGAAATGATCAACAGTCCGAGCATACTGTACCACGTGGTGGGGATCTGCCAAGGGGCGAACTGGTAGAGCCAGCCGTACCAGGTGTACACGAAGAAGGCCACGGCCAGATTGATGCACTGGTTGCCGATCCCGGTGCCGAGGTTGGTGATGGTATCCTGGAAGTCGTAGACGCCTTTTCGTGCGACCGTGCTGTAAGCGATCTCCAACAGCAGCAACACGATCACCAGAGGGGTGATGAAGGCATAGACGTTCATAGCCACGCCAAGATACGCCCCCTTACAATGCCACCTTGATGCCGTACTGGGCCAGCAGGCCGGGCAACCCATGCAGGTCGAAGTGGGCACCCTTGATGCGATTCCTCGTGGGGTCGATCAGGAAGTTCCGGGCCGTGCGTAGATCCGCGCCGGTAAGTTCCGTCTCGTCGAAGACCGCACCAGCCAGGTCACAATCATCGAATACGGCTTGGCGGAGGTCGGCGCCACTGAGATCGACCTCTACCAATGAACAGTGCTTGAAGGTCGTGTCCTTCAATGCAAGTGATCGTAAGATGGCGAAGTCCAGCCGGCATTGCTCGAACCCGAAGGCCAACAAGAACGGATGGCTCCGGTCGAACGGGATGCCGAGCAACTTGCAGCCACGGAAGACCACGTGCCGGAAACCGGTGCGATCCACTTGGGCATTGCTGAGGTCGCACTGCTCAAAGGCGCATTCGATGAAGATAGACTTCCGCAGGTCGGCTTCCATCCAGCGCCCGTTGCGGAACGTGCAGCGCTCGAACTCCGCACCAGTGAAGCTCTCCGCTTGTAGATCCGCACCAGTGAAGAGCGTGTCCTCGTAACGTTTCATCGATCGGTAGCCAAACGTGCGTAGACATCCAGGCTGATGAGTCGGCCATCCTTCACCTCGCAGTCGCGCAAGGTGCCTTCATGCACGAAGCCAGCACGCTGAAGCACGCGTGCGCTCGCAGTGTTCTCCGTTTCCACTTCGGCCATGATGAGATGCAGGCCCAGCACTTGGAATGCATGGTGGATCACCAGGGGAAGCACATCGCTGATGATGCCTTTGCGCCAATGCTCCGGCAACAGCCAGAAACCGAGCTCGCAACGCCGGTGCTGTGCTATGATGTTGTTGATGCCGATGGCACCGCAGAAGCCATGGTCGATCGTGGCACGGATGACCCACCATTGTCCGGTGCCCTCGCGTGCGATCGAGGCGTACCAATCCATCTGCTCCTGCGTCGCCTCCAGTGTCGGGTAGCTTACCGCATAGTGCCGCACCACATCAGGGTGCGAGAGTCCACGGTGGATGTACACCTTGTCCTCCGCGACGATGGGATGAAGTTCGTAACGACCAGTGACGCTGCGCATGCGTACGGTTCAAGAGCCCGGTTGAAGGGTGAAGGAAGCACGTTCAACCTTTGCGCACGCGCACGGCGTTCATTCCGCGTGGGCCGCGTTCGGTCTCGAAGATCACCTTGTCGTTCTGCGTCACATCATCCAACAACCCGCTCACGTGTACGAAGTAGCGCTCCTGGGTGCCGTCTTCCTTGATGAAACCGAAGCCCTTCGAGGTATCGAAGAAATCGATGCGTCCCGTATGCTCATTGCTCACCTCCTCGTGCTCGCGGCGCGGCACGCCGATCTCGATATCCTCCAGAGAGACCTCCTTGCGTTTGGTGGGGTCCGGAGGGGTACTGGTGATCATCCCATTCTCGTCCACGTAGGCCAGCATGCTATCCAAGCCACCACCGCTGGCGTTGGCCTTGCGCTCTTCCTTGCGGCGCTCCTTCTCTTCGTGTTTCTGCTGGCGCTTTTTCTCCTTTTCGCGCTTGTTGAACGATCCTGATGATGCCAATTGAGGGGTGTGCTTGTTATGCCATACCAACCACTACCCGAATGTCGGGCAGCCTGATAGGCGATATAAAGATAGGGTTTCCGCGCGCTCTTGCGGATCCGCGGACCTTATCACCCCTGCACCGCCGCGATCCCTGGCAGCACCTTGCCTTCCAAGTATTCCAGCATGGCCCCACCGCCGGTGCTCACGTAGCTGATCTTGTCCGCCAGCCCGAATTGATTCACGGCAGCCACACTGTCACCACCACCGACTAGCGAGAATGCTCCCTTGCTGGTGGCTTCGGCTACGGCTTGTGCGATGGCCACCGTGCCTTGCTGGAAGGGTTTCATCTCGAAGACACCCATGGGTCCGTTCCACAACAGCGTCTTGCTGCGCAGGATGGCCGCGCGGAATGCGTCGATGCTCTTGGGGCCGATGTCCAGGGCCATCCACCCATCGGGAACCGCGTCCGCGGCACACTGGTCGGTATTGGCGGTCTCGGCGAAGGCATCAGCCACCACGGCATCGGTTGGGATGTGCAGCTTCACGCCCTTCGCCGCCGCCGCCTTGATGATGTCGCGTGCCGTGTCGAGCAGGTCGTCTTCCACCAGGGAGGCGCCGGTGTGGCCGCCTCGCGCCTTTACGAAAGTGTTGGCCATACCGCCACCGATGATGAGTTCGTCGCACTTCCCGATCAGGTTCTGCAACACATCGATCTTGCTGCTCACTTTGCTGCCTCCCACGATGGCGGTCATGGGGCGTTGGGGGGCACCGAGCACCTTGCCCACGCTGTCGATCTCGGCCTGCATCAAGTGCCCGAAGAGCTTGTCGTTCGGGAAGAACTTCGCTATGACGGTGGTGCTGGCATGTGCGCGGTGCGCGGTGCCGAACGCATCGTTCACATAGACATCGCCGAGCTCGCTCAGGGTTTTGCTGAAGGCTTCGTCGCCCGCCTCTTCCTCGGGATGGAAACGCAGGTTCTCCAACAGCAGCACTTCGCCGGGCTTCAAGGCAGCGGCTTTGGCTTTCGCATCCGGGCCAACGCAGTCGCTGGCGAAGATCACCGGCTTGCCCAGGAGGCCGCTCAGGTGATCGCCGATGGGCTTCAGGCTCATGCCGGGGTTCACCTTGCCTTTCGGGCGGCCGAGGTGGCTCATGAGGATGGCGCTACCTCCATCGTTGAGGATCTTGTTCACCGTAGGTAGGATCGCACGGGCGCGGGTATCGTCCGTAACCCTGCCATTGGCATCCTGGGGCACGTTAAGGTCCACACGCACGAGCGCCTTCTTTCCGCTGAAGTCGTAGCTGTCCATCGTTTGCATGGCGCGAAAGTACTTGTCGCTAGCTTTTGGCTACTGACAGCTGGCCGGATCAGGCTGACCGGCCAGCTGTCAGTAGCCATCTGCCAAGGACGCATACATGAATGCCCGTAAACTTGCACCTGTGTTGTTCTCCAAGGTCATCGGCCATGCGGCGCTGAAGGCGAAGCTCATCGGCAATCTGCGTGAAGGCCGTGTGGCGCACGCACAGCTGTTCATGGGTCCGCGCGGTAGCGGTAACCTGGCCATGGCGTTAGCCTACGCTCGCTATTTGCTTTGCCAGCAACGGGAGGAGGCCGATGCCTGCGGGACGTGCTCGTCGTGCCTGCAGATGAAGAAATTGGAGCACCCGGATGTGCACCTGGAATTCCCGGTCTTCTTCACGGAGAAGGTGAAGGTGTGCGAGCCTTTCACCGTACAGTGGCGGCAGGCGGTGCTCGCAGAGCCCTACTTGGACATCGAACAGTGGCGTGATCAGTTGGAGAGCGAGAACAAACAACTGCGCATGGGCGTGGACATCGCCCAAGAGATCCAGCGGAAGTTGAGCCTGCGCTCCTTCATGGGGGGCTACAAGGTGATGCTGATCTGGCTGCCCGAATTGATGGATACCGCAGCGGCCAACAAGCTGCTGAAGGTGTTGGAAGAGCCCGAACCCAATACCGTGTTCCTCTTGGTGAGCACTGATGCTGACCAACTGCTGGCCACGATCCTTAGCCGCTCCCAATTGGTGAAAGTTCCCGCACTGCGCCCCACGGAATTATCCGATGCGCTGCGTGAACGTTTCCCGGAGCTCGGTTCCGAGGAAGCCATGGCCATCGCCCTGCGCAGCGAAGGCGATCTGTTGGAGGCCGTGGACATGGCCAACAAGAACGAGGAGGAGCTCTTCGTCTTTTTCCGCGATTGGTTGCGCGCCTGCTACCGCCGGGAGGTGAACGTAGCGGTGGAGTTCGGCGAGGCCTTCCAGAAGATGGGCCGCGAGCGCCAGAAGTCGCTGATGCGCTATGGCCTCTACTTGATCCGCCAATGCGCCCTGCAATGGCAGAACGTGCCCGAGCTGGTGCGTGTGCTGGGCCAGGAGCAGGAGTTCGTCCAGAACTTCAGCAAGTTGCTGAACGATGCCAACGTGGATGGCATCCGGAGAGAGCTGGAGACCGCCCACTACCATGTAGAGCGCAACGCCAACCCCAAGATCCTCTTCAGCGACCTGAGCTACAAGATGATGGGGTTACTGCGGATGACGGTCTCGGCGTGATCCGCGGGTACCGGTTCTTAGCGCCTGGTGGCTGAAAAGAAACAGCGTTTGTCAGGCAAAGCGGTCCGTGGAACAGGGCGCCTCAAACTATCTTCGCCCCACAGGCTCTTTCAAAAGGGCTGGAACTGAGCGAAATGGCGTGTGCAGGATGCAGTACAGTCGGCCCGGACGGTAAACCAGCCGGCTGCAAAAGCAATGGCTATTGCAGCACCAGCGGTTGCAACAAGCTAGGGGTGTTCGATTGGCTCGCAGGTGTGCCGCTCCCTGGTGGCCAACAAGCCTTCGATGGTGTGGAGGTGCGCTTCAAGAACACCCGCAAGGCCTTCTACCGTAACACTTCCGGCCTGCAATTGATGCCTGGTGATCTTGTAGCGGTGGATGCTGCTCCGGGCCACGACATCGGCATGGTGAGCTTGACCGGTGAATTAGTGCGCGCCCAGATGGAGCGCAAGAAAGTGACCGGCGAGACGTACGAATTGCGCAAGGTGCTCCGCATCGCCACGCAGGAGGACATCGACCGCTGGCATGTGGCGCGCAAGCTGGAGGATGAGACCATGATCGCCAGCCGCCAGATGGTGCGCGATGCGCGCTTGGACATGAAGGTGACCGATGTGGAGTACCAAGGCGACGGAACCAAGGCCATCGTGTACTACACGGCCGAGGACCGGATCGACTTCCGCGGGATCGTGCGCACGATGAGCGACCGTTTCAAAGTGCGCGTGGAGATGAAGCAGATCGGCTCACGCCAGGAGGCGGGCCGCATCGGTGGTATCGGCAGTTGTGGCCGCGAACTCTGCTGCAGCACCTGGCTCACCGACTTCCGCAGTGTGACCACCAGTGCAGCGCGCTACCAACAACTCGCCCTCAATCCACAGAAGCTGGCCGGGCAGTGCGGCAAGCTGAAGTGCTGCCTGAACTACGAGCTGGACATGTACATCGAGGCGATCAAGAGTTATCCCTCGCAGAACGCCAAGCTCAAGACCCAACAAGGCACGGGCGCGCACATGAAGACGGACATCTTCTCCGGGAAGATGTGGTACGGCTTCAAGAAACCAGGAGAGCCGTTCATCATGGCGGGCTTCCCGGTCGAGGTGGTGCGCGATATCCTGGCCCAGAACAAGCAGGGGATCGAGCCGGATGTCGACCTGAACATGGGCGACGAGGTGGTGGAGAAGGTGAAGACGCCGGATTATGAGAACGTGGTGGGCCAGGATGAACTGACCCGTTTCGACAGCAAGAACAAGTCGCGCAATAACGCGGGGGGTAAGAAGCGGGGCCGTGGTGGCCGTGATCGCGACCGACGCGACCGACCGAATGGAGGTTCGTCCCCAGCGGCATCTCCCGAAGGCGCACAAGCCAAGGGTCCTCGGCCGGAAGGCGACCGTGGACCGCGCCCCGACCGTGGTCCACGTCCTAACCGGGGTCCCAGACCGGAAGGTCAGCAAGGTCCGCCTCCCGAGCGAGGTCCACGCCCAGAGGGACAGGACAGAGGGCCACGCCCCGAAGGCGATCGCGGCGGCCGGCGCAACCGGGGTCGTGGTAGAGGCCGAGGTGGTGATCGTCCGAACGGTGGTCAGGCTCCTCCTCCGAATCCTCCGGCTGCGTGATGGCCCGACCTGCCTTCCTGATCTTGTTGTTGGTGTTGTGCACGGGCTGCACGGATCGACCCGTGTTCCAAGCGGACGTGCCCATTGACGAAGAGACCTGGGACCGTTCGTACAAACCCAGCTTCACCTTCAGTGTGAACGACTCGGTGAACAAGCACGATGTCTTCATCGATGTGCGTCATAGTGGCGACTATCCCTTTAGCGACCTTTTCCTTTTCGTGGACCTGAAAGGACCCGGCGGTCGTGCGGTACGCGATACGGTCGAGTGCCTGCTGGCCGACCCCACCGGCAAATGGTACGGCAAAGGCCTGGGATTCATCTTCGCCGACCGCTATCAGGCCCATGTACTTTACAAACTGGGCGATCGTTTTCCCGTAGCGGGTGAATACACCGTTACCCTGGAACAAGCCATGCGCACCGAGAAGCTCAAGGGCGTGCTGGACGTGGGCATCAGTGTGATGCGTTCCCAACAGCCGTAAGGGCGCTTTCCCCGATCGTCGCGGGATAACTCACTTCAGTACCGA
>JAEUTB010000133.1 GCA_016787995.1 Flavobacteriales bacterium | reverse complement strand
TTGGGAGCGCGTGCAGGTGAGCCGCCATCCCGACCGGCCCTACACACTGAAGTACATCGAGATCCTGTCCGACAACACGTTCATGGAACTGCACGGCGACCGTACCGTGAAGGACGACAAGGCCATGGTGGGTGGCTTCGGACAGATCAACGGCCGCACCGTGATGTTCATCGGCCAGCAGAAGGGTATCAATACCAAGATGCGGCAGTACCGCAACTTCGGTATGCCCAATCCGGAAGGGTACCGCAAGGCCCTGCGCCTGATGAAACTGGCGGAGAAGTTCAACAAGCCGGTGGTCACCTTGATCGACACACCGGGTGCCTTCCCTGGACTGGAGGCCGAAGAACGCGGACAAGGTGAGGCCATCGCGCGTAACCTGTTCGAGATGATGAAGCTGGAGGTGCCGGTTATCTGCATCATCATCGGCGAAGGAGCTTCCGGAGGTGCGCTTGGGATCGGTATCGGCGATAAGGTGCTCATGCTCGAGAACACCTGGTATAGTGTGATCTCACCGGAATCCTGCTCGTCCATCCTTTGGCGCAGTTGGGACTACAAGGAGCAAGCGGCTAAAGCCTTGAAGTTGACCGCTGATGACATGTTGGCGAACAAGTTGATCGATGGCATCATCAAGGAACCAGCCGGTGGTGCCCATGCCGATCCGGTTGAAGCGGGCCGCTTGGTGAAAGCCGAAGTGGTGAAACACCTCGACAAGCTGGTGAAGACGGCTCCGGACAAGCTGGTGGAACGCCGCATCAAGAAATTCTGCGACATGGGGGTGGTGCTGAAGGCCAAACCCGAAGGGAAGAAGCGCTGATCCTACCGGTTGAGCAGGGGCAGGATGTGCCCGATCGTGAAGCCCGGTGAGGAACTGGAAACGGTGGTTCCCGTGTTCGGGTCCATGGTTAGCAAGGTGGTTCCAGTCGCGACGTAGAGCGATCCCGTGGCAGCTTCATAAGCAAGTGCATCTGCAGAAATCCCAGTGGTGAGCGGTGAGACCGTTTGCGAAGGCCGATCGAAACGTACCAATCGGTCCGTAAGCGCGACGATGTACTGGTTCGTATTCACACGAACCACAGCACGGATGGCCTCGCCCGGGAATGTGCGGATGTCGGGCGAACCGCCAGCTGTTACATTGATATCCTCGATGAGCCCTTCACCTTGGGCGTTGGCGAAGTGGAGTAGGCTGCTGCCCGAGCGGTGGAAGAGCGCGATGCGTTCGTGTTGTGCCGGTAGCTGCTCGAATACGGTTCCCGCTTGGGTATAGGTAACGATGCGGGAGGCCCCGCCTACGATGGCGCGCTGCCATGTGGCCACTTCATTCTCCATGACCACGATGGCCTCACAGCGATGATCGGGAAGGCACTCGGCGGTGAACCGCTGTAGGCCTTCACCCGTCCAGCCGCGGATGAAGCCGTCTCTTGTGGCGTAATACACCCTCTTATCGGTCGGGTCCACCACCAGCGCGGTGAACTGCTCGGGTTGGTCGTTCCCGGGGGCGTTCACCTGCCAGGCGTTGGCGCTGTTCGCCGTGGGTATCGCTTGAAGCGGTGCATATCGTGAACCGGCCACGAAAAGGTGTTGGGTATTGCCGTCCACCGCGATGCCATTGAAGTCGGCGACGGTGATGAAGGGCGAAGCTGCACCCGTGCTATCGATGCGCGTAATGGTGGTGCTCTCCTCGCTGAAGGGTGGCGCTAGAAAGAGCGCACGCAACCGGAGTGGTGCTTCCAATACGTTCACTTCCACGAAGTCGCGTGCGTCATTGTTCCCGTCGCGCGCCCGTGCCACAAGGGTATGGTCACCTCCGAGCAGGCGTTCGTTGGTGAGGACCAAGACGAAGTCGTAGGTGCCGCTGTTCGCATCGATCATCCGAGAGCCGCCACTGGCCACTACCGCACCGGATGGGCTCAACAGCTCCACGGTGAGTGACTCGACGGCCCGATCATCGCTGACCTGCACCCGTACTTCGATGGTGTCGGGTATGGCGAAGGTGGCACCAGGACTCGGACTGACGATGTCCACCACGGGAGGTGTTTCATCCTTATCCTTCTTGCAAGACATCCCTTGCAGCACGCACCAACTGGCCACCACGATGGTACTTATGCGTCGCATCACGCTCCAAAGGTACTGGGTAACAGGGGGGTGAAGGAACATGGAATGATCTCCACGATCGAAGTGTTGATCGGGTGGGTATGAGTTGTTCACATCGGTCCGGCCAACGCATCGAAGTGGATCTACTTTTGCCGCCCATCCACGTTCGCATCCTGTCGCTTTTCAGCCCGGTATCGCCGGGCCGTGATCGGGTCGCCTACGTTCGACATCGTCCATGGCCGAACTCTCCAACACCCGTTCCACGGACCGCGCCCGCGGCACCGCCGGCCGCCGGCAAGCGGCATCCTTGCTCGAATCGGCCTTGGAAGCGGGGAAACTTCCGCCGCAGGCCCCCGAACTCGAACAAGCTGTGCTGGGTGCGCTCATGCTCGAGCGTAACGCGGTGAACGAGGCCATCGACATCCTGCAGCCCGACAGCTTCTATGTGGAAGCCCACAAGAAGATCTTCGACACCATCCTCAGTCTTTTCAGGAACGATCAGCCGATCGACATCCTGACGGTGACCCAGGAGTTGAAGAAGCGTGGTGAGCTCGACATCGTCGGCGGACCGTTCTACATCAGCCAGCTCACCAACAAGGTGGCGAGCAGTGCGAACGTGCAGTACCACGCGCGCATCATCAGCCAGAAGCACATCCTGCGCGAGATGATCCGGATCAGCGCGGAGATGACGCGCGACGCCTACGACGATACCGCTGACGTGTTCGATCTGTTGGACAAGGCGGAGCAAGACCTGTACGCCATCACAAGCGGCAACCTGAAGCGGAACTACGAGCCGATGAGCGACCTGATCCAAGGGGCCATCGAACAGATCGAGAACGCCAAATCGAAGACCGGTGGGGTGAGCGGGATCCCCACGGGCTTCATCCAATTGGACAAGCTCACCGCCGGCTGGCAGCGGAGCGACATGGTGATCGTGGCCGCTCGTCCCGCCATGGGTAAGACGGCCTTCGTGTTGAGCATGGCCCGCAACATCGCGGTGGAGCACAAACGCGCGGTGGCCGTCTTCAGCCTGGAGATGAGCAGCACCCAGCTGGTGACGCGTTTGATCGCCAGTGAGGCCGGTATCAGCTCGGAGAAGCTGCGGAAGGGCGACCTGTCCGATGCCGAATTCACCATCCTGCACCAGCACATCGCGCGCCTGACCAACGCGCCCATCTTCATCGACGACACGCCGGGTCTGAACATCTTCGAACTGCGCGCCAAGGCTCGTCGCCTGAAGAGCCAGCACAACGTGGACCTGATCATCATCGACTACCTGCAGTTGATGACGGCCGGTGGCGACAGCAAGGGTGGCAACCGCGAACAGGAGATCAGCAGCATCTCGCGCTCCATCAAGAGCATCGCCAAGGAATTGGATATTCCCATCATCGCACTTTCGCAGTTGAGCCGAGCGGTGGAGACCCGCGGTGGCGACAAGCGACCGATGCTGAGCGATCTGCGCGAATCGGGCGCCATCGAGCAGGACGCCGACATCGTGTGTTTCCTGTACCGTCCGGAGTATTATAAGATCCACGAGGACGAGCACGGCAGCACCTTGGGCATCGGCGAAGTGATCGTGGCCAAGCACCGGAATGGTGCTGTGGATACGGTCAGGCTTCGTTTCATCCCTGAACTGGCCAAATTCGCCGATCTGGAGAGCATCTCCGGTAACTTTGGCGGTGATGGCACGGGATCGGATGGGTTCGACCCGAATCCTTTCCGCACCATCACACGGCCCAGCCGGATGAACGATGATACCAGCTTCGACGACAACTCGGCTCCGTTCTAGTCTGCGCACTCTGCTCGTTGCGGTGTTCGTCGCGGCCGCTGCGTGCCAGGCGGCGGCCACCAAACTGCTCATCCCCATGGATGGTTCGCAGCAGAACCACCTGAAGGCCTACGGCATCGCGTTCTGGACCTTGGGGCGTGACGCTTCCATCGAGTGGCTGCTGAACTACCGTGGCGGCAGCTTCCTGATCGACCACTACAAGGAGGTGGAGCAGGAATGCACGATCCGTGGCGTCACTTATCAGGTCATCGCCGATGCGCAGGCCGCGACCATCCTGGCCGAGATCGCGGACCCGGAAGCCAATATGGAGGTGGTGAAATTGGAGAAGGCGCCGAAGATCGCCGTGTACGCGCCGGAGAGCTTCCAGCCGTGGGACGATGCCGTAGCGCTGGTGATGACCTATGCGGAGATCCCGTACGAACGCATCTACGACCAGCAGATCATCGCCGGGGTGCTGCCGCAGTACGACTGGTTGCACCTGCACCACGAGGATTTCACCGGACAATACGGCAAATTCTACCGGATGTACCGAAGCGCTCCCTGGTACCAAGCGCAGGTGCAGGAAAGTGAGGCCATGGCGGCCTCGCTCGGTTTCGCCAAGGTGAGCGAGATGAAACTGGCGGTGGCTTCCAGGATCCGTGATTATGTATCGGGTGGTGGCTACCTCTTCACCATGTGCTCCGGAACGGACTCGTATGACATCGCCCTTTCCGCTGAAGGGGTGGACATCTGCACTCCGGAGTTCGATCACGATCCCATCGATCCACAAGCCCAGGAGAAGATCGACTTCGGCCGCACCTTCGCGTTCAAGGATTTCAGGCTGGTGACCGATCCGATGACCTACGAGTTCAGCAACATCGACGCCACGGACATCCACGGCACCATCGGTCAGACCAGGGATTTCTTCACCCTGTTCGACTTCAGTGCGAAATGGGACGTGGTGCCCACCATGCTCTGCCAAAGCCATGAACAGGTGGTGCGCGGGTTCATGGGCCAGACCACGGCTTTCCGGAAGAGCGTGGTGAAGCCCGGCGTGCTGGTGATGGGGGAGAACAAGGCCCAAGGCACCGTGAAGTACATCCATGGCGAATTCGGCTTGGGCCAGTGGACCTTCTACGGTGGACACGACCCCGAGGACTATCAGCACATGGTGGGGGATCCACCCACGGACCTCGGTCTCCACCCCAACTCCGCCGGATATCGGCTCATCTTGAACAACATCCTCTTCCCAGCGGCCAGAAAGAAGAAGCAGAAGACCTGAGAACGGCCTTCACGTTCATTAGCTTTGGCACACCAAGAACTTCGAATGGACCTCAGTAAGATCATTTCCGTCGCCGGCAAACCCGGCCTGTTCCGCGTTGTCGCACAAGGTCGCCAAGCCGTGATCGCCGAATCATTGCTCGATGGCAAACGGATCCCCGTACCATCGACCGCCAAGGTGAGCTCCTTGGAAGAGATCAGCATGTTCACCACCGGCGATGATGTGCCCTTGAAAGAGGTGCTCGAGAAGCTGCATGCCGTGGAGAAGGGCAAGGAAAGCCTGGATCCGAAGGAAAGTGAGGACAAGTTGTTCGCCAAATTGGGCGAGGCCCTGCCGAACCACGACCGCGAGCGCATCTATGGCAGCGATGTACGCAAGCTCTTCGCCTGGTACCAACAGCTGCTGAAGGCGGGAGAATTCGAGAAGAAGGAGGAGAAAGTCGAGGAGAAGCCCGCGGACAAGACCGCCAAGGCCAAGGCGCCCAAAGAAGGGGATAAGAAAGTGAAAGCGGAGCCTGCCAAGAAGGCCACCACCGCTGCAAAACCGACCACCTCCAAGGCGAAGACCACCGCCGTGCGGAAGAGCGCCCAGCGCGGCGCCTGACCGCTGCCCTACAATGATAGCCTCCGGTGTGCCTGCACTTGGCACCCGGAGGCTTCGTATTTTGCACCCATTGGAACCCGACGCATGAAGCGATCATTACCCGCTCGTACAGCCATCATCGCAGGAGTAGCTGGCACCGTGACCCTCTTCGTGGCATGGACCAGTGATGATCTGCCGAAGGCCCACGCCAGCTATCATTCCGAACAGGACCTGGAAGCCTTCCGTGGTGGCTTGGATCTTCCGATCGACGGTAATACCTACTTCATGGGAAGCGGTGCCTGCAACGGGTGCCATGGCTTGGATGATGTGCCGCCGGTGCTGGCGAACCACACCGCTGCCGGGGTTGATGTTAACCCGGTGGATTCGTGGCGGTCCACCATGATGGCCAACTCGGCCAAGGATCCGTTCTGGCGCGCCAAGGTGAGCCATGAGGTAGCCGTGAACCCTGCGCACCAAGCAGCACTGGAAGACAAGTGCACCTCGTGCCATGCACCGATGGGACGCTACGACAAGTTCCTTACGGGTGGTGGTCATTATTCCATCGCGGAGATGACGCCTGATCCAGTGGCCATGGACGGTGTTTCGTGCCTCTCGTGCCATATGCAAAGTGCGGACAGCATCGGGCAACTCTTCTCCGGCTCGTTGAAGTTCGACCTTAACGATGTGGTCTATGGACCGATCAACGCGAAGAACCTCTTCGGCGCTCCGATGGAATCGTTCGTGGGTTATGCACCCCAGTATGGCGAGCACATCACCGATGCCGGGCTATGTGCGGGTTGCCACACCCTGATCACCGAGACCGCGGACCTGGAAGGCAACGCCACGGGCGACAAATTCGTGGAACAGGCTACCTACCACGAATGGTTGAACTCGGTGTTCAATCCTGACATCGATCCGGAAGGTGGGGTCACTTGCCAAGGCTGCCATATGCCTAGGGTGAACGAACCGATGGTGATCTCCGCACTGTACGATTTCCTGGCCTCGGAGGAATACCTGCGCACGCCCTATGGCAAGCATGATCTGGTCGGGGGCAACACCTTCATGCTGAACCTGCTCAAGAACAATCGCCAGGACCTCCTGCTGACAGCCAGTGCCGTACAGTTCGACAGTACCATCGCCCGCACCACGCGCCTGTTGCAGAACCAGACCTTGTTGGTGCAGAACGAGGTGGTGGACCGCACGGCCGATACGGCTTTCATCGCGGTGGAATTGACCAACCTCGCGGGACACAAATTCCCGAGCGGCTATCCCGCACGGCGCGCCTTCGTGGAACTCGTGGTGGAGAACGCCAGTGGCGATACGCTCTTCCGAAGTGGTGGATGGGACGAGACCTATGAGGTGATGGGCCACGACGCCGATTGGGAACCTCATCATGATGTGATCCGCAATGAAAACCAAGCGCAGATCTACGAGATGGTGATGGCTGATGTGAACGGCAACAAGACCACCGTGCTCGAGCGCGCCAAGGAATCATTGAAGGATAATCGCCTCGCACCGCTCGGTTTCACGACCTCACATCCGAGTTACGACACGACCTTGGTGGTGGGTGTGCCTGCCTCTGACATCGACTTCAACCGGAACGATGCGGGTGTTGAAGGGAGCGGTACGGACAAGGTCCACTATCACGTGGCGTTGAACGGCTATACCGGCGCGCTCACCGTGCGGAGCCGGGTGTGGTATCAGAGCGCACCGCCGCGTTGGATGGAAGAGATGTTCGCCTTCAATACGCCGGAGATCGATGCGTTCAGGACCATGTACGGCGCGGAGGACGGTTCACCGGTGTTGGTGAAGGAGACCGAAGTGGTCGATCTGACCACGGGGGTTGACGATCTGCAAGAACTGGGCGTGCGCATCTACCCGAACCCCGTCTTCGACGGCCAGCTCCGCGTGGAAGGCTTATCGGGCAAGGTGACTTCCATCCGTGTGTTCAATGCCGCTGGAAGTCTGGTGGCAGAGCGCCGTGGTGGTTTCGGTCCAAGTTGGGTGCAACCACTTCCGCCAGGCTCTGGTACCTATGTGGTACAGGTCGAGGCGGGCGGTCGTTCCTACCTCGAGCGTATCGTAGTGATCCGCTAAGTCTTCCCGAGCGATCAACCGAGCACTTACGATCCTATGCGTTCACTCCTGTTCCCACTCGCCATTAGCTGCTCTTCGTTGCTGCCTGCCCAAAGCGACATGATCGGTGAGATCATCGATTCGGTGCGGATCGATTCGATGTTGTTGTTCGTGGAGGAGATGTCCGGTGAAGTGCCGGTGGACGTGGGCGCGGGCCCTGTCACCATCACCAGCAGGCATTCCGATAATGCGATGAACGCGGTGGCGCAGCAGTACTATGAGCAGAAGTTGACTTCGTGGGGCTACACCACCACCGCACAAGCCTTCAATGCCACGGGTAGGAACGTGCTGGTGACCAAGATCGGATCGTTGTACCCTGATGAGATCGTGATCCTCTGTGCGCATTACGACGCACTCCCTGCAGGGATGTTCAACGCTCCTGCCGCTGATGATGATGGCAGCGGTTGCGCAGCGGTCTTGGAGGCGGCACGTATCCTCCAGGACATCCCCTTCGAGCGCACCATCGTGTTCGCCTTGTGGGACCAGGAGGAACAAGGGAAGATCGGCAGCATCTTTTACGCGAACTCCATGGCGGGCAACGACGAGAACATCGTCGGGGTGGTGAACATGGATGCGATCGCCTGGGATGGGAATGCCGACAAGAAGGCGCGTGTGCATGCCCGGCCAGTGGCGAATTCCATGGCCATCGCTGATACCGTGTTCGCCGTCCTGGATCGTTATTCCATCGACATCGACCTCTTGCTCACCACGCCCGGGGCCACCTACAGCGATCACGCCTCTTTCTGGTCGGCTGGTTACGGCGCCGTGCTGATGATCGAAGAGTTCACCGGCGACCCCAATCCGTTCTATCACACCTTGAACGATCGCGTGGAGCATTTCGATGTACCCTACTTCGAGAAGCTGGCCAAGCTGTCCATCGGTAGCATGGCGGCTTTGGCTGTGCCCTATGATCCGGGCGCGGCAGTGCGTGAAAGGTCTGTTCCCTCAGGCCTTGGCATCTTCGCCTATCCTAACCCGGCCACGACCGATGTGCAGGTCTGGTTGGAGGTCAGTGAGCCAGGTGCGTATCGGATCGAGATGATCGACGCGGTGGGCAAGGTTGTGCACCCTGGCGTGGAATACGACCTCTCTCCCGGAAAACGAGGCGTCTCCTTCGATATGGCGCCCTTGGTGCCGGGCAGCTACACCGTGGTCGTCCACAGCGCCCGTGGCACCAGTGCGGCCGTGAAAGTGTTGCGGATCCCGTGATCAGCTCTTGCTGAAGCGCAAGGTGGTGGAACTGCCGTTGGCTTCGACCACGCGTACCAAGTAATTGCCTTTCGGCAGCCCAGCTACAGTGATCCTCGCCATGCGGCCCGTTGCGCCAGCTTGGCTGATGACCACACGGCCATCCAGTCCGACCACTTCATACCGAGCGATGGCCCTGTTCCCCACTTCTACGTAGATATGATCCGCCGCCAATGACGGAGATAAGACCAATGGGGCCTCGGCAACACCTTCTTGAACGCTGTTCGCGTCCGCCACGATGATGCGCCCCATCTGGGTAGCCGAATGGCCTTCGGTGGTGCACATGTATTCGTACACGCCGGGGATGGTGAAGGTGTAGGAATAGGTCCAATCATCATCCGAAGGATCGCCGTTGGTGAAGCCTTCCGGGTTCTCCGGGAAGAAGAAGGAAGTGCCATTCACGTTGTGCGTGCCACTCGCGTTCTCCCAAGTCACGATATCTCCGACCTGGATGTTCAACACGTTCGGGTCGTAGTACGGAAGTGTGGGACCTAACGAGCTGCCGCCGACCTCGACGAAATAGGTGGTCTGCGCGCAGAGGGCTAGCGGAAGAAGGGCTACGAGGAGTAACGGTTTTCTCATGGTGGTCGAAACTAACATCACCTTTTCCGTTGCCACCATCGACAAACCGCTATTCTAGGGTTCCTTACCCCTTTGAAGGCACGAGGTGTCGATCCAAGTAGTCCAAGACCTTTTCCATCAAGTGAACACGGTCCTTCCCACGAACATTGTGCCCATGACCGGGATAGTCGAAGAAGTCCACAGGTACTCCCTTGTCCACGCAAGCCTTCAGGAAGGAGTAGGCGTGTTGGGGTAGAACGGTGTCGTCCTTTCCACCGGTGATGATGAGCAAGGGCTCCTGCAGCTTGTCGGCCAGGCGGGTAAGGTCGGTGCTGGCGTATCCTTCCGGATTCTCCGCAGGCGTATCCATGTAGCGTTCGGTGTACATCACTTCGTACAAGCCCCAATCCATCACCGGACCTCCCGCCACACCGGCTTTGAAGACGCCCGGATGCCGTGTGAGCATGGCCGTGGTCATGTGCCCTCCGAAGCTCCAGCCGTGCACGCCGATGCGGTCGACATCCACGAACGGCAGCCCTTTGAGGTAGTCCACGCCGCGCATCTGGTCTTTCACCTCCAGTTCACCTAAGTGCCTGTGGATCGCTTGCTCGAATGTTCGTCCACGGTTCGCGCTGCCGTGGCCATCCACGGTCCACACCAAGTACCCACGCTCCGCTGCCTCCAACATCCAAAGCGATGCTCCACCAAGAAAGCCATTGCTGACCAGCTGCACATGCGGGCCGTTGTACACATAGATCAAGACCGGATAGCGCTTGTCCTTATTGAAATGGCTGGGTTTGATCAGTCGTGCATTGAGGTAGTCGCCTTCGGCACCGGGGATGTTGAGCAGTTCGATGGATCCCTTGGTGATGCCATCCAGTGGGTCTTTTGAGGTGAGCAGCACTTTCATCCGCTGTCCGGTGCGGCTGTCGCGGAGGACGACCTCCCCCGGTACTGAAACGCTGTTCCAGGTGTCGATCAGCGTGCTTCCATCGCTGCTGAGTTGACCGTGGTGCGTGCCAGGTTCCTGGGTAAGCCGCTTCACTTTCCCCGAATTCAGTTCAACACGATACAGGTGCGTTTCCAGAGCACCAGCTGGCCGACCAGGTATGATCTCCGCCGTTCCCTCCACGATGATGAAGGTCTCTTTCGGGTCCATGCCCACCACATCCTTCACCAGCCATTGCCCTTTGGTGAGCTGTTCCACGGAGCGGTTCGTAGCATCGTAGCGGTAGAGGTGGTTCCATCCGTCGCGCTGGCTTTGCCAGATGTACTGGTTCCGCTTGGTCTTCAGGAATACGGCTGGGTGTTGGGGTTCGAGGTACTTTTCGTCGTGCTCTTCCAGCAAGGTGGCCTTGGGCTCTCCGGTCAAAGGGTCGTAGCTGATGAGTTTCAGGTGCTCGGTCGCACGGTCCAAGTGTGCTACGGTCACCTGCTGTTCATCGGCGCTCCACCCGATGTTGGTGAGGTAGTGATCGGCAGGTGTGGCGGTGCGCAAGAAGGTGGTCTTGCCCGTGCGGAGGTCGTGGATACCGACCGTTACCTGATGGCTGGTATCACCGGCCATGGGATAACGGATCTTTTCGAACGTACTCGGCCGGGTGCCGATATCCTCCAGGAAATAGGGTGAGACCATGCGCTCATCCATGCGGTAGAACGCGAGCAGGTTACCATCCGGTGACCAGAAGGTGCCTTTGGTGATGCCGTATTCCTGGCGGTGTACACTTTGACCGTTCACGATACCATCCATGCCATCGGAGGTGACGCGTGTGTCACCTTTCTGGCCAGGGCGGTGGATGTAGAGGTCCTTGTCCACCGTGTACGCGATGGCGCCGGTCTTGGCGTGGATGTCCTCATTCGCCGCTTCCGCAGGAAGAACCGTGGTCTCGGTGGTCCGGCTCCCCAAGGTGTGCACATGGTATCGGCCGTTATGGAAGAACCGATAACGATCGGAACTCAGCCAGGTGATCATGGGGATGGCCTTCAGCTTCACCGTGTCGCTCACGGCTTGGTTCAAAGTGGCCAGGTCGATGATCGGAAGGTCTACGCTCTTGCCCAGGGTGCCGCGCATCAGCTTATCGTCCTTGATGTAGCTGTAGGTAATGGACCCTTCGATCCACTGCAAACCGCGCAACCGTTCAGGCGAATATTCGGTGCCGGCCTTAAGTATGGCGTCGCGTAAGGTGAGCGCCTTTTGAGCGTGGAGCAGGAATGGGATCGCGAAGGCGAAGAGCAGCGTGCTGGTGCGGTTCATCAGGGTGGCGCTTGAGATGACGAAGATGGTGATGTCCGTTGATACGGTTCACGGATCCGGTGGACCGAACGTGGGCTCCGTGAGGAAAGCGGTATCGGTCAAGGCTTCGAGGAATCGCACGATGTCCGCGCGATCCTGTTCATCCAGGTTGACGACGCCGAGCTTCCACGCGAACATGTGATCATCGAAGTTCGGGGTGTTGAGGTGCACTCCTTCCGCGTAGAAATCGAGGACTTCTCCGAGGGTATTGAAGCGACCATCGTGCATGTAGGGCGCGCTCACCGCGATGTTTCGAAGGGTGGGCGTCTTGAAGCGGCCCATGTGCCAGGCCTTTCCGGTATTGCCACCCAAGCCCGGATCGGTGATCACGCTGTCCAATCCGATGTTGATCACCCCATGATCCTGGAAGAGGGGCAGTTCATGGCAATCCGCACAATGCGCTCGGCCGAAGAAAAGGTCCTTTCCGCGGATCTGAGCGGGTGTGAGGACGGTGGTATCGCAGCCGTAGTGATAGCGATCGAAGGGTGAGTCGAAGGAGATGAGCGTCCGCTCGAATTGGGCCAGTGCGAAGACCACGTCCAGGCTATCGAACTCCATGGTGCCGAAGGCCCGCAGGAATAGCTCCTCGTACCCCGGCTTCTCCTTGAGGCGTTGGATGATCTCCGGCCAGGCGTTGAAAAGCTCGCGATGGTCGCGCACCGGCTCGAAAGCTTGGAGTTCAAGCGTCAGTGAACGAGCATCCCAGAAGAAGAAGTGGTTCCACGCCAGGTTGATCAGTGCCATCGCATTGCGTGTTCCTGCGCGACCATCCATTCCGATGGAATACCGTCGAGGGTCGCTGAACGCATGCGCTTGCTTGTGGCAGGAGCCACACGCTACATCGTTGTCGCGTGAGAGGGCCGTCTCGTAGAAGAGACGACGACCCAGTGCGATGCCTTCCGCTGTGAGCGGGTTGTCGTACGGAAGTATCGGCCGATGTGCGGTATCCTCAGCCCACGCCGGGTAGCGAAGCGCTACCGGGGTGGGGCGGAGGCTGTCCGTGGCTCGCACCGTGGTGCGCGGACCATGGCAACCACTTGCGGCTACGACCAAGGCCATGATGGAGAGGAAGACCGCTGTATGCCTACGCGCCACCGTCAATTCGGATCGCTGAATGCCGGGTTGGTGAGGAAGTCCTCGTCCGTCAAGGCATGCAAGAAGGCCACGATATCAGCGCGCTCCTGATGGTCCAGATCGACCGATCCAAGTGTCCAGGCGAACATGTGTGGATCCAGATTCGGGGTCGAAAGGTCCACGTCTCGGGCGTAGAAGTCAAGGACCTCTTCCAAGGTGGCGAAACGACCATCGTGCATGTAAGGCGCCGACACCGACACATTGCGGATGCCGATGTTCTTGAACCGGCCACGGTCCGCTTCGTTCCCCGTCACTTCAAAGAGTCCATCGTCGCCGTTGAGATCGCCGAGTCCGATGTTCTGTACGTTGTGGTCGTTGAAGCGCGGGCCGGTGTGGCAATCATTGCAATGGGCTTCGCCGAAGAACAGGGCCATTCCACGCTGCTGCTGTTCGCTCAGTGCACTATGGTCGCCTAGGTGGACGAATCGATCGTACGGGGAGTTGTACGAAAGCAAGGTGCGTTCGAATTGCGCAATGGCTTTAACGACCAGGTTACTGTCGATAACGTCGGTGCCAAAGGCTTTCTTGAAGAGCAGAGGATAGTCGGCATGCGCTTGCAGCCGTTCCACTACCACAGGCCAGCTATTGCGCATCTCCCCATGATCTCGCACGGGTCCGAAGGCCTGCTCTTCCAGCGACGAGGCCCTTGTATCCCAGAAAAAGCCGTGGTCCCACGCCAGGTTCTGGATCGGCATGCTGTTGCGCCGTCCTACACTTCCGTCGGTTCCAATAGAGAAACGACGCGGATCGCTGAAGGCATGCTGTTGTTGGTGGCAGCTCGCACAGGAGATGGAGTAGTTGTCCGATAACGCTTTCTCGTAGAAGAGTTTCCGACCAAGAGCAACCCCTTCGACGGTCAACGGGGCATCTGCGGGTAGGTTTATCGGATAGAGCGTGTCGTTGGCCCAAACCGGATAATCCAACACGAAAGGCGTGGGGGCGCGAAAACCCTCCGGCTCGTCTAAAAGGATGGATGGGTCCTTCCGGCAAGAGGCCGTGAAGACCAACCCGGCCGCAAGTGCCAAGAAGTGGCTCGACGTTCGCCAAGACATGACCGCGAATTTCGGGTATGGACGGAGAACATCACAGGCGCATTCTTCGCTACTTCGCCCTTTCCTGGAATGCTGAGGGGTCACAGGATGTTCACCTCGCGCTCCAATTCCACGCCGAAGGTGGTCTTCACGGCGCGCAGGACATGCTCGCTCAACGCGTAGAGTTCACCTCCCGTAGCTCCGCCGCGATTGATCAAGACCAGGGCTTGCCGATCGTGTACACCATGTGTGCCGAGCGAATAACCCTTCAATCCGGCCCGTTCGATGAGCCATCCGGCCGCAAGTTTCGCCTGCCCGGTGCCCGCTGGAAAGGAGACCAGGTCCGGGTACTGAGCCTTGATGCGGTCCGCCAGCTCTTGGGGGACCACTGGATTCTTGAAGAAGCTTCCGGCGTTCCCGAGCACCGCTGGGTCCGGTAACTTGCTGCGGCGAATGGCGATCACCGCGTCGCTCACATCGCGGAGGGTGGGCTGCTCAATACCCATCCGATCCAACTCTTGCTGGATGTTGCCGTAGCTGGTGTTCAAGGTTGGCTTCTTGTCGAGCCTGAAGGTGACGGAGAGTATCACATACTGCCCTTTGCCAGCGCGTTTGAAGAAGCTCTCCCGGTAACCGAAAGCACAGGCTTCCTTATCGAAGGTGACCACTTCGCCATCCGCGATCCGCAAGGCTTCCAATGAGCTGAAGGTGTCCTTGATCTCCACGCCATACGCGCCGATGTTCTGCATGGGGGCGGCGCCTACTTTGCCGGGGATCAGCGAGAGGTTCTCCACGCCGCCCCAGCCGTGCTCCACGCAGCGCGATACGAAATCGTGCCAGCGCTCTCCAGCTCCGGCTTTCACCCATACATGGTCCTCGTTCTCCTGGACCACGGCCATGCCAGGCATCTCATTGAGCAACGCGGTGCCCCGGAAGTCCTGTGTGAAGAGGATGTTGCTGCCCCCGCCGAGGATGAGCAAAGGAGCAGCCTTCACCTCCGGCAGAGCGAGCAGCTCGCGCAGTTCCGCGACACTGCTGAACCGGCCCAGCCGATCGGCATTGGCTTCGATACCGAAGGTGTTGTAGGCCTTTAGGCTTGCGTTCCGTTGAAGGTCCATGGCTATGGGCACAAGTTTACTGGGCGGGCTCCCGTTACTTTGGGCAGCCATCGCGCGGCTTGTACACAGCCCCCCGGTGACATCCATGCCACGCGCCATCGTAGCCGTCACCAACGACCTGAGCACCGACAACAGGGTACACCGGACGTGTACGGTCTTGGGTGAGCTTGGCTATGAAGTACTACTCGTGGGCCGCAAGCTCCATGGCTCTCTTCCCTTGGAGAGACCCTATGGCACCAAACGCATGCGGTTGCTCTTCCGCACGGGTCCGTTGTTCTATGCGGAGTACAACCTCCGCTTGTTCCTGCTCCTTCTGTTCGCACGGTTCAAGTTGGTGGTGGCGAACGACCTCGATACGTTGCTGGCCTCCTATATGGCCGCTCGGTTGCGTGGGCGGCACATCGTTTACGATAGCCATGAGTTCTATACGGAAGTGCCGGAGTTGGTGCAACGGCCTGGTGTACGCGAGATCTGGTTGGCCATCGAACGTCGCATCTTTCCCAAGCTGCGTCACATCATCACGGTGAATGACAGCATCGCGACGGCCTACCAAGAGCGATATCGTCACAGGCCCAGTGTGGTGCGCAACATCCCCATGCCACGGGACCTCGGTGCGCGGGTATCGCGCGCTGAACTGGGTCTTCCCGAGGAACGCTTCATCCTCATCCTCCAAGGCAGCGGCATCAACGTACAGCGCGGTGGTGAGGAGGCGGTGGAAGCCATGCGGGATCTGCCTAGCTGCCTGCTGCTCATCATTGGCGGTGGTGATGCTTGGCCCGTGCTCGAGCAGCTCGTGAAGACCCATCAACTCCACGACCGTGTGCGCATGCTACCTCGGATGCCCTACGAGCAGATGATGCAGTACACCCGTAACGCGGATCTGGGATTGTCGTTGGACAAGGACACCAACCTCAACTACCGCTTCAGTCTGCCGAACAAGCTCTTCGACTATTTCCGGGCGTCGATCCCCGTACTGGTCACCGATCTGCCCGAGGTCGCTGGTATCGTGCGGCGTTACGATGCCGGGGTGGTGGTCCAGCGCCCTGAACCGTCCGTCATCGCACGGGAAGTCCAGGACCTGATGAACGATCCGCCCCGCCGCGAGGCCCTTCGGCAGAATGCTATTTTCGCGGCCGCTTCGCTGGACGGTTCCCGCGAGCAGGACGCGCTGAAGGCCGTCTTCCAAGGGATTGGCTGAGCAGCACCTCCATATCATCAGTTTCGATGTACCCGCTCCACCGGATTATGGTGGGGTGATCGATGTGTACTTCAAGGTGAAAGCCCTCGCCGAGGTGGGGGCGAAGGTGCACCTGCACTGTTTTGAGTATGGACGCGGGCGTTCGAAGGACCTGGAGCGGATGTGCGCTTCGGTGCATTATTACCCCCGCCATTTGGGGAAACACCAGCTGTTCAACTCGTTGCCCTATGTGGTGGTTAGTCGCAGGAGTGAAGTGCTGATGGACCGCCTGCTGAAGGACGACCATCCGATCTTGTTCGAAGGGCTGCACAGCTGCTATGCGCTCGGTGATCCTCGGATGCACGGGCGAAAGCGACTGGTGCGCGCACACAACGTGGAGCATGATTATTACACCGCGCTGGCCAAGGCGGAAGGGAACGCGTTCCGTCGCACCTATTTCCTCAACGAAGCACGCAAGCTGCTCCGCTTCGAGCCGGTGCTGAGTGAAGCCGACCATATCCTGGCCATAAGCCCCAAGGATGAAGCCTATTTCGCCGGACACTTCAAGCATGTGAGCCATATTCCGGCTTTCCACGCGTGCGATAAGGTGGACGTGCTCGATGGGTTGGGCGAATTCGCGTTCTACCACGGCGCCTTGGGCGTGGCGGAGAACGACCAAGCGGCCTTGTTCCTGGTGCAGAAGGTCTTCCACGGCGTTCCGGTGCGCCTAGTGATCGCAGGTAGCAATGCCAGCCTTGAACTGAAGCGGGCTGTGGCCAAAGCGCCCAACGTGGAGTTGCGCGAGGGCGTGGATACGGCAGAGATCCATAGGCTGGTACGCACCGCACAGGTGAACGTATTGCCCACCTTCCAAGCCACCGGCATCAAGCTCAAACTGCTGCTCTGCCTCTACACCGGCCGCCACGTGGTGTGCAACACACCCATGGTGGAAGGCACCGGTCTGGCCGGATTGTGCCATGTCCATGATAGCGCGGAGGCCATGCGGACGAGCATCCTGGCGTGCATGGGCGCACCAGCGAGCGGGCAAGCCATCGAAAAGCGGGTAGAGGTTTTGGAAGAGCGGTTCAGCAACAAGCGCAATGCTGAGCGGATCGTGCGACTACTGTCCTGATCTCGATCGGATGAGCGCGAAATGGCGAGGCCTGCTGCGCTATTGATGAATGGTCATGACGACATGAACGTCGGGTCGCAATAAGCACTCTCGATCTGCTTCAAGCGCTCGCCGCCGCGCTCAACTCCAACAACTTCGAATCCTCGCACCGCACCACCCGTGTGTTGAATTTCTTCATGTGCGTGTAGTCGTGCGTGGCCATGATCACGCTGCGGCCGCTGCGGCTGATCTCGAAGAGCAGGTCAAGGATCTCGCCGGTGGTCTCCGGGTCCAGGTTACCGGTGGGTTCGTCCGCCAGGATCAATTCGGGGTCGTTCAACAAGGCGCGGGCGATGCTCACGCGCTGCTGCTCGCCACCGCTCAACTCGTGCGGCATCTTGTAGCCTTTGGTGGACAGGCCCACTTTTTCCAGCACCTGTTGCACACGCTCGTCCATCCGCTTGGCATCGCTCCAACCCGTGGCCTTGAGCACGAAGACCAGGTTATCGTTCACGCTGCGGTCCGTAAGGAGTTGGAAGTCCTGGAACACGATCCCGATCTTCCGGCGCAGGAAGGGCACCTGGGAGCGCTTGAGTTTCTGAAGGTCGAAGCCACACACGTGTCCTTCCCCTTCCTTCAAAGGCAGGTCGGCGTAAAGCGTGCGCATCAAGCTGCTTTTGCCACTTCCCGTGCGGCCGATCAAGTAAAGGAACTCGCCCTTGTACACGGAAAAATCCACGTTGTTGAGGATGAGGTTCTCGCGTTGGAAGATGCGTACACCTTGCAGCAGGATGATGGGGCTTTCGCTCATGGAACGACAAAGGTCAAAATTTCGGAACGAAGCTTGCCGTTATCCCACCGAATAGTGACCATTCGTCCCTGCGCACATACGTGAACACGCGCGCGTGGATAAGTGCCCGTGCTGAAGACCGTTCCCCGCTCCGCACCCCAAGAACTTTGATCGCTTGATGAACACCCCTTTGAACGTACCTCGCATGCGGCCCCTGTTCTTCGCGACGGCCCTGCTCCTGTGCTCCGGTGCCTGGGCCCAACGGCCAGCCCACTATGAGCATCGCGATGCGGACCTGGCGCGCGCTTTGGACCTCTTCGATAAGGCCAAATACGGCGCAGCCCAATACGGATTCGAACGTGTGGTGGAGCGCATCACCGACGACCACGATCCCGACCGCGTGGAAGCGGAGTTCTACAGCGCCATCTGTGCCGTGCGCCTTTTCCACAACGATGCCGGGTATCGCCTGCACGCCTTCATGCAGGACCACCCCGATGATCTGCATGTGGGCACCGTGAAGCTGGAATTGTTCAAACACACCTTCGCGCAGAAGAAATGGAAGGAATCCATCCAGTGGAGCGAGAAGGTGGACCGTTTCGCGCTGGCCCCGGCCGAGTTGGAGGAATATCGGTTCAAGCGGGGGTATGCCTTCTTCCAAAGCGAGCAGCCGGATAAGGCCATCGTGGAGTTCGCGGAAGTGCAGAACGGAACGGGAGCCTATGCTGTGCCGGCCAACTACTACGCGTCGCATATCAACTACGAGCGGGGCAACTACGAAACGGCCCTCACGGGTTTCCGCAAATTGCAGAACGACGAGAACTTCGGGAAGGTGGTGCCGATCTACATCGCCGAGATCCTCTTCCTGCAAGGCAAGTACGACGAACTGAACACCTATGTGGAGCCGTTGCTGGGCGGTGGCGACGATGTGAAGCGCGCCACGGAGATCAACCGCCTGGCCGGTGAGGCGAACTACCGGTCGGGGAAATATGCCGAAGCCCTGCCATTCCTCGAGAAGAGCGCTCAACGTGCCGGTGTGGCGCGTGAGGACCGCTACATCCTCGGCTACACCTACCTGAAAGCCGGTGACTGCAAGAAGGCCTTGGAACAGTTCAACCTGGTGGCCAATGCGGACGACAGCTTGGCGCAGCTGGCCACCTACCACATGGCCGATTGTTACCTCAAGCTCAACGAGAAGAACTACGCCCGAACAGCCTTCAAGAAAGCCTACGATATCGGGAAAGACCCGAAGGTGACGGAAGACGCGCTCTTCAACTACGCCAAGCTCGCGTACGACCTCAGCTTGGATCCCTACCACGAAGCGATCAATGCCCTGCAGAATTACCTGAAGGCCTATCCCAACACCCCGCGCAAGAACGAGGCCTACGAGTTCCTGCTCAACGTGTACCTGAAGACGAAGAACTATGAAGCGGCGCTGGCCTCGTTGGACCAGATCCAGAACAAGGACCTGCGTTTGCAGGAAGCCTATCAGAAACTCGCATTCGATCGCGGCGTGGAGCTGTACGAGGGCCGGATGTACAAGGATGCCGCCCTGTTCTTCGAGAAGGCGCTGAAGTTCCCGGTTAACCAAGGGGTGAACGCGAAAGCCCACTTCTGGATGGCCGAATCGTACTACGGCCAGGGCGACTACAGCGCTGCTTTGCGGAAATACGACGACCTGCGCAATTCGCCTGGAGCCTATGCCACGGACCTATACGAGCAGGCGGGTTACGGCATGGGCTATACCTTCTTCAAGATGAAGCAGTACGGTGAAGCCGCCACAGCTTTCCGACGTTTCGTGGCCGCCGAGAAGCGCGCCACCACACAACGGGCCGATGCCATGGTGCGCTTGGGCGATTGCTATTTCGTGACCAAGGAGAACGCCCAAGCGGTGAAGTGGTACGATGATGCGATCAAAGCAGGCACCGATGATCGTGATTATGCACAATACCAGAAGGGCGTGTGCCAGGGCCTCGACCGTCAATTCAACGAAAAGATCGCCACGTTGAAGAACCTGCTGAGCGCCCAGCCCGATTCGCGCCATGCGGCGGATGCGAAATTCCAGTTGGGGGAGACCTATGTGGCCTTGGATAACGATGATGCGGCACTGGGCTACTACGAGCAGGTGATCACTCAGCACGCGAACAGTCCGCACGCACGGCAGAGCATGTTGCAGGCTGCGGAGATCCAGAAACGCAAGGGCAACATCCCGCAGGCGATCGATCAGCTCAAAACAATCGTGAGCAAATACCCCACGGTGGAAGGCTCGCGCGAAGCCTTGGCCGCTTTGGAGAACATCCACGTGGAGCAAGGCCGGGTTGCGGAGTACGAGACCTACGTGCGCACCTTGAGCTTCGTGGATCCCAGCACGCTGGATCTGGATGAGAAGTATTACCGCAGCGCCGAGGTGCTCTACCTCGATGGCAAATGCGCGCAGGCCATTGGCGCCTTCGGTGATTACCTGAGCAAGTATCCGCGTGGTGCATTCGCCGTGAACGCACAGTACTACCGGGGCGATTGCCTTTACCGCGACGGGAAGTACGAGCAGGCGCTCCCCGATCTGGAGGCCACCATCGCTGCGGATGCCGACCAGTTCATGGAGAGCGCGCTCTTCGGCGCCAGCGATATCCTCTTCCGCGACAAGCGATGGGAGGGTGCGCTGGAGCATTTCACCCGTCTGGAACCGATCGCCACCTTCCCGCAGAACCGCTTGGCCGCACAGGTGGGTCAGATGCGCAGCCTGAAGGAACTGGGGCGATCAGCCGATGCCGCCAAAGCCGCAGCCAAGGTGAGTGCCAATCCCGATGCCACTGCTGACCTGAAGGCCGAAGCCAACATGGCCGTGGCCAAGGACCTCCTGGATCGCAACGACCTCGATGCCGCCTTCACGAAGTACAAAGCCATCACCAGCGCCAGCACCAATTCTCTGGGCGCAGAGGCCAAATATTCCATGGCGTACGTGCGCTACCTGCAACAGCGCTACACCGACACCGAGAAGGAGGTCTTCGACCTGGTGAAGAAGTATCCCGCCTATGACCATTGGAAGGCGAAAGCCTTCATCCTGCTGGCCGATGCCTACGTGAAGCTCGACGACCGATTCCAAGCCAAGGCGGCCCTGCAAGGGGTGATCGACAATAGCGAGGATGCGGAGTTGGTGGCGCAGGCGCGACAACGCTTACAAGCCATCAACGCCAGCGAAGTGCAACAGACCACACCCACGCCGCAGGAAGACCTAGTGGTCCCCATGCCCGGCACCGACAACACCTACGAAGAATGAGCGCGTTGAAACAACGTCCCATCCTACTGGCCACGCTGTTCTGCTTGGCTGTCGCGGCATTTGGGCAAGGGCAAGGTGGCGAGTATGTGATCCAGGGGATCTTCAACCCCACGATCGCCGATGCACAGAAGAAGGACCTGCGCCCGGAGCCCATCGACACCATCATGCCTGATCGGCCGGTGAGCTTCGATGTGCTTCCCGTGAAGGCCACGATACCCGCGAAGGTGGACAGCCTCGCTGCCGCTAAGCTGAACGTGGTGCAACCACAACAGAAGTTGTACAAAGGTTTGGTGAAGGCCGGGTTCGGGCTCTACACCACGCCGCTCGGCGAGTTGTACTACGACCAGGCCCGCTCGCGCGACAATGCGTGGGGTCTACACCTGAAGCACATGAGCAGCGCTGGCGGCATCAACGATGTGGGGCCGAGCCGCTACAGCTTCAACAACGTGGATGCCTACTACAACCACTTCCTCCGCAACCACGAGGTGGGCGGTAGGCTGATGTACGATCGGCGACGCGTGAACTACTTCGGCTATGCCTCCACGGATAGCGTGGAGAACCTCATCAACGATGCCGTTCGTGGGGAGGACGACCTGAAACAGTACTACAACGACATCGGTTTCGCAGCGCGCATCCGCAGCCTTTACAAGGACAGCACCCTGATCGCGCATGATGTGGGTATGGAGGTGCATGCCTACAGCAACCTCAGCGGAAGCCGCGAGACCAACATGCGCCTTACGGCCGACCTCAGCAAGGCGGAACAAGGCGATCGCCTGGGACTGGGCATCCTCATCGATAACAACGCCTACCGCGGTGAACTGCGCAATGGGCTCTTCGGTGAAGTCAGGAGCGTGACACTGGGTGACCTGCGCACCAACGGCACGCTGATCGGGCTCACGCCCTCCATCACCCGCGAAGGGGATAAGTACATGGTGCGTATCGGTGCTGGCCTCTACGTGGACGCACAAGGCACCACCTCGTTCCATTTCTTCCCACGGGCGTATGCGAGCTACAGTCTCTTCGACGACATCCTGGTGCCCTATGTGGGCATCGAAGGAGAGCGCCGACGGAACAGTTTCCGCAGCCTCACCCGGGAGAACCCCTGGTTGATCGCGCGGCCCGCGATCGCCAACAGCAGCTTGCTGTACGACGCCTACGGTGGCCTGCGTGGCAGCTTCAGCAGCCGGGTCGGCTTCGATGTGCGGATCAGCTTGAGCGCCATGGAGGACAGGCCGTTGTTCGTGTCTGCGCCCAATGCTCCCTTCGGTGATCAGATGGCCGTGGTGTACGATCGGGTGAAGCAATTCAACCTGAGCGGAGAGCTCAGTTATCGCATGGATGATGCGGTGCGCTTCCACGGTAGGATCGATGTGACGAACTACGAGACCGAGGACCAGCTGGAGCCGTGGAACCTGCCGCCCTATCAACTCGCCCTGGGGGCATCGTACAGCTTGCAAGGGAAGCTGATCGCCAAAATGGAAGCCCAGTTCATCGGGGAGCGGAAGGCAGGCTATTACCTCAACCCGGCGGATCCGACCCTGTTCGCGCCGGTGCCGCCCACCACCATCGATCTGGATGGATTCCTCGACCTCTACCTCGGGTTGGAGTACCGCTACACCAAGCGCTTGAGCGTTTTCCTGGACATGAGCAACCTGAGCGCGAGCAAGTACGAGCGTTGGTACCGCTATCCAGTACAACGCGGGCTCCTGTTGGGCGGTGCCACCTACTCGTTCTGAACCGTTCCTCCATCGTATGTCGGTTAGCGCATCCATCCTCTTCGGCCTGGCCTTGGTCTGGTGCCTTTTCTGGACCGCAAGAGCCACAAGAGGGAGGGCTTTGCCGCTGTTGCTGGCGGTGGTAGGCGCGGTGCAATGGCTGCTGGCGGATAGCGGTTTCTATGGCGATACGACGGGTTTTCCGCCGCCCCAATCCGCCTTGTTGGCTCCAATGGTGATCGGGTTCTGCCTGACCTTCCTGCTGCCCGCCGGCCGGCGTTGGTCGCGGAACACGGACCTCACGGCCCTAACCGCGCTGCATATCCTACGGGTGCCCGTAGAACTGGTCCTTCACGAAGCCTACTTGGAGGGCCTCGTACCCCGCAGCATGACCTACAGCGGACACAACTTCGACATCATCACCGGGCTTAGCGCAGCGTTCCTGACAGCATGGCTGGTCTCCCGGAATAAGCCCAGCAAAGGGGTGTTGGTGGCCTGGAACATCCTCGGTATCGTGCTCCTCGCCATCGTGGTGGTCACCGCGGTGTTCAGCATTCCTTCTTCGGTGCAGCGTTGGAACTTCGATCAACCGAACATCCTGGTGGTCTCCGTCCCGTGGGTGCTCTTGCCGGCCGTGCTGGTACCCGCCGTGCTTTGGGCGCACATCACCGCGCTTTTCAACCTCTTGGGCAAGGCCCGTCCAGAGGCCGCCCAGCCAGCGGGTTGAACCACCTGCCGGAAAAGCAAATCCGGGGCCTGTTAATTATCAACAAAACCCGCGCGGCTGTTGGGAAAACGGCCCGGAACGGAGCCCTTCCTGGAGTATCTTCGCGAACCTCTCCGAAAGGGGGTGGAGAACCCATTGGAACCATGTCTGAGACAGCAGTAGAAATGAGCGAGCAGAAGAAAGCGGCGGCGAGCTATTCGGCCGACAGTATCCAGGTACTCGAAGGCCTCGAAGCGGTGCGGAAACGGCCGGCCATGTACATCGGCGATATCGGGGTGAAGGGCCTCCACCACCTCGTTTATGAAGTGGTGGACAACTCCATCGACGAAGCCCTCGCCGGCCATTGCGATACGGTGGATGTGAGCATCACGCCGACGAACGGCATCCGGGTGAAGGATAATGGTCGCGGGATCCCCGTGGACATGCACGCCAAGGAGGGCCGCAGCGCTTTGGAAGTGGTAATGACCGTGCTACACGCCGGTGGCAAGTTCGATAAGGACAGCTACAAGGTTTCCGGCGGTCTGCACGGGGTGGGGGTGAGCTGCGTGAACGCATTGAGCAGTTTGCTCCGCGCCGAGGTACACCGCGGCGGGAAGAAGTACGAGCAGGAGTATAGCGAGGGCAAGCCCCTTTTCTCCGTGCGCGAGATCGGCACCACGGACTACCGCGGTACCATCGTCACCTTCCAACCCGATCTCACCATTTTCCAGGTCGGTGAATACAACTTCGATACGCTGGCCGCCCGCTTGCGCGAACTGGCGTACCTGAACAAAGGCATCAAGCTTACACTCACCGATGAGCGCCGCACCAACGAGGACGGCAGCTTCGTCTCCGAGACCTACTACAGTGAGAAAGGCCTGGTAGAGTTCGTGAAGTTCCTCGATGGCACCCGCGTGCCTATCATGGAAGACGTGATCTACATGGAAGGGGAGAAGCAGGGCATCCCCGTGGAGATCGCCATGGTGTACAACGATTCGTACTCCGAGAACATCCACTCCTACGTCAACAACATCAACACCCACGAGGGTGGTACGCACCTGGCCGGTTTCCGCATGGGCCTTACGCGTACGCTGAAGAAGTACGCCGATGCCAGCGGTGCCACACAGAAACTGAAATTCGAGATCGCAGGTGATGACTTCCGCGAGGGACTCACCGCCGTGATCAGTGTGAAAGTGGCCGAACCCCAGTTCGAGGGACAGACCAAGACCAAACTGGGCAACAACGAGGTGAGCGGCGCAGTGAACATCGCCGTGGCCGAGATGCTCGAGAACTACCTCGAAGAGCACCCGAAGGACGCCAAGCAGATCGTGGACAAGGTGATCCTCGCCGCCACGGCCCGCCACGCCGCCAAGAAAGCGCGTGAGATGGTGCAGCGCAAAGGCGCGTTCTCCGGTGGAGGATTGCCCGGCAAGCTGGCCGATTGCCAGAGCAAGGATGCCAGCCAGAGCGAGCTATTCATGGTGGAAGGGGATTCCGCCGGTGGAACGGCCAAGCAGGGCCGCAACCGCGAGTTCCAGGCCATCCTGCCGCTGCGCGGTAAGATCCTGAACGTGGAGAAGGCGATGCAGCACAAGATCCTCGACAACGAGGAGATCCGCAACATCTACACGGCGTTGGGTGTGCACATCGGTACCGATGAGGACAGCAAGGCGTTGAACATGACCAAATTGCGCTATCACAAGATCGTGATCATGTGCGATGCGGACGTGGATGGAAGTCACATCCAAACGCTGATCATGACCTTCTTCTTCCGCTACATGCAGCCGCTGATCGAGCAG
>JAEUTB010000050.1 GCA_016787995.1 Flavobacteriales bacterium | reverse complement strand
TGCCGCGTTGTACGCCGGTATGATCACGGAGATCAATGGAGCGGTGGTCATGGTTCTTGCATCGCTTTTCGGTACAGCCCGATCGTGCCTTCCCACATGCGATCGAAGTGGAACATCCGCATGGCTGTCCGCGCACCGGCCTCTCCAATGGCGCGTCTGTCGAGCCGCAACAGCCTTCTGATCCCATCGGCCAGGGCTGCTCCACTCGCTTCTTGCACGATGATGCCGTTCTGCTCATCGGTGATCGCATCCAACGCCGCTCCGGTCGGTGTGCTCACTACGGGGATCCTGTTCATCATGGCCTCGGCATAGACCAGTCCGAAGGGTTCCAAGGTGGCACCGTGTGCGTAGATGTCGAGCAGTCCATAGAACGAGGGCATGTCCCCCGGTTCAATGCGATCGATGAACACCACGTTCGCGCTGATGCCCAGATCACTGGCAAGTCGCTCCATGGCTGGTCGTCCAGCGCCCTTGCCGCAGAGGAGCAGCCGCACGTTCGGATGCTCGGCTACGATCGCGGCGACCGCCTCGATCACATGACGGTGTCCCTTCCATGCCACGTAGCGGGCCACGTTGCCGATCACGAGGTGATCGGGTCGGAGGTGGAAGCGTTCGCGGAAGTGCGCCATCATCGCGGGGTCCTGACGCGTGAAGTTCTCCGGTGGGATGCCGTTGTGCACCAGGTTGACCTTGCTCGCTGGTGCACCTTCCCGCTCGATGATGAACCGTTCGTTCTCACCGGAAATGGCGATGATGTGGGACGCCATGCGGTTGTTCCAACGGTCCAAGGCCATCCAACGCCGTGCATGGAGCCAGTGGAATCCCGTGTCCTGTCGGGTGATGATGCGACGCTTGATGCCAGCTAGGCGCGCGGCGATGAGCCCGGGTAGGCTGTCGTCGAAAAGATTGCAGTGTACGATGTCCGGTCGGTGCTTCATCAAAAGCCACCACAAGCGTGGAAGAGCCAGCAGCATGTCCCGTTTACGGGTACGGTCATCATAGCGGATCCATTCCACAGCGAAGCCTTTGCCCCGCATCTCGTCCATCATCCGAGGGCGTTCTGCGTGCAACAGAATGAAGGTATACCGAGGATACCCTTCGCGCAAGGCACGATCCGTGAACCAGGTGAGGTAGGGCACCGTGGTGTTGTTGGCGAAGGTGTGGAGCACGTGCATCGCGGCCGTCTTTCCGAGTATTCAGGCCACTGCCGTGTTCCGGCGTTGTGGGATCGCTTTGGACCATTTCACGAACGGCCGCTCCACCAGACGATGGAAGGCGTATGATACGAGCAAGGCCAGGCTTAGGTAGGCCATGAAGAGGATGCTCTTTCCCATGAGGGTGTCATGGATCGGAAGGAGGCGTTTCACGATGGATTCAGCGAATACGGCTACAGGCACGTGCATGATGTACAGGCTGTAGGAGATATCGCCGAGCAGGTCCGTGGCCCGCGTGCGTGCACCGGTACCCGAGGCGATGATCAGGGCGGCCACCACCGACACACCGATGGCCGTGTGTTCGCCAGCGGCGATGCCCAGGCCACAGGTCAGTGCTCCGATCGCAAGCAGGATGCGCTTGTCGGTCACCGTCTCCCGCCAAAGGAACACGAGCATGCCGAGCACGAAATAGTGCACATAGGCGAAGAACTTCGGCCCCGCGATGAAGTTGCTCGCGAGCAGGGCCAGCATCAGGGTGGCCACGCGCCAGTTGGGACTTCCACGCGCGATCAGCGGCATGACCAATGCCAGGATCAGGTAGAACTCGAACTCGGCCGTCAAGCTCCAGTACACGAAGTTGTACCAATGGGCCCCCAGGTATTCGGCGGTGAAGGTGAGGTTGCCGAAGACCGCAGCGAAGCCGAAACCGGGAAAGGGATCACCATCCACAGGGCGACCGTTCACGGCCATGGACAGGAGGTGGAAACCGATCATGGCCAACGCCGCTACATAGGCTGGCGGTGCGATCCGCACGATGCGCCTGAGCATGAAGCGCCACCAACCCGCCCAGGTGTAACCGCTCCGTTGCATGGCATACGGGATCACGAAGCCGGAGATGACGAAGAAGACCTGTACGCCGAGCTTCCCGTACTCCACGATGTGCTCCACCCCATTGGGTCGCAGCGTCGGGAGTACGGAGCCCAGGTAGTGGAAGATCACCACCGCCAACGCGGCCACTCCGCGCATGGGGTCGATGATGGTGACGTGGTTGCCGGACTTCAACACGCGCTGTTCTTTCCGAATGCAATGGTAACCAATCTCGCGACAGCTGGTCAGCCGAGGTGCACCGTTCATCGGCCAAGCGCGAGGCATGATGGGCGTAGGGAACAGCTGTCCTCTTCAGTACCACGTCCTACTTCCACGGGATGCGCTAACATTGTCCCCATCAGAACGACACATGGCACGGATGAGCGATAGACAGCGAGCAGTGGTCCTTGGCGGGCCCTTGGCCATACTGCTGGTCTCCTTTGTGGTTTGGCTCCTGGTGGGTGAGGTCGCATTCCTCGTGGCGGTGGCGCTCACGGGAGCCTTGTTGGCCTATCTGATCGTGGAGGCCCGTGGCTTTTCGTTGGAACTCTTCGAGCGCCAGTTGAAGGAGACCCGCACCTCGTACGCTCAATTGGAGGCCCTGCAGGGACTGCTCTGGACGTTCAAGCCTGATGCGCCGTGGCCTTCCACACGGTTCTGGGCCGCTTCTCCGGATCTGCTCCGGGAGATCACCACGCATGTGCTCTTAGAGCGACCACAGGTGGTGGTGGAAGCCAGCAGTGGTACATCCACCTTGGTCATCGCGTTGTGCCTACAGCGGCTCGGCGCCGGCAAGGTGATCGCGCTGGAACATGATCCGGTATACGTGGAGAAGACGCGAGCGGCCATCGCCTTGCACGGCCTACAGGAACAGGCCATGGTGATCCATGCGCCACTGGTGCAACACGATGTGAACGGGTCGAAACATCAGTGGTACGACCTATCCGCTCTGCAGCTTCCCGGCTCCATCGACCTGCTCGTGGTGGATGGCCCACCAGAGACCACACAGAAGCTGGCCCGGTATCCGGCGGTGCCGTTGCTGGCATCGAAATTCAGCCGCGGGGCGCGGATCTTTTTGGACGATGGTTCCAGGCCCGATGAGCGGCTCATGGCACGCCGATGGGCGGAGGAGAACCCCGGTAGTCAGCTCGAATTCCTGCACCTGGAAGCCGGTGCATGGTCGTTGCGCATGCCTTGATCCGGACCGCTGTACGACCAGGCCCTCGGTGATCACCGATCGCCCACCCTGTTCGCCACGGATGCACCGCCGTAGCGCTGCCACATCGCTGCACAAGCGAGGCTCAGGAGTCCGAGCATCGCGAAGCGAACACACACCGTATACCGCGATTGAATGGTGAACGGCACGTGCAGCAGCCCAGTGTACACGACGAGGAGCAACAAGGGCCAGGTATCGCGCAGGCTGATCACCTTTCGGGAATAGGCCAGGGGTATCATGGTGATCCCGAGCAGGAAGAGCAAGCCGGTGCTGAGCGTGGCGTAGAGCATCTCCACCTTCTTACCGGTCGATGCCGCGGCGAAGTCGGCGCGTTGGATGCCGATCACCCAGAGTCGCACGGCCGAATAGCTCTTGTAGGCCAACGTGTACCACGGGTCGTTCCACATCAGCGCGAATGCTCGTTCTTTCAGGAGGCGCTCACGGGTCATGGCGAACCGGGTGTTGTAGGTGGGCTCGGCCACGTAAGGCAACTTGTCACGCGAGTTCAACATGATCGAATCCTTGGCCGTGAGCAGTGGTCGGGTCTGGGCATTGATGAACGCCCACTCCCGTTCGAACGCGGCGATATGCTTGGGGACGGAATCCTCCGGTGTGAAGCGGATCACTTCATCACCGGTGAAATTGCCCAGTGAGAAATGATCGGTGTATCCCGGCATCTTCCCGCACCAATAGGCGAAGTGCATATAGCCACCGCCGCCCTCGATCGGCGTCACTTTGAACTGGTCATGGTTCCGCTGGTTCCAAAGACCATAGGGTAGAAGCACAAGGAAGAAGGTGACCATCATGATCGCATGGCCACGGATATCGAGGTTCCTGCGGTCCTTGATCACCGAAGCGATGATGAGGGCCAGCGGGAGCAACATGTAGATCGGTTTGCAGAGGTGCACGAACCCGAGGGTCAGGCCCAGCACCACCGCAGTGCCGATGCTCCAACGGCCTCGCCCGACGATCAAGTGGAGCACGAGGCTGAACGCAGCTAGGACCGGGATCTCAGTGTAGAGTTGCCCGATGTAGTAGGGCACGTTCATCAGCGGTAACAGCAGCAGAAGGAAGAGGCTTCGCGTACTTCGTCGAGGGTCCAGCCGTTCGATCACCCGCAAGGTCAGGAACAGTGCAACCCCATAGAGCACGGCATTCACGACGTATACCGACTTCCACGTACCGAAGATCTTGATGAAGAAAGCCAGGAACGCAGGATACCCCGGTGCCCTGAAGGTATCCGGGTATTCCGCTTCCAAGGGCCACCACATGCTGTATTCGCCGTGAAGGAGGCCTTCGGCCAAGCCGAGGTAGGACCAGCCATCGGAGAGGAAGGTGGCACGCGAAAGCCACAAGGTGGCCACAGCCACCAGCGCGTTCAATGCGATGAGCAGGTGGAAGGTCCTGCGCCGATCGAGGGTGTTGAAGAACCAGTGGAGGGCGGTGGCCATGGCGGTTGGGCTGCTGCGGGGGAAATGTACGGTCCTCCGCTGAACATGTGCGGCTAGATCGCGGGGAGCGCCTGGTGATCGTGGAATGGGCGGATGCGGTGCGTTGATCGCCGGTGAACCCCTAAGTTCGCATCCAACACGCCGTACCTGGTGCATCTGCCGTGGTCGCCCGTGTGCTTGCATCTAGTGAACATGGAGCAGAATGGTCCAGCGGCCGTATCCACGGGAAGGCCACTACGCGTTTGCCTTGTCCTGCCGTGCTACAACGAAGAAGGGGTGATCACCCGCACCGTGGAGGTGCTGCTGCAGCGCCTCGACCGGTTGGCTGCTCAGGGTTCGGTGACCGCGGACAGCTACATCTGCTGCGTGGACGACGGGAGCCGGGATGGCACATGGGAAGAGATCGAGCGATGCGCCACTACCACTGGTCGTGTGCGCGGGATCAAACTGAGCGCGAACTTCGGACATCCGAACGCGCTCATCGCCGGGCTCTTCAGCAACCGCACGAAAGCCGATATCCTCATCACCATGGACGCCGACCTCCAGGATGACGTGGAGGTGCTTGATGCGATGTTGCGCCACCACCACGAAGGCAAACGCGTGGTGTATGGGGTGCGGTTGGATCGCAAGGTGGACGTGCTGCCCAAGCGGATCGGTGCCGAGGTCTTCTACCGTGCCATGCGGATGATGAATCCGCGGACCATACGGGGGCACGCGGATTTCCGAAGTGCGGACAGCCGGGTGATCGCCGATCTGGAGCGTTTCGGAGAGGCCAACGTGTACCTGCGCGGGATCTTCCCGCTCATCGGCTACCCCACAGCCGAGGTCCATTTCGTGCGGAAGGAGCGTGTGGCCGGCGTGTCGAAGTACCCCATCCGGAAGTTGATGAGCCTCGCCTGGGAGGGCATCACCTCCTTCACCACCACGCCATTGAAGATGGTGTTCTATGCCGGCTTGCTCACCACGGCCCTCGCGATCGGCCTGGGTGTGTGGATCGTATGGGCCGTCTTCAACGACCATCCGAACCAAGGATGGGCGAGCTTGGCCATGCTGATCGTCTCCTTCTCGGCCATCAATATCATGGCCATGGGTGTGATCGGCGAATACGTCGGCAAGATCTACAAGGAGGTGAAGCACCGGCCGCGTTTCATCATCGAGACCACCACCCATGGCGACTGATCCATCCTCAACGGCGTTCGACCCCGCCCAGTTCGACGCCATCTATCCCACCGGAGTTGAACGGCACTACTGGAACATCTGCCGCAATGCCATCCTTACCCGTGCGGTTCGAGCCGCTGGCCCGGGCAAGGTGTTGGAGGTCGGCTGTGGCAAGGGGTTGGTGGTGGCCCATTTACGGGCTGAAGGGATCGAGGCCCGGGGTGTGGATCTGGCCGAGGTTCCGGCCCTGCCGGAAGTCGCAGCCCATGTGCGCACCGGCGTGGACCTCTTCGATATCCCAGCGCACGAGTTCACGGAGGTGGGCATCGTGCTCCTGCTCGATGTCATCGAACACATCGAGCACCCGACTGATTTCGTGGAACGGATCCGGAAGCACGTGCCTTCCGCGCACACGTTCATCTTCACGGTGCCTGCGCGGCAGGAACTTTTCAGCAACTACGACGAGTTCAACCGGCACTTCCTGCGGTACGATCGCCCCACGTTGAGGAGCCATGTCGATCCGTCAGGGTCGCGGATCTGGAAGGCTTCCTACTTCTTCCATTCCCTGTATCCAGCGGCGTGGCTGCAGCTGAAGTTGAAGGGTGCTCGTGACACTCGTTACGTAGTGCCCGTGACCCCCATGCAGCGCTTCGTCCATCGGTTGCTCGGTCGTATGTTCCTCGTGGAATATGCCCTCCTTCCAGCCGGTATTCCAGGAACGTCGATCATCGCCTCGGTGAGTGAACCGCAACGGTGAGCACATGGCGATGGTGGAATGCGGCCACGTCAAGGTCCGCCGCGATAAGATCATGTTCGGCTAGCACGGTGTCATGCTGTTCGACTCATTGGGATTCGCAGCGTTCTTTCCGGTGGTATTCGCTGCCTACTGGTCGCTCAGCTCAAGATCGTACAAGGCGCAGAACGTGCTGCTGCTGGCGGCGAGCTACTTCTTCTACGCCTGCTGGGATGAGCGTTTCCTGCTGCTGTTGATCTTCTCCACCCTGCTTGATCATACGAGTGGACTGCTCATCCATCGCACACCGTCGAAGGTCGCCAAGCTGCGGTGGTTGTATCTCAGTGTCGGGGTGAACCTTGGCATCCTCGGGGTGTTCAAGTACTACGACTTCTTCGCCAGGGAATTCGGGGAGCTGGCTGAACGGATCGGGCTTGGCGTGGATCCGGTACTCCTTGGACTGGTGCTGCCCATCGGTATCAGTTTCTACACCTTCCATGGCCTGAGTTATGTGTTCGATGTGTACCGCGGCCGGATCGAGCCCGTGCGTGATGTGGTGGACTATGGGCTCTTCGTGAGCTTCTTCCCGCTGCTCGTGGCGGGACCCATAGAGCGCGCCGCACATCTGCTCCCGCAGATACGAGCTCCGCGCACGTTCCGATATGAGCGCGCCGTGGATGGCCTTCGGCAGTGCTTGTGGGGCTTCTTCAAGAAGCTCGTGATCGCCGACAATAGCGCGCCGCTGGTGGACGGCATCTTCGCGGATCCAGCGGCCCAAACAGGGTCCACCTTGTTGTTGGGTGCGGTGCTCTTCGCCGTCCAGATCTACGGCGACTTTTCCGGCTACTCGGATATCGCACTGGGTACGGCGCGGCTGCTCGGCTTCGAGCTCCTGCGGAATTTCGCGTTCCCGTATTTCTCGAGGGATATCGCGGAGTTCTGGAGGCGATGGCACATTTCGCTGTCCTCCTGGTTCAGGGATTACCTCTACATCCACTTGGGCGGAAGTCGCGGCAGCACCTGGATGAAAGTGCGTAACACCTTCATCATTTTCCTGGTGAGCGGTTTCTGGCATGGCGCGAACTGGACGTTCCTGGTCTGGGGTGGCCTTAACGCGGTGTACTTCCTGCCTTCCTTGCTGCGGGGCACGAATCGCATGCACCTTGATACCGTGGCTCAAGGTCGTCTTCTGCCTGATCTTCGCGAGGTGGGTCGGATGCTGGCGACATTCATGCTCACCTGCTTCGCCTGGATCTTCTTCCGGTCCGATGATATCCCAAGCGCCATGGCCCACGTGGGTGGCATCTTCAGCGCATCGCTCTTCACCTGGCCCCAAGTGCCCAAGGTCACCCCCCTCGCCCTGGCCGCTCTCTTCATGGTGGTGGAGTGGCTGGGCCGCGAGCAGCGTTTCGCATTGGAAAGGTTAGCCACCAGCTGGCCACGATGGGGTAGATGGTCTTTGTATGTCGTGATCGTCTTCGCCATCGGCTTCTTCATGTATCCAGGCGAGATCCCGTTCATCTACTTCCAGTTCTAGCGCATGCGGACATTCCTACGCACGGTCCTGCGGTTCGCCCTACTGGCGTTGGTGGTCTATCCCGTCCTGGTCATCGGCATCTCCATGGCGTACAAGCACGATGGGTTCGGTAACGTGCATTACGTCCTCGGGTACCATGGCCATTTGTGGAGCCGTGTTCGGGACACGTCGGTAACTGCGCCGGTGGATGTGCTGGTAGTGGGCTCGTCCTTGGCATACAGGGGCTATGACCCACGGCTTTTCGCAGAGCAGGGCCTGACCATGTTCAACCTGGGTTCCAGCGCGCAGACGGCGGCACAGGGTGAAGTGCTGCTGCGTCATCACCTTCACCGGTTCCAGCCGGGTACGGTGGTGATGGTCGTATCGCCTGACATGTTCGAGGGTCCGGGCATCGAAAGCGCGTTGGACGTGATGGTGAATGATCGCGTGGACCTCTTCACCGCGCGCATGGCCTTGTTGACCATGAACGTGAAGGCTTGGAATACGCTGCTCTATGCCTGGTTCAGGCAGATGCTGCATCTCGATGGCCATTTCGATGAGGCCTACCTTGCGTACAACGGCGACCGCTACATACCCGGTGGATACGTGGAGCGACCGACGTGCGATCACCGCTCGTCACCGGCACGCGTTTTCGGGCCGGTGGCGGATCACCAGGTGGAGGCGTTCAGAAGGAGTGTCGCTTTCGTGAAGGCCAGCGGCGCGCGCCTGCTGTTGGTGCATCCACCGGTAACGGACTGTTGCAGGCCCTCGTCCGCATCTCCCGAGGTGATCCGCGAGTGGACCGATGCGGGAACCTATCTCGATATGAGTGGACTTTTTGGTTCAGCGGCCGACTCGACCTTCTTTTGCGATGGTCGACACCTTAACCGCACGGGTGTGGCGCGATCCAATGCAGCATTGATCCATGCGTTGAAGCAGGAGTGATGCTCAGGTTCAGAGCTCGATCCGCTTGTAGTGGGCGGTGTCCAGGGTGCCCACGATGCCTTGTACCTCCACGCGTTCCTTGAACAGCGCGGCGATGTTGCGCAGGAAGGTGCGGGCCTTCACGGGAAGGAGCTTGCGGATCCAAAGCCGGTAGGGCGGCTCATGGGCCAAGGCTTTACCGGTGTTGGTGGCGTCAACCGTGGCCCAGGCCGATTCATAGTCGCTCTGCTGCGGAATGAAGTCGGGGAGCACTTTTCCGGTCCGCTGTGCGATCACCACCAGTGTGAGGGCCACCGCGCTCATCAGCTGGCCGCGCTCGCGCATCTGTTTCGGATCGCTCACCGCGAACCACTCGGTATCGGTGCCGAGGTACATGGCGCGCACCTGAAAGCCGTTCTCCGGACAGAACAACCGGAAGTAGAGCTCAGGGCTGAACTGATAGAAGCCATGGCCCATCTGGTTGTTCGCAGGGGTGATGCCGATGTAGTGACCGCCCATGCTCACCATCTCCATGCAGCTACGGATGGCGTTGGGGAAATGGAACACATGCTCGATGGTGCCGCCGTCCACCACACAATCGAAACGACCATGGAGGTCCTCGCGTACCGGCTTGTTGAGGTCGTGGAGGATCGTGGCCTGCTCGTAATCCGAGAAGTCCATGCTGTCCACCGTGGTGGCACCGAGCGCTTTGAACAGGGGTTCAGCGAATCCTCTGTCGGCTTTCACCGCGTTCCAGCGGTCCTTTTCAGCCGGATAGAAGCGATCCACCAACGCGTTCAGTCCAGGCTCGCGCATGAACATCTGCAACCTGCCCAGGGTGAGTGTGTGGTTGAACCGCACGTTCAGCCTTCGTTCCGCATGCATCAGTACTTCGCATGCTTGTCTATTCACTCCCATGGTGGCGTTCGCAGGACTGGTGTGGCCAAATATACCTTTCCCATCGCTGCGGGCTCATGGTGCGTACGACGCGATGCGACCATCGATCCTACTGGATACATTTACCCCGCACCCTCCCAACGGTGCTGCTCGCTTTCCAGAACGATGACCGGCACCCGTCGCACCATCTTCCTGTTCTCCATGGAACCGTGGGGCGATATGTGGTATTCCAAGCACCACTATGCCAATCGTCTGGCGCAGGACCACACGGTCTATTTCGTCGGATTGCCGGACCGCTGGCGGATCAAGGACCTCTTCTCCTTCGGCGTGAAGGTGAAGGAGACGAAGGAAGGAGTGCGCGTGGTGGAA
>JAEUTB010000025.1 GCA_016787995.1 Flavobacteriales bacterium | reverse complement strand
TCGTATCCCGTGGCACACGAACATGCGCCACTGTTGCAGCTGCCTCCGTTCAAACAGACCACATTGTCGCACGGATCCGCTTCTTCCTTCTTGCAGGAGGAGATCAGGCTGACGGTGAAGAGGCCAAGGGCGATCGAAAGGTTGGAAAGTCTCATGGGATAGGGGTTTGGTTCTTCCCATCATCGAGGATCGCCTCCCGATGTGAACGATCATCCAACTAGAACGAACTACCGGCTTCCATTGGGCCTCGAAGAATGAACTCAGAACCCGATCCCTACACCTCCGCTGAAGATGGGCCCTTGGTTGAAGTAGATGCTGTTCGGATCCTGCAGAACGTCGAACAGCACCTGGATGAAGAAGGAACTTCGCTGTCCTAGCGGTTGCACGTATCCCGCACCCAACAAGAGATGCGGCACCCAGATGCGGGGCTTGATCTCGCTGAAGCTCGCGAACCGGTTCGCCTCCACGTTCATGTGCAGGAATTCGGCATGCAAGTAAGCTTGTTCGATGACCCGGTAGCGCCCGAAGGTGCGGTAGCCATAGGCCTTGAAATCGTATGGTGTGGGAAAGCGGTTGTCAAGGAAGTACCAATAACTCCCGCCAAGTCCGAAAGAGAGCTTGCCCTTGGGGTCCACCTTGTAGCCTACCAAGGGATCCAGTTGGATGGCGGTGACCGTGCCGAAGGAGAGCCCTACGCCACCGCCGAACCAGATGCGCTCGCTCAGCGGACGTGTGTCCTTGGGTTTCTTCGTGGTGGTCTCCTGCGCCAGACCTAGGAAGCAGGAGCCAAGGAAGACACCAACGAGCGACAGCGGGCGAAGAACTGTGGCGACTTTCATGCGATCGAAGTTAGTGCCCGTTCGCGGATCGCCCGCGGGCCGTAGTTCTTCTGGAAGTGGAGGGTCAACAACAAACCACGAGCGGCCATCCAGACCAGGAACGCGACCCACACGGCATGAAGCTGCCAGCCGAGCGCATCCGTGCCGTAGATGAGCGGCACGAAGATCCCGAAGGTGGAGATCAGCAACACGTTGCGCAGGATCTTCCCGTCGCCCAACCCTTTGTACACGCCGTCGAAAGCGAAGGCCACGGCGTTGATGGGCTGCGTCACCACCACCAACCAGAACACGCCGCTGAAGAGCGCGAGCACCGCCCCATCTTGCGTGAACAGCCCTCCGATGGAACCATAACCCGCGGTGTAGACCAACGCTAGACCCGAGCCGATCAAGACGCTTTGCCGCACCACCCGCCAGCTCACGCGATACACGCTCACCCAGTCGCGCGCACCTGCGAAGCGCCCTACGAGCGAGCTTCCTGCGGCCGCGTAACCATCGATGAAGAACGCGCTGAACAGCCAGACCTGCATGGCGATGCTGTGCGCTCCGATGAAGGTTTCACCATAACCGGTCGCGAAACGGTTGCCGAGGTAGTAACAGGCGTTGAGGGCGATGGTGCGCGCGAAGAGGTTGCCACTGAGCAACCACAATCCCAATAACTCCGGATGCCGCCACGAGCGCGGGAACAAGGTGAACGGGGTGCGTTGTACCATGATCAGAATGGCCACGATGAACATGACCGCCTGTGCGATCAAGCTGGCCCAAGCACTACCCACCAAGCCCATGGCCTCTGCCCCGAAGTACCCGAAGATCAGGATCGGGTTCAGCACCAGGTTCACCGCCGCACCGAGCAAGCTGATCCACATACCCCAATTGAGGTTCTGGATCCCGCGGAACGCCCCTGTGATAGCGAAGGTGGCCAGTACGATCGGGAAGCCGAAGCTGCGGACATGGAAGTACTCCACCGCTTTCGTCAGCACCTCGCCTTCGGCATTATAGAGCTTGAAGATGCTCTCGGAGAAGACGTTCGTGAGCAGTAGGAAGCCGAAACCCAGGAGGAGGTTCATCCACACGGCGATGGGCACCAGGCCCGCGATCCGATCCAAGCGCTGCTCGCCGTAGTAGCGCGAAACAACAGCCAGCACAGCGCTACGCGTCTGCGCCAGCACCCACACCACCAACAGGAAGAAGCTGCTCGCGATGCCCACCGCGGCGAGGTCGGCCGTGCCCAGGCTGCCCACGAAGGCGGTATCCACCAACGAGATGATGGGCTCGGCGATGCCGCTGATGATGGCCGGTATGGCCAGGCGATCCAAGTCGCGCGGCTCGAAGGGGCGGGGTATGCGGCGGACTTTCGGTGGACGGCTCACGGGCCTGCAAAGATGCGCTATGCTCAGGGTGCCTCGAAGAACCTCGATCCCTTTAGCGCGTCACACGGTACAAGGTCCAAGGCGGTTGGCCTTCCCCCCAGGTGTACCAACGCATCAATGTCGTGGACCAGTGTGGTTCAGTGCGTGTCAAAGGCAAGAGCACATTCTGCCCGTTCGGTATTGGTGTGCCATCCTGCACCACGAGGAAGTCGAGTTCTTCCATGCCTTGGGATGGGGTCGAAGGTTCGATCACGACCTGCTCCACGCCAGACGGTGCATAGAACGCTGGGAGCTCGATGCGCCAGAGCAATGCCGTTGGGACTACATAGCCGATGCGGTCGCCAGGGGCTACTTCACGGTGAAGCACTTCGGCTAGGCGCACACGACCTTCTCCGGCCGAACTGGTGATCACCACTGCAACACCGACACCATTGAATACCGCGAGGATCACCTGTAGCACATACAGCACGGAAAGAGACGTCGTGATCGTCTTCGCGATGCGCCATGCTTCCAGCAACAGCCACGGCACCAGGAAGGCCAATGGATAGAGGAACCGCAGCTCCTTGTGCGCAATGAGGCTATGGACAACGATGTACGGAAATGCACACCAGACTATCATGTGCGAAGGCCGTTTCCACGACACCAGAACGAAAGCGAGCAGGATCACCGCGCCGATCGGCGGTATCGCGTACTTCACGATCCAGGGCGGGTAGTAGTACCATGGCAGTTCATCGAACCGATGCGCCGGATCACCTGCCAGGCCGAGCGAGAAATAGTTCCAGATGGCTGGCGTGAAGTGGCCGTAGAATGCGGTGTCCAGGAGCACGCCGACTAGGAGTACGCCACTGGCCGCTACGAGCATGTTCACCACCACCTTGGGTGGGTCACGGCGCACCAAGCGCGACCAGGCGACCAACGTGAGTATGATCAACGCCACGGGTGGACGGCATAGCATGGCGATGCCTGCGAAAAGGCCGGCGATAGCTCCGTTGCGGGTCTTACTTCCGGGTGAGAGCAAGGCAGCGATGGTCCGCAACAGGAGGATGGCACTCCATCCTTCGCTGCTGAAGCGCACGCTGATGAAGGGAATGAACCAGAGGGCGTAGGAGAGTAGGATGAAGCTGCGCTGCTCGGCCAAGGGGAACTGTACCATCACCACCTGTATGAAGCGCCGCATAGCGAAGAGCGCGAGCAACGCGGTGAACGCACGCAACAGGAACGCCTGCGTGAAGGGGTCGTGGATGCCGGCCAATTCAGCGACCTTGAAAATGGCGACAGCGACCCACGGTTGGAAAGAGGATCGGATCTCCGCTGCGAATTCCCAGGGCAGGTGCTCTGCGGGTAGCTCTCCCAGCTTCCATTGGGCGAAGGTGATGATCTGGAAATGCTCGTCGGCGCTATGGAAACCACTGCTGTTCCACGCGGTGATGAGGTAGACCACCACGGCGATCAGGAACACGTTCCGGTGCAAGTGCGGGCCGCTCACGTTGCGAAGGTGCAGAAAAGCGAACGGGCCCCGAAAGGCCCGCTCCGTTCAATATCCGATCTGGTTCAAGCGCGCTCCAGCTCCTCGCGCAAGGCGGTCATGAACAGTTCGGTGGTCAGGTAGTTCTCAGGACCCACCTTGTCGCCGTGGATGCACACCGCAAGGTCCTTCGTCATCTTGCCGCTTTCCACGGTGCGGATGCAGACGGCCTCGAGTTTCGTGGCGAAATCGATCAGGGCTTGGTTGCCATCCAACTTTCCACGGAAGGCCAGGCCGCGCGTCCACGCGAAGATGCTGGCGATCGGGTTGGTGCTCGTGGGTTTGCCCTGCTGGTGCTGGCGGTAGTGGCGGGTCACCGTGCCGTGTGCGGCTTCGGCTTCCATCGTCTTGCCATCCGGGGTGATCAGCACGCTCGTCATCAGTCCCAACGAACCGAAACCTTGGGCCACGGTGTCGCTCTGCACATCGCCGTCGTAGTTCTTGCAGGCCCAGACGTAGCCACCGCTCCACTTCATGGCACTGGCCACCATGTCGTCGATCAAGCGGTGCTCGTACACGATACCCGCCTCCTGGAACTTGGCCTTGAAGTGCTTCTGGTAGGTCTCTTCGAAGATGTCCTTGAACCGACCGTCGTATTTCTTCAGGATGGTGTTCTTGGTGCTCAAGTAGAGCGGCCACTTCTTCGATAGCGCCAGGTTGAAGCAGCTCATCGCGAAGCCTTCGATGCTCTCGTCGGTGTTGTACATGCTCAAGGCCACACCGTTGCCCTCGAAGTCGTACACGTTCCAGGTCTGCACTTCACCGCCATCTTCGGGCGTGAAGGTCATGGTGAGCTTGCCTTTGCCTTTGATCACCGCATCGCTGGCGCGGTACTGATCACCGAAGGCGTGACGGCCGATGACGATAGGCTGTGTCCAACCCGGTACCAAGCGCGGGATGTTGCTGATCACGATCGGCTCACGGAATACTGTGCCGTTGAGGATGTTGCGGATGGTGCCGTTCGGGCTCTTCCACATCTGCTTCAGCCCGAACTCCTTCACGCGCTCCTCATCCGGTGTGATGGTGGCGCACTTGATGCCCACGTTGTGCTTCAGGATCGCCTTGGCACTTTCCACCGTGATCTTGTCGTCGGTCTTGTCGCGGCTTTCAATGCCGAGGTCGTAGTACTCGATGGGGACGTTCACATAGGGCAGGACCAGTTCATCCTTGATCCACTTCCAGATGATCCGGGTCATCTCATCGCCGTCCAGTTCCACGACGGGCTTCGCTACGTTGATCTTCGACATTGCTTGCGTTGGTTGTCTGTTGTTCAGTTCAGGCCCTCCACACCGGGTGATGCGGTGGTTCCGAGGTTGCGAATCTACCGCTCTTCTGGAAGCGGTGTTTCGTAAGGCTGAGGGGTGCGGCCTCCATCACCGCCTCGTCTTGTGGCGCGCTGGAAAACCCCATTCTCGAAGTGAGCCTTTCGATAGACCTCCCCCTCCCGGTCGAAGTAGAGGAATTCACCATCAGGACGACCATTCACGTACTGTCCTGTGTAGCTCACACTGCCGTCGTCGCGCTGCATGATCAATTCTCCGTGGGGGCGTCCCTGTGTGCACTTCACACGATACTGACCCATTTTCATTGGGAAAGTGGTCAGGTAATCACCAGTGTACAGCGCTCCGGTCGAATCCCTCAGGATGCGCTCGCCGTGCATCTCACCTTCACGAAAGCCGCCGGTCCACTCGACATGCCCATTAGGGTGATAGCTCTTAAGCGTACCGTGTCGTTGCCCATAACGATTCTCCATGCGGTAGTGCACGCGACCATTCGGGTAGTAGAAGATCTCGGGGCCATGTCTTTCCCCCTCGCGGAACGTGATCGAGTGGATCTTGCGGTCCAGGCTGTCATACTGCATCGCAGTGCCATGTAGGTAACCCTTTACATAGGGCACGGTCCAGGTCTTTCTTCCTTGGCGGTCGTACCAGACCAGGTCTCCATGGGCAAAGCCTTGGCGATAGGTTATAGTACCTCTCAAGATCCCGGTCGTGTCGTAGGCTAGCCCTTCGCCCACAGGGCGGCCGTCTTTTCCCTTATCGTAGATCCAGAATATGCCGTTCTTCACCTCCGTGGTGTCCCTTAGCTGCGCTGGAAGTGACGATGATCCCAGTGCAAGGAGCAGGAACATGGATGTTCTCATGTGGCGATCCTGATTGGTCCGCGATACGAAAGCTGACATTTCACGAATGCCGATCACCTATCCCAGGTCCAGGTCCAACTCCTCGCGCAATTTCAACAGTGCCGGGTTCTTCTCCGCCATGGCCTTGAACTTATCCAGGTTCGTGAACCGCGGTTTCACCACCACTTCTTCTTTCCGGACCTCCAGGTCAAGCGCGGGGTCGTCCATGTTCCGCCGTAGGTAGCCGAGCAGTTCGGGCTTCTCGTCGCGCAGGTAGTTCTCCTGTACGGCGTTCACGATGGCGAAGGCGATGCGACCGGGACCAACTATTTCGGGGTCGCGCGCCATCAAGGTGGCATGCAAACTGTCGCGTTTGCGCTGCTTCTGGGCCAAGGCGTATTCGCGCCACACCTTCATGAGCAAGGCCGGGTTCACCTCTTTGCTGGAGGTGGGCATGCCGCTATCGGTATCGCTCTCCAACGGTGCTGCCGGCGCAGCTTCCACGGCTGCGGCGGCCACGGTGCCCTTGATGCTCACCTGCCCGGCCAACCGACGTTTAGGGATGTATTCCGAGTTGTTCGGTTCACGCGCCACCACCCCTGCGGAAGCGGCCAAAGGCTGCGCTACGGGCGTTCGTACAGCTGCTGCGACCGGTGCAGGGGGTGGCGTTCCCGCTGGGTTTCGAGGTGCTGCCGGGGCAGCAACGGTCACGTCAGGACTTTTTTTTTCCACGCTGGCCGCTGCGTCGGCTCCCGTGGTGATGCGGCAGAGTTGCACCAAGGCGAGCTCCACCAACAACCGTGGCTCCTTGCTGGCCTTGTATTGGCTGTCGCATTGGGCCAAGCGGTCCAAGCCTTTCACCAGGATCTCGCGGTCCACACGCTGGGCCTGGTCGCCGTAGCGGGCGGTGAGTTCCTCGCCCACCTCCAAAAGCGGCAATGTCCTCGGATCCTGGCTTACGAGCAGGTCGCGGAAGTGGCGCGCAAGGCCGGCCACGAAGAGGTGCCCATCGAATCCCTGCTGCAGGATGGTGTTGTATTCCACCAGAACCGCGGGGATATCGCCCCTGATCACGCTGTCTGTGATGCGGAAGTAGTGCTCGTGGTCCAGCACGTTCAGGTTCTTCACCACATCCTGGTAGGTGAGCCTGTTGCCGCTGAAGCTGACGAGCTGGTCGAAGATGGAGAGCGCATCGCGCAAACCGCCATCGGCTTTCTGCGCGATCACATGCAAAGCCTGCGGATCGGCTTCGATGCCCTCTTTCTGCGCGATACCCGCCAGGTGCCGGCTGATGTCCGAGATCATGATCCTCCGGAAATCGAACACCTGGCAACGACTCAGGATGGTGGGCAGGATCTTGTGCTTCTCGGTAGTGGCCAGGATGAAGATGGCGTAGGAGGGCGGCTCCTCCAAGGTCTTCAGGAAGGCGTTGAACGCCGCCTGGCTCAGCATGTGCACCTCGTCGATGATGTACACCTTTTTGGTGCCCACCTGTGGCGCGATGCTCACCTGTAGGATCAGGTTGCGGATGTCGTCGACGCTGTTGTTGCTGGCGGCGTCGAGCTCGAAGATGTTGAGGCTATGCCCTTCCTCGAAGGTCTTGCACGGCGCACATTGCCCGCAGGCCATCAGGTCTTCGCCGAGGTTCTCGCAGTTGATGGTACGGGCAAGGATGCGCGCGCACGTGGTTTTACCCACACCCCGCGGACCGGTGAAGAGGAAGGCCGAGGCGAGGTGGTTGCTGCGGATGGCGTTCTTCAGCGTGCTGGTCACCGCCTCCTGGCCCACGACGGTATCGAAGGTGGCTGGACGGTACTTGCGGGCGCTTACGACGAACTGTTCCATGCGACGGGTGCGAAGATAGCGGCAGGTCCCTCGCGGCCTCGGGTGGGGATATCAACAGGTGTGGAAAGCGGGTGAACGCAGTTGATGGCTATTGGCCGGCCTGTGCGTTTCGGCGCATCCGAGCCAGCCTCCAGGCAAGATGATACCCCTTTCGTCAACCGATACGGGGCCAGCTGCAAGAGCCAGTGGCCAACAGCGCATTGCGCATACCCCCCCCAGAAGCAGGGTTTTTGCAGCTATCTCGCTGGGATCCAGCCGCTTGATTTTCCGGCGGATCTTCTTACATTTGCGCCCCAAATCAACCGAAAGGCATGACCAACCGGTACGAAACCGTCTTCATCTTGACTCCCGTTTTGTCTGAGGACCAGACAAAGGAGGCGGTAAAAAAGTTCAAAGACCTGATCAAAGCAGGCAGTGGTAAGGTCCACCACGAAGAGAGCTGGGGAATGCGCAAACTCGCGTATCCCATCCAGAAGAAGTCCACGGGCTTCTACCACCTGATCGAGTTCGAAAGCGAGCCTTCGCTCGTGGCCAAGCTCGAGACCGAATACCGCCGTGATGAGCGCGTGATCCGGTTCCTCACCATCGTGATGGACAAACATCACATCGCCTTCGCCGAGAAGCGCCGTACCAAGCGCA
>JAEUTB010000269.1 GCA_016787995.1 Flavobacteriales bacterium | reverse complement strand
GAGCGCGCGGTGGTTGAAGCACAAGGAGAATCAGAGCCGCTTCTTCGAAGTGACCGAACGCTTCTTCACCAACCTCAACCAACGCTACGAGCGGTCGTTGTCCAAATTCCTGCGCCGCCGCTGGTTGGCCTTCCCCATCATCGTGGTCTGCCTGGGGCTTACCGCGCTCATCGGCATGAACCTGCAAACGGAACTCGCGCCGAACGAGGACAAGAGCCGCTTCATGGTGCAGAGCACCGCACCGGAAGGAACGAGCTACGAGCTGATGAACGCCTACCTCGCCGACATCATCGGCGTGGTGGACACCATGCCCGAACGCCAGTCGTTGATCAGTGTAACGGCACCCGGCTTCGGCACCGCCAGCAGTACCAACAACGGCTTCGTACGGGTAACGCTCGTGCCGCCCGATCAACGCAGCAAGACGCAGGACGAGCTCGCGAAGAACGTGATGGGCAAGGTGCAGCGCTACAACCTAGCGAAGAGCTTCGTGGTGCAGGAACCCACCATCGGTGGTAGCCGATTCGTGAGCCTGCCGGTGCAATACGTGATCCAAGCGCCCGACTTCGAGCGGTTGCGCGAAGTGATCCCGACCTTCCTTGAGAAGGCCGGACAGGACAAGACCTTCCGCGTGGTGGACCTCAACCTGAAGTTCAACAAGCCGGAGATCAACGTGGAGATCGACCGCGACCGGGCGCGTGCGATGGGTGTGGCCATGCAGGACATCGCCGAAACGTTGCAGCTCTATTTCAGTGGTCAGCGCTACGGCTATTTCATCATGGGCGGCAAGCAATACCAGGTGATCGGGCAAGCCACGCGCGACAATCGCGATGCACCCATCGACCTGAAGAGCGCCTACGTCCGCAACGACAAGGGTGAACTCGTGCAGCTGGACAACCTCGTGCGCCTGAGCGACCGCAGCACGCCGCCGCAACTGTTCCGGTACAACCGCTATGTGAGCGCCACCGTGCAGGCCGATGTGGCCGAGGGCTACACCATCGGCGACGGCATCGCCGCCATGGACCGCATCGCCGAGGAAGTGCTCGATGACAGCTTCAGCACCTCCTTGGCCGGGGTGAGCAAGGAATTCGCCGAGAGCGGCAGCAGCATCTGGTTCGCGTTGGGATTGGCGGTGGTGCTCATCTTCCTCATCCTCGCCGCGCAGTTCGAGAGCTGGCGGGATCCCTTCGTGGTGATCAGTACCGTGTTGCTCGCGGGTACCGGCGCCGTGCTCAGCCTGTGGATCTTCGGTCACACGCTCAACATCTTCTCGGAGATCGGCGCCATCGTGCTCATTGGTCTGGTGGTGAAGAACGGCATCCTCATCGTGGAGTTCGCGAACCAGCGCAAGGAGGCCGGGCTGAAGAAGATGGATGCCGTCATCGATGCGGCGGCCCAGCGCTTCAGGCCCATCATCATGACCAGTCTTGCGACCGTTCTCGGCGCGTTGCCGATCGCCTTGGGACTTGGCGCCGCCGCGAAGAGCCGCGTCCCCATGGGCATCGTCATCATCGGCGGCTTGTTGTTCGCGCTGCTGCTCACACTCTATGTGGTTCCTGCGCTGTACAGCTACATGAGCCGCGAAACGAAGCCCTCACCCCAAACCCCTTCTGACCTCACCCCGGCCCTCTCCCGAGGGGAGGGAGGAATGCAAGAGGGGCTTTCTGAAGATCCCGCACACGCATGAGATCGCTGCTCACCCTCCTGTTCGTTGGTGCGCTTCTCTCCGCATCAGCCCAAGTACTCACCGCTGAGGAAGCCGTGCGCATCGCCGTAGAACAGAACCACGGCATCCGCCTTTCGCGCCTGAGCGCCCGAAGTGCCGAATTACTGAACAATCCGGGGAATGCGGGCATGCTGCCCACGCTGGATGCCATCGGCTCCTACACCATCGACAACAGCGCCACGAAGCAGACCTTCTTCAGTGGTGATACACGCGAAGCGGACAATGCCGACCAGCGCGTGCTCGATGCCGCCGTGCAACTGAATTGGACCGTCTTCGATGGCCTGGCGATGTTCGCCGCAAAGGATCGCCTCGAGGCCTTGGAGCTGATCGGTCAGACACAATTGCGGCAGCAGATCGAAGCCACGACCTACGATGTCCTTGCCACCTACTACCAGCTCGTGCAATTGCGCAAGGCCATCGCCGTGCAGCAAGAGGGCGTGCGCATCTCGCGGGAACGGCTGCGCATCACCGAGACAGGCGAACGCATCGGCACCGCAAGCGGATTGAACCTGGTGCAAGCCCGCCTCGACCTGAGCACGGACAGCGCCTTGGTGCTGGACCTGCAGGTACAAGCGGCCACGACGGCTTCGCGTTTGAACGCCCTCATGGGTCGCGACCCGTCCACGCCGCTGCAGGTGGCGGCTGAAGTGCCAGGAACCGAACCGTTGGACTTGGCGCAGATCCAGCAGGCCGCGCGGCAGGCGAACAGCACCGTGCAGCAGGCGCGCCAGCAGCAGATCGCGGCGGACCTCAGCGTGAAACAACTGCGGGGTACACTGCTTCCACAGGTGGACATTTTCGCCAACTACGGTTACACGCGCAGCACATCGGCGGTGGGCATTCTTCAGAGCAACCAAGCGCTTGGGCCGGACTACGGCGCGCGGGTGAGCATTCCGCTCTTCCGTGGCTTCCAGATGCGCAGCGCGGTGGAAGTCGCCAAGCTGAGCCGCGAGCAAGCTGCGCTCACCACCCAGCAGGCGGAACTCAGCTTGGAGGAGAGCATCCGCAACGCGTGGACGAGCTACACCAACGCCAACCAGCGCGTGGCCTTGGAGGAGCAGAACCTCACGGGTGCGCGCACGCAAAGCGATGTGGCGCTGGAGAGCTACCGCATCGGATCGCTCTCGGCCGTGGAGTTGCGCGATGTGCAGCTGGGACTGGTCAATGCCGAGCAACGCCTGCTCGTAGCGCGGTATGAGGCGAAGCTGGCCGAACTTCAGCTGAAGTGGTTGGCCGGAGGATTGATCCAGTAGGTTGATCGACCACTCGCCACTGAGGTAACCATAACGTGCATGGGATGACCCGTTGAACCGGTCATCACCGGCAACTACGCTGGTGAGCGCAACTCGACCGTTCCTTGGTTGGCTATCGCAGCAGAAGGGCGCGAACTGCACTTTGCCTCAAACTCTCCCACATGACAACGATCCATACCCGTCAACTTTCAGGACTTGCACTGGCATTCTACCTCAACATCGGCCCGGATGTCCAGGCACAACAACTCACAGCGCTAGATGTACTCGCCCCTATAGGTGCGTCATACGACCAGCTCGGCATCATCGGCAACATCCCGTTCGACACGCTGGTCGGCAACGACGTCGTTTGGGAATACGACTGGATCGAGGTAGACCCGACCGCAGCGGATATCACCACTCAGGTCATTCCCCTAGCGGACGCACCCGATGCAGACCTCTACCCTGGTGCCGACCGTGTTGAACGCGTCATCAGCGGTCCGACTAATGAAACAGTGACCGACCGGTTCTATGATGTGGTCGAAGGTGCGATCTCTGAACTCGGGAGTGTTGGTCCGGTGTTGAGCTACGTGTACGATGATCCGCGTTTGGTGCTTGACCTCCCACTTCAGTTCCAGGACACCGTTCATGATGAATACTGCTTTTGGTCGGACGGGCTAGGGACGCAATACCACTTCTGTGGGCACAGCTATGTCACCTTCGACCAAGTAGGTACCTTGATCCTTCCGGGTGGAACTTATCCCAGCGCGAAACATGTCACGTTCTGGCGTTCCAGCCTGGAAACGACCGAACCAGCCACGGACAGCAGCTATACCATTCAACAGCAATGGTATGTTGAAGGGACACCATTCCCCGTCCTTGATGTCAGCCTATTCATCAGTAGCGAGAGCGGACTGGTCTACGCCAGTGGCCGTGTTCTGCGGGAGGCAGCCTTCACCAACATCAAGGAACAGGGAGTTCCCACTTTGAGCGTGTTCCCGAATCCCGCTTCAAATGAAGTGATCGTGCGCCGCACAACACCCGAGGGATCATTGCTCCAGATCCAAACCACAGACGGACGGTTACTCTACGCGGAACGGATCCCAGCGCAGTCACTCGAGCACCGTGTCGCACTAGATCACTTTCCGAACGCATTGTACGTGGTGCAGATGATCAGTCCAACCACCACCATGACCTGTCTATTTCAGAAGGTCGACTGATCACACGAAGACAAGCGTGCGGCGCGGGCAGCGAATTCGTTGAAGTACCACCAAACCCCAGCGGTGCCACCCACGCCACACTTACTCATCAGGCCGCTTCTGCGCGGCTCAGTTCCTCCGCCACTCGTTTCACGCCTACCAAGCGTTCCGTCCATTGGCGGCCCGCTTCTCGGGCGCGACGCGCGGCATGCGGCAGGCCTTCGAAGTCACCTTGCCAAAGTTCGAGCCGGGTGCGGTCCTCCGATTCCTGGATCAAGTGCAGGTCCACCGTGGTGAAGCTGGCAGGTTCGTCGGGGAGCCCGCTCCGCAGATCGTAGTGGAAATACCGCAGTCGTTCTTTGGGGAATAGGGTTAGCACAGTGCCTTCTGCAGCCACTTCACCCATGCCTGCTTCGTCGCGCACCAGCCATTGGAACTTCTTTCCGCGCTGCAATTCGCCTTTCAACGACCACGCCAGCGAAAGGTGGGTCAGCTTGGGATCGCTCAACGCCGCCCACACGAATTCCGCCGGAGCGTCGACGATCAGCGTGCGGTGCACATTGGTCTCGTCTTTCGTGTTGTTCATC
>JAEUTB010000254.1 GCA_016787995.1 Flavobacteriales bacterium | reverse complement strand
CATAAGGTTTCACCGCAGCTCGCGGTCCAGCTTCACGATGTTCTCCGGTGATCCGGAGAGGTAGAGCAGGTCGTCGGTGAGGATCCGTTCCTCGCTCTTGACGTTGGTGATGAATCGTCCGGCACGCCGGATGGCCAGTACCGTAACACCATACCGCTCGCGCAATGCGATGTCGGCGATGGTGCGGCCCACCACCTTGCCACGTCCCAGGGTGACAGGCAGTGTGGCGATCTCCAACCCAGGGATGGTCAAGGGTTCTTCTTTCCGTCGGACCTTGTTCCCCGCTCCACGCAAGCGGCCATAGTGGTCGTTGCGGATGTTGGCGATCATGTCCTGCACCTTGGCTTCGGGCACCAAATACTTCCGCAGTACGCGGTGGAAGATCTCGATGCTCGTTTCGAACTCCTCGGGGATCACCTCGTTGGCACCCGCATCGAAATTGGCCTGCATCTCGCGCACGTAGCGGGTGCGTACGATCACGTGTGCGGTGCGGGTGAGCGCGCGTACCGCGGATACGATCTGCTTGGTCTGTGTAGCGTCGGCGATGGCGATGACCACCACGCGCGCACGCTCCACATGGGCCTGCTCCAGCAAGTGCGCATTGCTGGCGTCGCCCACCAGGGTGAGCACACCCATGGCTTTGGCTTTCTGTGCGCGCTCCGCATCCGCGTCGATCACCACGCAGCGTATGCCCGTATCGATCGCGGCGGAGGCCACGTTCTGCCCGTTCAGCCCGAAACCGATGATGACCATGTGGTCGTTGAGCACCTGCTTGGTGGAACGCTCGTTCTCCTTCTTCACCTTCACCAAACTGCTCAGTCGGCGCCCTACCGGTTTCGGGATGAAGGAAAGGAAGACACGGCGAACGATACGGTCGGCGTATTCGAGCATGAACGGGGTGGCCCCCATACTCAGGATGCTCACCGCGAGGAAGATCTGGTAGTGCCGCTCGCTGAGGAGTTCGTATTCCAGGCCGGGTATGGCGAGTATGAAGCCGAATTCACCGAGTTGGAACAAGGCCAGTCCCGTATGCAGTGCCGTGCGTACCGGATAGCGCAGCACCCACACGGCCACGGTGGTGGTGATCACCTTCAGCAGGATGAGGGCGATGGTGAGCGCGAGGATCAGGAAGGGCGACTCCATGAACTGGCCCATGTCCACGAGCATGCCGATGCTCACGAAGAAGAAGCTCATGAACAGTTCGTGGAAGGGAAGTACGATGCCCGTGGCGTGGTAGGCGTGATCCGTCTCGCTGATGATGAGCCCGGCGAAGAAGGCCCCGAGCGCGAGTGAAAGACCCAGCGCCTGGGTGGCGTACGCTGCACTGAAACAGATCACCACGATGGTGATGATGAAGAGCTCGTTGCCTTTGCCTTTCGTGACCGCGGCCAGCAGACGGGGTACCACATACCGCCCGCTGATGAACACCGCAACCAGCAGCAGCAGCATTTTTCCCAGCAGCCACAAAAGGTCGGTGCCGATATGCGCGCTCTTGCCGGCGAGCATGGGGGTCACCAGCATCATGGGCACCACGATGATGTCCTGGAAGATGAGGATGGCCGTGGAGGTGCGTCCGTGGGCCGCATCCATCTTTCCTTTCTCCTGTAAAACACGCAGTACGATGGCCGTGCTCGACAAGGTGACGAGGAAGCCGATGAACACCGCGCTTTCCGTGCGCATGCCACCCCAACCGAGCACCCAGGTGACCGCAGCGATGGTGAGGCCTGCCTGCAGGCTGCCCCCGATGAAGACCGTTCGCCCGAGCGAGGCCAGTTTCTTCAAACTGAACTCCATGCCGATCACGAACAGGAGGAGGATCACCCCGATCTCGGCCAACGCTTGCACCTGTTCCACTTCATCGATCCATGCCAACCCGTGTGGTCCAGCGATGATGCCGGTGAGGATGAAGCCGAGGATGCCGGGCAGCTTGAACTTCCGGAACAACAACAAGATGCCCGTGGCAAGGCCGAGGATGATGATCAGTTCGCCGAAGAGCGGGAAATGCATGCCTTACTTCTTGAACACGAGCCACACCGCACCGATCAGGAGCAAGCCCGCCAAAGCGTGGTTCCAGCGCAACGTTTCGTTCTTGAACGCTACCAGTGTGAATAGGGCGAACACCGCGAGCGTGATCACCTCTTGGATCACCTTGAGTTGGACCAGTGTGTAGGGCCCTCCATTGCTTGTATGGCCCATCTTGTTCGCCGGCACCTGTAACACGTACTCGAAGAAGGCCAGTCCCCAGCTGATGAGGATGATGCTGAAAAGTCCCAGGCTCTTGCCCCAGGCGAAGTCCTTGAAGCGCAGATGACCGTACCACGCCAACGTCATGAAGATGTTGGAGAGCACCAGGAGCACGATGGTCCAGAGTCCTTTCACAGAGGCATGGCTTGTTGCGCGAAGATCCCCTTTGATCAAGGTCGATCCGGAGCGGTACGCCAACGATGGTCAACCATCGGGTGTTGATCCAAGGTGATACCTTCAACCCTTAATGGAGCACCGCAAGCAACCGTTGTTGAACAAGGCCGCCTTCCTTCGGCGCCAATTACGATTCGTATTGGCCGCGCTGGTGTTCGTTGCCGTGTCGCTGGCCATCGGTGTGGCGGGCTACATGCACTACGCGGGTTTCACTTTCGTCGATGCCTTCCTCAACGCCAGCATGATCCTCGGTGGCATGGGGCCCATCGGCGATCTACCGAACAACGGAGCCAAGTGGTTCGCCTCGTTCTACGCCCTCTTCAGTGGCATTGCGCTGCTGGGCACGGTGGCGGTGATCCTTACACCGCTGGTGCACCGCATGTTGCATGCGCTGCATCTCGATGACGATCGGCAGGGCTGAGCACGCTTGGTATCCTCGCGATAGGCGATCGACCTCACTGTTCCCGAAGTCACTGCGTTTAGCCGATGTTCATTCCCCTCGACTTTCGTTCCAGGTCTTATAGCGTGTGGTGATCGAAGGCCTGTCAGCAGGTACCTCCCGCAACGGCTCGCATGGCTTCAGCGTCGCGTGCAGTTCCGCCGGTAATCCCTGGTACAACTTCGTCCCTTCGGTCTTCCATGCGATCATCGCATCGGTCACCTCTTTCACCACCTTGGCCGGGTTGCCCACTATCACTTTCCGTGGCGCCCACACCGAATCGGCCCGCAGGAAGGAGAGGGCGCCTACGATGCATTCCTCACCCAGCACCACGTTATCCATCAATACCGCATTCATGCCCACCATGCAGTTGCGGCCCACATGCGCACCGTGGATGATGGCACCATGCCCGATGTGCGCACTTTCCTCCAACCGCACGGTCACACCCGGGAACATGTGTATGGTACAGTTCTCCTGCACGTTGCAGCCATCGCCGATCACGATCTCGCCCCAATCCCCGCGCAAGGCGGCACCCGGACCGATGTAGACGTCCTTCCCGATGATCACATTGCCGGTGACCGCCGCTTGGGGATGGACGAAGGCCGAAGGATGCACCACGGGGCGATAGCCATTGAATTCATAGAGCATGGGCTAAAGATGCGAAGGAAGATGGCGGCTCGGTGCGGAAGGATCGACCGGTCGGAGCGGAAGATCCAATGTTAACTCTGGGTTAAGCCTTGCTGTCCCTACATTGCCCTTTGGAACCGCCGGGTACATTTGGCCCGCGAAAAAGAACCCCATGGCACTGGACAACTTGCTGAACCTCTTCAAACCGCGCGATCGCGTGTTCTTC
>JAEUTB010000229.1 GCA_016787995.1 Flavobacteriales bacterium | reverse complement strand
GCACCACCGCAGCTGCCAGGAAAGCGGGTCTCACGAGTCTGTTACGGTATGGCATGGGACCGATCAATTGATGTAGGAGTTACGGATGGAAGCGGTCTTCTCGCGGATGTTCTTCAATTGCTCATCCGAAAGCGTAGCGGCTGGGGAGTTGCCGCCGATCACTGCGGTCCCGTTCTCCTCGGTGATGGTGGCGCCGGGTGCCGGTGTGGTCACTTGAGCGAACAACGCCTGAAGCGCGGCCAGGTCACCTTTCACCCCTTCGAGGCGTGCATCATCGGCTTGATAAGCACCGATCAAGCCTACCAGATCATCGAGCGAGTGCTTCTGTTCCGCGATACGCTGGCGCAGCTCGGGCGTGTCGTTCGAAGCCGAGACCTGGGTGGCGATGTAGAGGCCCTCTACCCACCCGCCAGCGATCATCAATGCGCTGATGTTGTCACGTCCGTTATCCTTCAAGTAGGCGTCCACATCCCAATACGTCTCGCTGATGATATCGAGCAGGGCATCCCGATCGTTCATCTTGGATTGCATCAGCTCCAAGGTGCTATCGTTGAAAGCACTCGTCACACCAAGTCGATCGGCCAGCTTGCGCGAGCAGGAGGTGTAGAACATGCTCTCCTGTGTGTGGTTGAACACGCTTGCATAGCTCAGATCGGCCCCGTAGACACCCAGGTTCAGCGCTTGTTGGCTCGCCGCGGTGTAACGGTCCACGTTCTTCACGTCATTCAGGATCTTGCTGTTGTACTCCGCACCGGCCTTTTTCAACAACGCGGCCGTCTCCATCGGGGAGGGGATGTTGTAGAAGATCTTCTTGGTCGTGGCAAGGCGTTCAGCCTTGGTGCTGTCCACTGCGGCATCCACGTTCAGTTCGTCCTGTGCAGCGGGCTCACTACCGCAGCTGGCAAGGGTGGCCGCCACCAGTACGGCGACCGGCCAAAAGTGTTTGCGCATGAAGTTCATGGGTTGAAAGGGAGTCGGGCGTAAAGGTCGCAGTGATCAGTGGGCGTCTAGTGTGCCTCGAGCCAGTTTTTCCCCACGCCCATGTCAACAACCAATGGTACTGCAAGGTCCATGGCGCCCTGCATACGATCACGCACCAGCCCTTTCAACTCCTCCACCTCGCTCACATGCGCATCGAAGACCAGTTCGTCGTGCACCTGCAGGAGCAGCTTGCTTCGTAAGCCGTTTCGTTGCAGGTCCCGATGGATGTCGACCATGGCCACCTTGATGATGTCCGCCGCCGAACCCTGCATGGGCGCGTTGATGGCGATGCGTTCGGCTTGTGCGCGTACGGTATTGTTGGCACTCGTGATGTCTGGCAGGTAGCGACGGCGGCCCATCAGGGTCTTGATGTAGCCGTGCGTGCGGCAGAACCCGATCATTTCATCCATGTAGTTGCGTACCCCGGGGAACTGGGCGAAGTAGTCATCGATGATCTGCTTGGCCTCCGCACGCGGGATGCCGAGATTCTGGCTCAGCCCGAAAGCACCCTGTCCGTACGCGATCCCGAAGTTGACGGCCTTGGCCCGGCTGCGCTGCTCCCGCGTCACGGCGGCGATGTCCACATTGAAGACCTTGGCTGCGGTGGCCGCATGGATATCGAGCCCGTGGCGGAAGGCTTCCTGCATGTTGTGATCGCCGCTCATGTGGGCGATGATGCGCAGCTCGATCTGCGAATAATCGGCGCTGAGCAGCAGGTGATCATGATCGCGTGGGACGAAGGCTTTCCGGATCTCCCGCCCCTTCTCGGTGCGAATGGGGATGTTCTGCAGGTTGGGATCGTTGCTGGCCAATCGCCCGGTGGCGGCCACGGTCTGCAGATAGCTGGTATGCACCCGGTGTGTCACGGGGTCGGCGGCTTCCGGCAGCGTGTCCACATAGGTGCCTTTAAGCTTGCGCAGGCTGCGATAGTCCAGGATCAGGGGAATGACCGGATGCGCGTTGCTCAACTCTTGAAGCACATCCTCGCTGGTCTGGTACTGACCTGTCTTGGCGGTCTTCTTCACCTTTCCTTCGCCCAGCTTCAAGGTCTCGAAAAGCACGTCGCCCAGCTGCTTGGGGCTGTCGATGTTGAAAGGCACCCCACAAGCGGCATGGATCTCCTCCTGTAAGCGGAGCAGGTCGGCTCCAAGCTCCTCGCTGAACTGGGCGAGCGCGGGGATATCGATGCGGATCCCTTCGCTCTCCATATCGGCAAGCACCTTCACCAGTGGCATCTCCACCTCGTGGAAGAGGCGCTCCACGTCATCGGCCTTGAGCAAAGGATCGAAGGTCTCCGCCAGTTGCCACGTGATGTCGGCATCCTCCGCGGCGTATTCCTTCACCACCTCAACGTCCACATCGCGCATACTCTTCTGCACTTTGCCCCTGCCCTTCTCGCCGATCAGGGTGGTGATGCTCACGGGACGGTAACCGAGGTAGGTCTCGCTCAAGTAGTCCATCCCATGTTTCTGTTGATCGGGCTTCAGGAGGAAATGGGCCACCATCGTATCGAACAGCGGACCCTTCACCTGCACTCCATGGTTCTCCAACACGCGCAGGTCGTACTTCGCGTTCTGGGCCACCTTGCCGATGGACTCGTTCTCCAGAACCGGTTTGAAGATCCCGAGGATGCGTTGCATTTCCCCACGATCCTCCGGCAACGCCACATAATGGCCTTCATGAGCCTTCCAGCTGAACGCCAGGCCGACCAGCTCCGCCGTGCGCTCATCGGTGCCGGTGGTCTCCGTGTCGAAGCAGAACCGCGGCTGTTTCTTCAACTGAGCGGCTAGCATGTAGTAGTCCTCATCCTTCGAGGCCAGGAAATAGCGGTGTGGGACCGTCTCGATCGTGGCGAGCTCGGTGAGTTGCACGTTGCCTTCCGCATCGACCTCCGTCGCGAAAAGGTCCACTTGACCGCTATTGGCGGCTACCCCTTTGCGCGATGAGGAACCCGTTGCCTCGCCGGTGTTCTCCGCACCGCCACCACCAGCACCCACCGAGAGCACCCGGTTCACCAGGGTCTTGAACTCCAATTCACTGAACACCTCCAGCACCTTCGCCGCATCCGGTGGATCCAGGTGGAGGGCATCATGGTCCAATTCCACCGGAGCGTGGATGTTGATGGTGGCGAGTTGCTTGCTCAGCCTACCCTGCTCTGCGAACGCTATCACGTTCTCCTTCTGTTTCCCCTTCAGCTGGTCTACGTTCTCGATCACGCCTTCCAGGCTTCCGAATTGCTGGACCAGCTTGATGGCCGTCTTCTCGCCGATCCCTGGTATGCCTGGGATGTTATCCACTGCATCACCCATGAGCCCAAGGATGTCCTTCACCTGCTCGGTCCTTTCCAAACCCCAGCGTTCGCAGATCTCCCTGGGGCCTAGTTTCTCGGGAGGATCGCCACCGCGACCCGGTTTGTACATGATGATCCTGTCGGTGACGAGCTGCCCGAAGTCCTTGTCCGGGGTCACCATGTAGGTGATGTAGCCCTCCACCTCGGCTTTCTTGGCCAAGGTGCCGATGACATCATCGGCCTCGTAACCATCGCTCTCGAGGACCGGAATGTTCAAGGCCTCGATGATCCGCCGGATGTAGGGCACATTGCTGCGGATATCGTCGGGCATTTCCTCCCGATTGGCCTTGTAATCCAGGAGCGTCTCATGCCGCTCGGTAGGGGCTGCGGTATCGAAGACCACGGCCAGGTGCGTGGGGGCCTCCCGCTTGATCAGGTCGAGCAAGGTGGTGGTGAAGCCGAACGCCGCGCTGGTGTTGAAACCCTTGCTATTCACCCGGGGTGCACGGATGAAGCTGAAGTAGGCGCGATAGATCAGCGCGTATGCGTCGAGGAGGAAAAGGCGGCGGTCTTCTTGTGGCGTTCCGGACATGGCGGAAAGGTAGCCAGCTCCAGAAGTTCGGACCACGCCTTCCCCCGCGGCTACGCACCACCAAGGCTTGGGGTTGGGTCAAAAGGGATGGGCCGTTCAGGGTTTCAAGGACCTGCTGTGCAAAGGTGAGCGACCGGATACCCGAGGAGCGGTCCCGAGGGTCTACTTTTGATAGGCGATGCCCGGAACCGTGTCGCCCCAACACATGCAAAGAATCGTACTCTTCGTCAGTGGCTTTCTCCTGTTGAACCAGCTAAGCGCGCAAGATGGATGCTCCTCGGCCCTGCCGATCACAAGCGGCACCTACTTGGTGAGCGCGGTCAATGGACCGGAAGCGCCGCCCTTCAACTGTACTACAGGTGAGCCGGCAACGGCCGCAGAATGGTACAGCTTCACCCCGACTTCGGACCACGGTCTTAAGGTGAGCTCCGAGCTTCTGGTGAACACCGGTGGCGACACGCGGTTCCACATCTACCGTGGCTCATGTGGCTCGCTCACCTGTGTCGGTGGCGATGATGATGCGGGCTCCATCGGTAATGGCTATCTCTCCATCGACAGCTTGAACGTGATGGCGGGTAATACCTACTACATCGTATGGGACAACCGCTGGAGCTCCGCAGGCTTCACCTTCGAAGTCACGGTGATCCCTTCGTTCACCGAGCCACTGGGCTTTACCACGGTCTCCAATCCCACAGAGGGCTACGTGCTCGCGGTCGTTGACATGAACGATGATCAACTGGACGACATCGTTACCGTGGACAGCACGCGCATCCTCGTGCATTACCAGCAAGCCGATGGAAGCCTGGAGGTGACCACCTTTCCGACCACGGAAGCCGACAATGAGCCGAGTTGGAGCCTGTGCGCGGGAGACCTGAACGGCGACGGGCATAACGACCTGGTGTACGGCGGTGGTCAAGGTGTTACGCTGATGCTCACCAATAGCGAGGGCACGGCCTTCACGGAAGTGTCCTACCCGCAATACGTGTTCAGCCAGCGGTCCAACATGGTCGACATCAACAATGATGGTGATCTGGATGCGTTCGTGTGCCACGATGTGGACCCCAACGTGTTCTTCATGAACAACGGTAGCGGAGGGTTCACCTTCAACCAAGGCGGGCTTGGCGATGACGTGAACGGTGGTAACTACGGTTCCATCTGGATCGATTACGACAACGATCGCGACTTGGACCTCTTCATCGCCAAATGCAGGGGCGGTCAATCCTTGTCGGCGATCGACGAGATGCACAGGAACAACGGGGACGGCACCTTCACCAACGTGGCCGATGCGATCGGCTTGGCGCACGGCTTCCATCAAAGCTGGTCATCCGCTTGGGGTGATTATGATCTTGACGGTGACCTCGATGTGGTGGTGGGAGCCAGTTCTGACGCCTTCGGA
>JAEUTB010000211.1 GCA_016787995.1 Flavobacteriales bacterium | reverse complement strand
CGGTCATGCGGAACTGGAGCTTTGGATGGACAAGGACACCCTTTTCCTGCATGGCGATACCTTGTTCACCACCCCGGACAGCGCTGGAAAACGCGTACAAGCGCATCGCCATGTGCGCTTCTTCCGCAACGATATGCAAGGCGCCTGCGATACGCTGATCTACAGCGAAGCGGACAGCCTCATCAGCCTCTTCAACGACCCCATCCTATGGAGCGGAACGGACCAGATCACCGGCGATCACATCCGCATCGCCCTACGCAACGGCAAGGCGGACAAGCTCTATGTGGAGCACGATGCCTTCCTCGTCTCCCAAGTGGATAGCATCCATTTCGACCAGGTCACGGGAACCGACATGACCGGCACTTTCGGAGATGATGGTCTGCGCTCGTTGTTCGTGGAAGGAAATGCCCGCACGGTCTACTTCGCCGAAGAGATGAAAGAGGGTGTGGAAAGCATCATGGGTGTGAACAGGGCCGATTGCAGCCGCATTCGTGTGGAACTGAAAGATGGCAAAGTGAACACGGTGACCTTCCTTGATCGCCCTGATGCGATCCTCTATCCGCTGGAGAAAGTTCCCTTGGAGGAATTGCGCATGCAAGGCTCCGATTGGCGCATCGAAGAGCGCCCCACCGACCGCGCGGACATTTTCCGGTCAGTCGCCGGTGCGGCCGCGCCGTGAACGGCCACTTCCCTTCCGCTCTTCCTTCACCGGCAGTTGCAACGGCACGCCGAAGATGGAAACGGTGGTCTCATCCAACGCGGTGTTCTCCTTGATGCGCGAACCCTGGCGATCGAGCGTGTTCCCCGAGAGGACGTTGGGGTAGAGGATCAGACGATCACCCGCACCATCGGACACCGCGTCGAAGGCCAACCCGTTGCCGTCGATGGTATTGCCCTCCGCATACACCTCGCCACGACCTACGCTGCGGATGGCAACGCTGTTCTTGGACAGACGCGCGTTGCGGAGCAGCACTTGGCCAGCACCATCCGCCAACACGGCCGGCCCGTTCAGACCGATGAAGGTGCCCCCGAGTGCGGCCACCGTACCAGCACCGATGTGGAGGCCGGTGGTCTCGTTCGTGCGTGCGCCCACCATGACCAGGTCATAGAGGACGGCACGGACGTGATCCACATGCATGAACTTCCTTGCCTCATTCTCGTAGCGCACATCGCGCATCTCCAATTCGCCACCATCCACGACCAGTGATGCATTTGCGTCGTTCTCCTGGAATACACTGCTGGTGATGATCGTGCGCGAAGCCCCCTGCAAGGTGAGCATTCCGCCACATTCGATGCCAGCGAGTTTGGCGCCAGCACCACCGGATACGTACAGACCACTGATCGCACATTGCTGCGATGAACCGCCCAAGACCGCGATCGCCCCGAAAGGTTGCGCGTCATCCTGTGCCCGTATGAAGACCGGATTGCGCAAGGTGCCGCGGATGTACAGGTCTCCCTTCACGAGCAGGCTGCGTCCCTTGCCCATGAACAAGCGGGCGCCCTGTAGCAAGAGCACGGCGCGACCTGCCGGGAAGACAAGGTCTTCTTCGATCGTGTATTTACCCCGTGGGAAGATGATGGAATCGCCCTGCAGGAGCAACTTGTATCGCTTCGCCAGCTGGGCCAGACCGATCGTATCCTCTACGGTCCTTACCGCGACCGGAGGCAGCACCATGCCGTTGACGAAGGTGGCATGCCCAGGTCCGTTCATCAGAGGTCGCTGAAGTCGGCTGGCCGCATTGCTGTTAGCGATATGCGCTATTGAAATGGGATCGACAGTCGTGCTCCGGAGCGTGGCTGCCCATGAAATGAACATGGCCGCATGTCGATCGGCCAACTCCGGCCATTGGGCCGCCACCTCTGCTTGCAAGCGTTCGAAGCGGGCGCGGAAGTCCGTGCGCTGCAACAACGGCGTGAGCAGGTTGGGCGCCAATGGACCGTTGCCCGCCTGGTGGTCGACTTCCTCGCGGGGTGGTTCATAGATGGGACTGAACCGCGCATTCGACCATTGGTAGGTGAAATGGACCGGTTCCACGCGAAGGTCGCGACCATCGATCCAGGCGAGGAGCAGCCAGGCCGCCGCCGCTTTCTCATCCACCAAGGACGCGAGCAATTCCGTTCGCCCCGCAGCCGCTTCGGAGAGCGCGCGTTCGATGATCCCGCGCAGTTGAACGCGTTCCGAACTATCGGCCTTGACCACCGGGAACTGTTCATCGGGGCGCGTAGGATCCATGCCCATGCGGACCAACGATACACCGCGCATACCACGCCGCGCCGCCCACTGGTCATCCACCCACTCCTGGAGCCGGAATAGACCGAGGTCACCACCACATGCCAGTACCCTGACCAGCGCATTGGAAACCGTTGCGATCCCGAGATCCTGCGCGATGACCTCGATGTATTTGGTGCGCATCGCGGCCTCTGAAGCCGGCACCAGGACCATCCGACGTTGTTCCTTGTACAACGCGCTGGGCTTCATGCGGACCTCGAAACCCGCTCCTAAGCGCCGGTTCCTCACCTCCACGGAATCGCCGTAACCATCCGCTTCGAACCAACGCGTACGCCAGGCACCACCCTCCTGTGCATCGATGCATCCGTCCACTTCCTTGGATCCGCCGAAGCGAAGAATGGGCGCTGATGATCCGGCCTCTGCGATCGGACGGCGATCGAACAACCCCTCGTACCACGACCATTCCAATGCGTTCACTGGCAGAACCGTCACGGTCCTCAACCATCCACTGCCGCCAAGGGAGAACAACGCCACCAAGCTTGCACCCGCCAGCAACAGGCAGATGAGCCAGGGCATCACGCCCACTTTACGGCGCTTGCTCGACCGCTTCATCGGTGATGGCGTTGGTGATGCGAAGACCCGAAGGCACACCGGACGGGAAGGTCACGGCAAGGTCCATGGGCTTTACGAGGTAGTGCTGCCAGTTCGCGAATGGCCGATCCCAGCTGCCTTCGGGCAAGGTCAAGGTGCGATGGAGCGTGACCGACCACCAACCATCCACGCGTGTAGCCGTAAGCGTATCGGTGCCTGCCACCACAGCGGGCGGACGTTCATCGAAACTGCGCCAGCGCAACTCCACAGGCACCTCATTGGTGCTGGTAAGGCGGAGCGCGGCCCCACGTTCAACACGAACGTTGCGATCCGCCAGGCGATGCAAGGTCCTATCCCAGTGCGCCTTCACCGTGGCGCGCATGTTGGCGAACGAACTGATCACATGCACCACGGAATTGCGATGCACATCGGCCGGGTACAAGGAGACATGGCCGTACTTGTTGCGATCGGCGAGCACCGATGGCTTGATCCGCTCGATGGTACGATCGTACTCCTGCATGAAAGCACCCTCCACGTGGAGGTCCTGTAACGCTTGGTACGCGTAGCGATCGCGCAAGAGACGCCACTCCGGAATGCGGAGGAACCAATGGGCGAGCGCATCGTTGATGAAATAGAGCGGCTCCCCATCGGGCGGGAACATCAACAGTGCATCCCAGAAGATCGGATAGAAAAGGCCGGTGCGTTCAGACATGACCAGCCATTGGTTGTGGAACTGGTCCATGTGTTTGGTGTTCACCACCAGCATGGCCGCCAGGTATCGGGCATAAGCATCCACATCGATCAACTTCGCAAGGGTATCACGTCGATAGGGCAACGTAAGGGTGCTGTCGTCGATGATGTCCACCAAGGCTTCGAGCCGTGCCCGCGCCACTGTGCTATCGGCCTTGCTCTCGTACTCCCAGTAGTCCGCCTTCCGCCACAACGAGCGCTTCTCCGGGATCTCACGCGCGGTAACAGCTGGATATTCGCCCTTGTATACCGGAACGTCATCCTTGGTCAGGTTCCGATATCGCTCAAAAGAACCATCGGGCTGCTCGTACATCTCCATCACGCCATAGTCCCGTCCATTCAAGCGCACGAAAACCATCTCGTTCCAAGGCACCGCGACCCCCATGCGGCCGGCGATCCAAAGGCCCATGTGGTTGTTGAGCAGGTTGAAGGACTTCGGATTGATGAAGTTCAGTTTGCGATACGGTCCGAACGGGTTGTTCTTCTTCAGCGTAAGGCGGAACGACTTCTTCCCTCCGAGGTAGTGCGACGCTGAGTAGATCCCCCGGTACCTGAACTTCACCGGGTGATGCACGCCGTTCTGCACCAGCGTGGCCGGCATGTTCCGCCCACCACTCCACGGCAGGTCACTGTTCAGGCTATCCAGGTAGGCCTCGTCGACCTTCACCTCCACCACGCGCAGCTGATGTGGGCCGGGATCCTCGGCGAGGCCATCCACCGTGGTGCTGAGGAAAGATGCGGTGGCGATACGAACAGCGCGATCAGGCCCCAGGAGTATGGCGAAGACGATGAAGGACACGAAGACCACCGCGAGGAGCACGAGCCAAACAGCGCCGGTGCCACCACCGCCCCGTTTCATCGGTTGCGCCCTGCGCTGATGAGCAGGACCAGCATGATCAGCACCGTGAGCGATACGAAGCTGAGGTTGAAACCGAGACCGAGCAAGGCTGACAGGAGCATCACCGGGATCCACAGCCCTTGATGCCTGCCGGTGCGTGCGATGAGCCCCGCCACCATGACACCACCCGTGATGATGGCCGCAGGCACGAGGCCCTCATTAAAATGACGTAACAGAAGGGCCAGGCCATAGCCCGCGAGCAGTAGTTGCCATGGAAGCACGCTTGGCCGGTCAGAAGGCCGAAGCCCCCTGTTCCAACACCACCCTATGAGCAACAGGGCGACCGCCAATATGCCGAAGAGCGTGAGCACTTCGACCCAGCCGTGCAATAGTGCACCGGTCCAACGGGCGGCTTCGCTGCGCATGGAGAGCGTTGTTGCCGTGCAAGGTGGGCACCAAAGCAGCGGTCACACGACCAAGGGCCCACGAGTTTTCAAGAACGAATTGGGAATGAAGCCGATCCGTGGGGCCCGATCACCTGCCGATCCAATTGCGGATGATACCCGGACCGAGTGGAGTTAGGATGCTCTCCGGATGGAACTGCACACCGCAGACATCATGCTCCACGTGCCGGATAGCCATGATCACATCGGCCTGGCTTCGCGCTGTGACCCTCAAGGTGGCCGGAAGCGCATTTGGCTCCGCAGCCCAGCTGTGGTAGAGGCCCACGGAGAACGTTGAAGACATATCCCTGAAGAGCTGGTCTCGCGGTTCCGTGGGCGAACAATCCACCGCCACGCCGTGCATCACGCGATCCTGGTTGAAGAGTTGGCCTCCGCACACTTCCACGATCGCTTGCATACCGAGGCAAACGCCAAGGATGGGATGTGTCGGCATCAACTTCAATAACAGCTCCATTGTAATGCCCGCCTCGTTGGGCAGCCCGGGTCCGGGTGAGATCACGATCCGATCGTATCGCGCGGCCTCTTCCACGGTGATGCGATCGTTCAACACGACATCAACCTCGGCATGTGGTTCCAGGAGGTGGTGCAGGTTCCAGGTGAAGCTGTCGTAGTTGTCGAGGAGGAGGATCTTCATGGTCAGGAGCCGGGGCAGGGGCGGGAGCTGGGGCCGTGCTTACTGCACCTGCTCCTGCCCCTTGCGTTTACCGATCCAACCTAGGTGTGTGTGGTGGAAACTGTCGCCGAACTTGAGGCCGTAGCCGAAGATGCGGTCCATGCTGGCGTGTCCGTAAAGGATGATACCGACCGCCAGGATATTGACATTCTCCGTAGCCGTATCGCTCCACAGGTTCTGTCCGAAGAGCACGCCAAGACCGATCACGACCACCACTAGCGCAACGGCTTTGTGGTGGAATGCGTTGTACGTGATCGCACCGGTACGCGAACCCACCAAATAGCCTAACATTCCGACGTCAGGCCCTAGCGCTAGCAATACATAGATCCACCAGGGTGAGCCACCAGCGACCAACAGTCCAAGACAGAGCAGGAACTGCGCCAGCTCTTCGAGTTTCAGGAGGTTCTTCATGGAAAGTGTTGATAAGGGAGTGGCAGAGCATTTTCGCGACTCCGGGTCAGGCCTGCCTGCCGACAGACAGACTCGGAGTGACAACTACCACTCGATCCCCACGGGGCAATGGTCGCTACCCATTACATCGTTCAAGATGAACGCATCCTTCACCTTCTTCTCGAAGCCTTTGCTCACCAACACATAATCGATGCGCCAACCCACGTTCTTTGCACGTGCGCCGAAACGCTGGCTCCACCAGCTGTACTTCACCAGATCCGGGTGCATGTGCCGGAACGTATCCACCCAGCCGGTATCGATCAGGGCACTCAGTCCATCGATCTCCTTCTGCGTGTAGCCGCTCGTCTTGTTGTAATTGTCTTTGGGCCGTGCCAGGTCGATGGGTTGGTGTGCCACATTAAGATCACCGGTGATGATCACGGGTAACTTCCCTTTGGCCAACTTGTTCACGTAGGTGCGGAAGGCTTCATCCCATTCGCCGCGATAGTCCAAGCGTTTCATGCCTTCGCCGCTATTGGGAGTGTAGACACAGACCACCACCACATCCTTGAACGTACAGGTGACCACGCGACCCTCGTCATCGTGCCCGGCCATACCGATACCGAAGTCCACTTTCGTTGGCTTTTCCTTGCTCGCGATGGCGGTTCCGCTGTATCCGGCCTTGAGCGCGCCGTAAGCGTTCACGTGATAGTCCCCTGCCCCATCCAACGCCTCGGCCACCTGTTCGGGCGTAGCCTTGGTCTCCTGGAAGCATACGATATCCGCGTTCATGCTGCGGAGGTTCTCGTGCAAGCCTTTCTTCACACTGGCACGGATGCCGTTCACGTTGAATGAGATCAGTTTCATGAGCGGTGCTTTGGACCGACCGCGAACCTACTCCAAACCTCTTCGTACAACGGCACACTTCACTTCAGCCGACTTTTCAGCACTGGAGCACGAATGAACGGACCAATGTTCATATCCCCTGAGGACCACGGACTTGCATCGGACCCGTTCATCGGGCCGAAAACCGCGTTCAGCAGCGACGAACGCACACCCGGCAAAATTCGGCTGACAGCGAAGGCACTAGCCTCCTTCTTTGCACCCGTCAAGGAGGTCCTTCACCCCTTTTCGTAGACCGCCATGCCTGTAACTCCCTACACCGGCACCTTCGGCAGAGAGGAACTGAAACACCTCCTGCGCCGCTCCATGTTCGGCGCCACGAATGCCGACCTGGCCCACTTCAATGGCCAAAGCCTGAACCAGGTGGTGGATGCCTTGCTGACCACCAGCTTGCCCACTTCGGTGCCACTGAAGAACTACTGGGCCCTGAACGGGGGTAACCGCGACCCGAACGCCATGGACCCCGCTGTGCCTTTCGGGCAGACCTGGGTGAATACCCCGAACGTGGTGGCTGCGGTGAACGCCAACGTGGGCCGTATGTACAGCTACTTCTCCTGGACCGTGGGTGAAATGATCCACCAACAGCCCACCATCCACGAGAAGATGCGGCTGTTCTGGTACAACCACCTCGCCATTCAAGTGGGCGTGGTGTTCAACGGATTGCTCTGGTGGAACTACGATCGTCTGCTCCGCACCCATAGCCTGGGCAACTTCAGGCAGATGATGTACGACATCTCCATCGATCCGTGCATGTTGGAGTACCTCAACGGTGATCAGAACATGGCGACCGCACCCGACGAGAATTATGCGCGCGAGCTGATGGAACTGTACACCCTTGGCGAATCCAGCGGGTACACCGAACAGGATGTGCAGGCCGCCGCTCGTGTGCTCACCGGATGGAGTTTCCGCGAGTACGATGGTGCCACACCCATCATGCCGGAAACGCTGTTCAACCCCGCGAACCACACCACGGGCAACAAGCAGTTCAGCGCATTCTTCAACAACACCGTGATCCAAGGGCAAAGCGGAGCCAATGCTGGCCAGATCGAACTGAACGCTCTGCTCGACATGATCTTCGCGAAGGAAGAATGCTCCCTCTTCCTGTGCCGCCAGTTGTACCGCTTCTTCGTACACGGCGAGATCACACCCGAAGCAGAAGCCGAGTTGATCGTACCCCTGGCCGAGCTATTCCGCGCCAATTTGGGTGCACCGGACCAATTGGAGATCGTGATGCGTGCGCTGCTCACCAGTGCGCACTTCTTCAATGCCGACAACCGCGCGTGCATGATGATGAGCCCGGCCGATCTGATCATCGGCATGGTGCGGAAACTGAAATTCACCTTCCCGAACGACAACACGCAGCTTGAAGCGCGCTACCGGATGTTCCTGGACATCTACTACATCTGCGTGAACTGCGACCAGAACCTCTTCGATCCACCGAATGTGGCTGGCTGGCCTGCTTATCACCAAAGCCCCTTGTTCGATGAGATCTGGGTGGACAGCGCCTCCTACGCCGCGCGCAACTTCGCCGTGCAGGGCCTGATCGGCCAAGGCTTCAACACCGGCACGGACTTCTACCAGGTCACCAGCCGCAACGTGTCGATCAAACCGAACTACGTCGGTATCGTTGGTGAATTCAACGACCCGAGCGATCCGGACAACGTGATCGACGGCTGCGCGGATCTTCTCTACTCGATACCGATCTCGCAGGGCATCAAAGACACGCTGAAGACCCAACGCTTGCTCCTCGGCCAGCAAAGCGATGTCTATTGGACGGAGCCCTACGACCTCTATGTGGCCAACCCCGCCACTACCGATCCTACAGCGATGATGGTGCCCAACCTCATCAACTTCTTGATGCTCGACATGGCCAAAGCTGCCGAAACCCAGATGTTCTGATCCGAACCACCATGAACAGAAGAAACTTCCTTCGCTCGGCTGGAACGGTCACCATCGGTGGAATGGCCGTGCGTGGCCTGGGCAGCCCCCTGTTGAGCGCGTTGAACCGCAGCGTAGCGGAAGACCGTGTATTGGTGATCCTGCAGCTCTTCGGCGGTAACGATGGCTTGAACACGGTGATCCCTACCAGCGCGTACAGCCAGCTGAGCAGCCTTCGATCACAAGTACTGATCCCGCAGAACCAGGTATTGCCCTTGAGCGGCCTTACCGGAACGGGCTTCCATCCGGCCATGACCGGCATGCAGACATTGTGGAACGAGGGCAAACTCGCCATCGTGCAAGGAGTGAGCTATCCGGAGCCCAACTTCAGCCACTTCCGCGCCACGGACATCTACGAGACAGGCGCCAGTAGCGACCAGATCCTGCAATCGGGCTGGCTGGGACGCTACCTCAATTTCGAGTACCCGAACTATCCGGTGGGCTATCCGAACGTTGACGTGCCTCACCCGCTGGCGATCCGTGTGAGCGGTGGTGTTGGCGCGGGCCTCCAGAACATGGGGGTGAACATGGGGATCAGCATCAATAACACGAACGACCCGCTGAACCTCACCGGCAACATCTACGTGGATGCCCCAACCGCGGACTGCAAAGGCGACAAGCTGCGAGCGATACGGACGGTGCAGCGCCAGACTGATCTTTACGGGAACGTGATCGAAGCCGCCGCCAGCGCCAGCTGCACGCATAGCAACCTCTACCCCACCTTCAGCACCGAAGCGAACCGTCTGGCCGCAGCGCTCAAAGTCGTTTCGCAGTTGATCTGTGGCGGACTGAAGACGAAGATCTACTGGGTGAGCATCGGCGGTTTCGACACGCACGCCTCGCAAGTGGATCCGGGCAACCATGCCACCGGTACGCACGCCAACCTCCTGCGTGCGGTGAGCGACAACATCCGCGCCTTCCAGCACGACCTGCAGCTCATGGGCATCGAGGATCGGGTGATGGGAATGACCTTCAGCGAATTCGGCCGCCGCATCACGAGCAACGCATCGTACGGTACCGACCACGGCAGTGCGCAGCCCATGTTCCTGTTCGGTTCCAACGTGCTCCCCGGCATGCTCGGCACCAACCCGGTGATCCCCTCGAACACCACATCGGCCACCAACCTGGCCATGCAGTACGATTTCCGCAGTGTGTACGCGAGCGTGCTACGCGACTGGTTCTGCCTGCACCAAAGCGACATCGACAGTGTGCTGTTGCAGACCTATCAACCGCTCAACGTCATCAACGGTGCAGGGTGTATCAGCACCGATATCCGCGAGGCCAATCAACAGGCGGGCATCGAACTGCTGAGCGCCTACCCGAACCCGTTCGTTGAACGCACCACCTTGGAGTACACCACGCTGGGCGGCCCCACCATGCTACAGGTCTTCAACGAACAAGGACAGCTGGTGCAAACGGTCTTCAACAAGGTGATGGCGGCCGGCACCTATAAAGCCGATCTGGACCTTGGCGACATGAACACCGGTGTGTACTACGCCCGCCTGCAGAACGGCACCAACCAACAGGTGCGCAACCTGTTGAAGGTACGCTGATCGATCAGTGCTCGGGGTTACCCATGTGAGCGTCCCAACCGGCGCGGATGAACTTGTGCGCATCGGGGAACGCGCGATCCAATCCGGTTCTGATGTGCAGGAGTAGTTCCTGTATGGGACCCACCTCCACGGCTTCGTCCGGCATCAATTCCGCCACGGTGGACCATGCATCCGTACAGCGTTCAACGATGTGGAGGCAGAGTTTGGCCGTGCCGTTCCAGTCGCTCATGACCGGCGAAATACCCAGGGCTTCGTCGAGGTCCGTATCCTCGATCTTGCCTTGAACAGCACGCCGGATCTTGGTGGTGAGCATGACCTGGAACCAGAGGATCTCATCAACCGCCTCGCGCAGGATCTGCTTCTCCGGGTCTAGCGGCCGGGCGGCCATATCCACACGCTTGCTCAGATCGATGCCCATGGCCTTGAGCTTCTCCTGGCGGGTCTTGGTCCACAGCATGGAACGCTTCAGGTAGGTGGAGCCGAGCCCGCTCAAAGGGTGCTCCTTCACCGCCCGATCCACCGCCTTCCGCTGCTGTTCATATTCCGCCTCCTCATCGGCATCCAGCTGCGACATCGCGTTGATCTCCTCCACGGTGAGCCCGAAACCCGGGGTATCATCGTCCTCCTCTTCAGCTTCTGTGCTGGAGCGGCCGGCAACTTCGCGCATCATGTTCCCTAACCGGTCCGCGTACGTGGAAGGCACGCCCGGAGGGCCACCCTCGCTTTCGTATTCCGCATCATCGGCCTCCACCCGGCCCACGCGGCACTGCATGATGAAGCGGCACCGCTCGCAGCGCCGGTCGCAATAGTTATAGACGCCAGGAATGAATCCTTGCGCATCGGGGCGGTGGATGTCGTGCATGGCCAGGTGATCGGTCGATCGAATATCGGGAATGCAGACCGGAATATTCGTGGGCAATGAATTCGACTTCGACCACGTTCGAACGTCTAACCGTCGAACTGTTGATCTTTTCAGGGGTCTACCCACGTAAACGCCTCAGAGCGACACTAGTTTTCGGAACCACTACACCACCATGCCCATCACCCCTTACACCGGCCCCTTCGGCAGGCCGGAGCTCCAGCACCTGCTGCGGCGTACGTTGTTCGGCTGCACCGTGGCCGACCGCTCCCACTTCGAGGGTATGTCCCTGGCGGACGTGGTGGATGAACTGCTCACGTTCACCAACGACACCACCCCACCCTTACGGGCCTACACGGATGAGAACGGCGATCCGAACGGCATCGACCCGGCTGTGCCTTTCGGCAGTACGTGGGTGGATACACCGATCACGCCGCTGAACGACACCGATATCATCGAGGTGCGCATCCGGAGTTTCGCGGCATGGTGGATGGGGCAAATGACCGGGCAGCAACGGAACCTGCGCGAAAAGCTCACCCTGTTCTGGCACAACCATATGCCCACACAGGTCTCCATCGTGTACCAGTCGGAGATGCAGTACCGCATGAACCAATTGCTACGTACACGATGCAAGGGGAACTTCAAGCAGCTGATCCATGACGTTACGGTGGAGCCTGCCATGCTCTACTACCTGAACGGCTACTTGAACATCGCTGCGGCACCGGACGAGAACTACGCGCGGGAATTGTTCGAGCTCTTCACCCTGGGGCAAGGAAGCGGATACACCGAAGCCGATGTGCAAGCTGCGGCAAGGGTGCTTACCGGCTGGACCTTCATGATCGAGAACGGAGGAACGCCCGTGCTGCCGCAGACCATCTTCTTCCCACCGAACCACACCGCCGCCAACAAACAATTCTCGGCCTTCTTCAACAACACGGTGATCCAGGGGCAGACCGGGATGAGCGCCGGGGAGACCGAGCTGAACGCCTTGTTGGACATGATCCTGGCGAACCCGGAATGTTCGCGGTTCATCTGCCGTGAGTTGTACCGCTTCTTCGTCCACGGTGAGATCAGCGAAGAAGCCGAAGCCGATGTGATCGAGCCGCTGGCGCAACTTTTCCGTGACAACGTGGCTGCACCGGACCAGATCGAGATCGTGTTGCGCGCCTTGCTCACCAGTGATCACTTCTTCAGCACCACCATCCGCGGTTGCATGGTGAAGAACCCCGTGGACCTTGTGGTGGGCGACCTGCGCCTGTTCAACTTCCCCACCGCGGACCCCGGTCTGGTGGAAGCACGGTATCAGGTGGACCTGGAACACTACTGGCTCACGGCCTATGCGGGCATGAACCTGATGGCTCCGCCGAATGTGGCAGGCTGGCCGGCGTACTACCTGTTCCCCAGCTACGATGAGCTCTGGCTGGATACCGCCACCTACCCGCAACGCAACAATTCGTTGTTGGCCGTGGTCTATGCGAGCATCGAAACACCGGCAATGACCGTGCAGCCAGGTAGCGCGGGCCTCACTTTCGAAGTGGACATCGTGGCCTTCGCGCAGCAACTGAGCGACCCGGCCGACCCGAATGTGCTGATCCAGGACCTCGTGGACCTGCTTTACGTGAACCCGATCTCCGCATCGGTGAAACAACAATTGAAGCAGCAGTACTTGCTCTTCGGCCAAGTCAGCGATGCGTATTGGACCGAAGCCTACGAAGCGTACATCGCCGATCCCAACACCACGAACATGACCGCCCAGTTGGTGCCCGACATCCTGCGCTGGCTTATCGGCGACATGCAGAAGGCCGCTGAACGTCACATCTTCTGATCCACCACCACCATGCGTCGTCGCACCTTCCTACGCACCACCTCGGCCGCCACCATCGGAGGATTCGCTGTCCGTGGCTTCGGCAACCCCGTGCTTCAACCGTTGCTGGATCGCAGCGCTGAGGATCGCGTGCTCGTCATCATCCAACTCTATGGCGGTAACGATGGACTGAACACGGTGATCCCATTGGATCAGTACGATGTGCTCTCGACCGTGCGCGCCAACGTGCTCATCCCTGAAAGTGCGGTCCTCGGTCTGTCCGGACTTTCCGCAACGGGCTTGCATCCTGCCATGGGTGGCATGCGCGAACTCTGGGAAGATGGCAAGCTGAACATCGTGCAAGGTGTGGGGTATCCGAACCCCGATTTCTCCCACTTCCGCAGCACGGACATCTGGGAGACCGGCGCCAATAGCGATCAATTGTTGGCCAGCGGTTGGGTGGGCCGCTATCTACACTCGGAGTACCCCAACTTCCCGAACGGCTACCCCAACACCACCATGCCCGACCCGCTCTCGATCCGCATCGGAGCACCGATCAGCATCGGGCTGCAGCACCAGGGTGTGGCGATGGGCGCTTCCATCTACAACACCGAGGACTCGCTCAGCCTGACAGGCAATCCGTTCACCGATGCCGTTACCCCGGATTGTATGGGCTCCAAGCTCGACTTCGTGCGTACCGTGCAGCGCCAGGCCGATCTCTACGGCGACGTGATCCAGGCCGCCGCACAACCGGGGTGCAACCTGAGCACACTCTACCCCACCGGGAACGAACCCGGTGCGGAATTGGCCAATGCCCTTAAGATCGTGGCCCAGTTGATCTGCGGTGGGCTGAAGACCCGCATCTATTGGGTAGGGATCGATGGCTTCGATACCCATGCGCAGCAGGTGGTGGCTGGCAACACGGTCGCCGGCAACCATGCGAACCTGTTGCGCGGTTTGAGCGACAGCATCCATGCGTTCCAGGACGATCTTGAACTACTCGGCCTGGACGATCGCGTGATCGGGATGACCTTCTCGGAGTTCGGCAGGCGCATCAAGAGCAACGCCTCCATCGGCACCGATCATGGCACGGCGGCGCCCTTGTTCCTCTTCGGCACGCACGTTCTCCCCGGTATGCTCGGCCAGAACCCAGATCTACCGGCGAACACGACCTACGAGACCAATCTGCCCATGCAACACGACTTCCGCAGCGTTTACGCATCGGTGCTGAAGGATTGGTTCTGCCTGCCACAGGATGATGTGGATGCCGTGATGCTCGATACCTACCAGAACCTGGCTTTGGTCGATCCGGCGGGCTGCCTGGGCACCGACATACGTACAGCGAACCAACAGGCGGGCACCTCGCTCCTCGAGGTCTTCCCAAGCCCGTTCACCGATCTGGTGACCATGGTATTCACCACCAACGGTGACCGGACCGTGATACAGGTATTCGGCGAGAATGGCCAAGTGGTGCGCACGTTGTACAACGGGCAGATGGCCCCTGGTGAACAGCGCATGCAGGTGGACCTTTCCGATCTGCCAGCTGGGGCCTACTACTGCCGTGTGCAGAACGGCATGCAGCAGCAGGTGAAAGCGATCATGAAGGTGCGGTGATCCCTCACCGCTCGCGCATGTGTGCGTATGCGCGTGCGCACGTGCAGCCGCACACACGTTCACTTCATGCGATCAAGACCTCGAAAAAATATTTCGTGGATCGAAGCAACCATTGCGCAACACGCGCCGTCTTGACCCTCGAAATGCGGAAGCTGCACACCATAAGCAACGAACAGCGCGACCTCTTGCGGAGGCATGGGCTTTCATGACGGATCGATAACACGATCACCATGGAAGCCCCGCGCGAAAGCCGGGGCTTCGCATTTCAGGAACAAGGGAACAAGTATGGGTCGATCATGATCGCCCCAAAAACGGAACGAACGAATGAAGAGTAACTACCCCATCGAGCGACGGATAACATCCTTCATGCGTGAGCATGAGCAGATGAACCAACGCTTCCAGGGTTTCGATGTGAAACCCTGCCCAATACGGAACCGGATACGATAACGAGCTGCCCACGCAACTCCGTTCACGAACCCGGTCCGAAACGACCGGGTTCGCCGTTTTCTGCGCACCCGATACGCGAAGGGGATCCCTGCAAAGGGCTGAACTCCGGCATCGGATACACCGATACCGAAGCGCAGGGATCCCCGGATCGAGGCCAACACCGGGTTGGCGGAAATGGTGATCGCGCCTCGCCCATAACGAGGAACACGAAGGTTCGAATCCTTCACCCGGTACGAAGACGTTCTTTACATACTGTGCTTTCAGCACAAAACATCTTGTCCGCCATACGGTGGACAAGCACGAGGAAAGACCGCACGTGTCGGACCAGATGAGGGTTTCCTACGCCCCATGGTGCCGCAGCGCCCTGCCTACGGCAGGCAGGCTTCGCCCGCGGTATGCCGCCGCACGGTCGATCTGTTCCTCTCCATTGGATGTCGCAGGTTCGAATCCTGCTCCACCGAACGGTGGATAGCTCAGTTGGTAGAGCACCAAGAATTGTGGGTTCGAGTCCCACTACACTTTGCGGTGTATGGCGGAATTGGCAGACGCGCTGGACTGAGGATCCAGTTTCATGGAAGGAAGTCGGGTGCTTCCCTAAAAATGCCCATCCCTGAAAGCGATGTTGGATCCACCGGTCCTGTCCGTTGCCCATGAGCGCACAAGACGACCGGCGTCCGTCCTGCGGAGCATGCTCTGCTTGGGCGCGGCCTACGACCACCTGTCACCCGAACGCACCAGGATCACAGCACCATGCGTGCTGCGGCGATGATGAACCACGGTGATCGGTCGAAGAAAGGCCAAGCCCCGGCACCGTGTTCCCCGCCGGATGAAGGTGGCGGCTCTGCATCGCTTTCTCTTGTACAACACGCGTGGAACGAACACGCATGATATACCCGGTCAACGGTGCCCACCGGAAGTGGCACCACAACTCACCAATGCATCGTACGGTACTGCGATGCGCTGGCCAACACCTGATGTACCATGATGACCCAACGTATCCAGGAAGGCAAGATCGCGCTCGTCTTCCGCAACGGTAACTACCTGCGCGTTCTGAAGCCAGGCCGCCATTTCATCGGCTTGTTCGACGAAGTGAAGATCTACGATACCGCGCTGCCTTTCAACGCGCCGATCACGCTGGAACTGCTGCTGCGCGATGCCGAGCTCGCCGCGCTGCTCACCATCGTGGAGGTGGGAGACAACCAGCTGGTGCTGAAGTACCGCAACGGCAACTTCCAGGAAGTGTTGAAGCCCGGTCGCTACGCCTTCTTCAAGGGCTTGATCGACCTGAAGTTCATCACCATGGACCTCAGCGAGATCGAGATCAACAAGGAGATCGACCGCGACCTGCTCATGAAGGCTGCACTGCTGCCCTACGTCCGCGTGTACAGCGTGGATCCGCACGAGCAGGGTATCCTGATGGTGGATGGTGAAGCCAAGGCCTTGCTGCAGCCCGGTGTGTACTTCTACGCGAAGAACAGCACCGTGATCCAAGTGCTCAAGGCGGACCTGCGTTTGCTTCAACTGGAAGTGAACGGTCAGGACATCCTCACGAAGGATAAGGCCGCGCTACGCATCAACTTCAACACGCAGTACCGTGTCACCGACATCCGCAAGGCGCTGTTGGAGACCAAGGACTTCGAGAAGCAGTTGTATGTGACCGTGCAGCTGGCTCTGCGTGAGTTCATCGGTACGAAGACGCTGGACGAGATCCTCGGCAACAAAGAGGAGGTGACGGCCTACGTGGACGCCACGGTGAAGGAGAAGGCCGAGGCCATCGGTGTGGCGATCAAGTACAACGGCATCAAGGACATCATCCTTCCTGGCGACATGAAGGAGATCATGAACCAGGTGCTGATCGCGCAGAAGAGGGCGGAAGCGAACACCATCATGCGTCGCGAGGAAACGGCAAGCACGCGCAGCCTGCTGAACACCGCGAAGCTCATGGAGGACAACGCCATGCTCTTCAAGCTGAAGGAGATGGAGTACGTGGAAAAGATCGCCGAGAAGGTGAACACGCTCTCCATCAGTGGTAACGCCAAGGTCCTGGACCAGTTGAAGGAGATCTTCTCTCCGGGCAAAGGCCCTTGAATGAACGGTGAGGTGTGGGGTGTGAGAGGTGAAGTGTGATGGTGCGTACGACCACACACCGCACAGCGATCGCCCCACACTTCACACCTCCACCTGTAGCTCAATGGATCAGAGCGCCCGGTTTCGACCCGGACGGTTGGGAGTTCGAGTCTCTCCAGGTGGACACGATGATGCGAAAATGGAATGCCAGGTCGTCTAACGGCAGGACAGCAGTTTTTGGAGCTGCGTATGCTGGTTCGAGTCCAGCCTCGCCTTCGCGAAGCCGCTTCGGCGGAGGAAGGCCCTGGCAACAATGGCGGGTTCATCTAGATGGACCAGGATAGCGCCCTTTCAAGGCGTTCACATGGGTTCGGATCCCATACCCGTCACAACGGTGCCGTAGTTGAGCGGTACAATGCCCGGCTGTCTACCGGGAGTTCACGGGTTCGATCCCCGTCGGCACCGCTAATTGGCTTGGAGGTCGTATGGCAGACTACTCGGCTTTTAACCGATGGGTGCGGGCCTGCCTGCCGGTAGGCAGGTTCGAGTCCCGCCGGGCCAACAAACAGAAGGAGTGAGCTTCCGAATGGTAATGGCATTCAGTTCGCTGCCAGAACGGGCAGGTTCGGCCTCCTTCATGAACATGTTGGATGTGGTGTAATGGTAGCACGGCTGCTTGTGTCGCAGTGAGCATGGGCCTGCCTGCCGGCAGGCAGGTTCGATCCCCATCATCTGACCTGACTTAATTTGAACACTCATGAAAGGCTTGAAACTACATGGTAAGGACCTGATCGCCGCCGGCTATCCCGAGGGCCGTGCGATCGGCATCGCCATCAACGTGATGCTGAAGCATCATCGCAAGACGAACAAGGAGCAGGTGCTGGCTGAACTGGCGCGCATCGCTGCCGATCCCGATGCCTATGCGGAACATGAACACTACGCACCAATCGCAGATGCGCTGACCGGTCGTGACCGGAAGGCAGTGGCCATGCACGAACTGGTGCCGCGCAAGGACTACCGCGCCTTCGGCAGCGAGCACATCGAGCAGGGCGCCATCCACCAGATGGAGATCGCCATGAAGCTGCCTGTAACGGTGGCCGGTGCGCTGATGCCCGATGCCCACCAAGGTTACGGCCTGCCCATCGGTGGTGTGCTCGCCGTGGAGAAGGCGGTGATCCCCTATGGCGTTGGTGTGGACATCGGATGCCGCATGTGCCTCAGCATCTTCAACATCGCGCCCGATGTACTCGAGAAGAACCGCGCAGATCACAAACGGCTGCTTGTAGAACACACACGCTTCGGCCGGGCTGTACACGAGAAGCCCATGAGCGATGCCGTGCTGGAACGGAGCGAGTTCGACACCATTCCCGTGGTGAAGCACTTGAAGGACCGTGCTTGGCGCCAGATCGGTTCCAGCGGAAGCGGTAACCACTTCGTAGAGTTCGGCGTGGTGAAGATCACCGATATACAGAACGAGTTCAACCTCCCCTTGGGCAACTACCTCGCCCTGCTTTCGCACAGCGGCTCGCGTGGCTTGGGTGCTGGCATTGCGGCGCACTATACCCGCGTGGCGAAGGAGTTGTGCAAGCTGCCCGCTGAAGCCCAGAACCTGGCGTGGCTCTCGCTGGACAGTGCCGAAGGCCTGGAGTACTGGTCGGCCATGAACCTCGCAGGCGATTTCGCCTCGGCCTGCCACCACCACATCCATGCACGGATCGCGAAGGCACTGGGCGAGAAGCCTGCAGCCATGGTGGAGAACCATCACAACTTCGCATGGAAGGAGGTGCATGGCGGCCGAGAGGTCATCGTGCATCGCAAGGGCGCAACTCCGGCGGGCAAGGGTGTGCTCGGTGTGATCCCCGGCAGTATGACGGCGCCCGGCTACATCGTGCGTGGTACCGGCGTGGTGGAGAGCATCGCGTCCGCCAGTCACGGCGCAGGGCGGGTGATGAGCCGTACGAAGGCGAAGGAGACGATCAGCCCTTCGGTCGTGAAGGAGCACTTGGAGGACCATGGCATCGAACTGATCGGCGGTGGCATCGATGAAGCACCCATGGCCTACAAGGACATAGCGACGGTGATGGCCAGCCAGCGCGAGCTTGTGGAGGTGCTGGGTTCGTTCACGCCGAAGATCGTGCGCATGTGCGGCGATGGCAGCGCGGCGGAGGATTAAGCTCCGCCGCGCAAGCCGACAAGAGATCGATCTCGTTGCTTAGTTGCACTACATCCAGTGTATTTTTGACAGAAATGAGCACCAAGGAACTCAAGAGGATGATGCTGGACCGCATCAAAGACATACCCGATGACGCACCTGCAAGCATGGTACAGCATCTACTTGATGCCATCGAGGAACTTGCAAAAGGTGAAGTGGCCACGCTTCAACGAATGGCCCGCTTCATGAAGAACATCGAGGAGGATAAGGCCCTGCTTCAACGCCTGGCTGAATGATCGGCAAGGCCGAAGTCCTTTTCTACCACGGTGAACTCATCCGGCACTTTGGTGGCTCAGATGGGGTGCGTGATGAAGGTATTCTGGATGCTTCCCTGAATAGACCTTTCGCCACCTTCGCTGGTGTGGATCTTTTCCCCTCAGCGCAAGAAAAGGCTGCCGCTATCTTGCATGGTGTCATAACGGGTCATCCGTTCCTTGATGGGAACAAGCGCACTGGATATGCCTTGGCGCGCCTCCTGCTCCAAGACCACGCTCTTGATTTTCGCTGCCCTCCTGAGGAATCGTACGACATGGTCATCCAAGTAGCCACTGGCCAATTGGATGTGCAAGGCATCGTAAAGTGGATGGAAGGCCGCGTGGTTCCGCTGAGTTGAGCCAACATCCAACACGAACGGACCCGCCCTTCTACGCTACGCCTCTTTCTTCACCCACGCCTGCACCATGCGCAGCTGTCCGTAGCTGAAGCGGTCGCCGAAGTTGGCCCGGGCATCGTTGAGGGTCTTGTCGGCATGCTCGCGCATCCAGTCGGCGATGGTGTCGCGCTCCTCTTTAGGCATCAGGCTTTCGATCTCCAACCTGCCTTCTGCGATGCCGCGTGCGAAATGCCCTTCGATGGTGCCCTTCGCCATGGACCGCGTGGATGCGATCTCGTCGATGCCGAATCCTTCCTTCTGCATGGCGTAGGTGGTCTCGTAGGTGCTGCCTTTGGGGGCGCGTTCCTTCTTTTCGGTACCTGGAGGTCGACCCGGATGGTCGACGGTGCCCGCGCCATCAGCAGGATCATCGATCACTGCGCGTTTGCGTTTCTTACCGGTCTTGCCTTTCGGTCGGTTCTCTTCGGCCCAGGCACGGGCTTCGCCCACCATGGCGGCCCGTTTGGCGCCGAGGCCCTGTTCGATATCCTTCTGCCGCTGGATCTCGGTGCCATTGAGGATGCAGGTGGCGATGTAACCCACTTTGGCGATGGTGGCGATCTTCTTCATCACCATGCCGTCGATCTCCTTCAGTTCATTGGCGTATTCCTTGGCTTTGCTCAGCAGCTCCACCTGCGCCAGGTGCATGAAGAGGGCCTTCATCCGCTCCTGCAACAGCGTGTTGTAATAGGCACCACCCTTTTCGATCCGTTCGAGGAGCTCCTCCCGTTTATCCTCGAACATCAGTCGCACCAGCTGGTTGCGGAACTTGTGGGTGTTCTCCTCCTCGGCCCGCAGCTTCTCGCGCAGCACCTGCAGCGCGGTCTTCATGCTCTCGTCCTCGAACTGCGCCACCTCCGGATGATCCTTCAGCGTATAGTCGATCTTCCGCTGGATGTCGCTGAAGTCGAAGGTGCCTGCCACCAACAGCTGCAGGTATTCGCGCTGCTTCGCCTTCAGTTGTTGCGCGAGCGGTTCCTGTTGGGTGCCCCGTTCCGTGAATGCGACCACGTCACGGTCGCTGCTGACCACCGACGGGTCGATCCGAGTGCGCAGGATCAAGCCATCCAAGGAACGCAAACGTGACAAGGCCACGTACACCTGGCCCGGAGCGAAGGCGTTGCCCACATCGATGATGGCCTTGCTGAACGTGAGGCCCTGGCTCTTGTGTACCGTGATGGCCCATGCGAGCTTGATCGGGTATTGCTCGAAGGTGCCCAGGAGTTGTTCCTCCTGCTCCTTGGTGCTCGCGTTCACCACATAGCGCTTGTTCTCCCAGGTCTCGCGTTTGAGCTTGTACGACTCGCCAGTGTCCATCCGCACGGTGATGCCATCCGCGGTCAGTGTTTCCACCTTGGCCAGCTTTCCGTTGAAGTAGGCCTTCTCGATGTCGTTCTTCACGAACATGACCTGAGCACCTTCCTTCAGCTCGATCCGCTCCAAGACAGGATACATGCTCTCGGGAAAATCGCCATCGCTGTGCGCTTCATAGGTGAACACCTTGCCTGGGAGGGCAGCGAGCGCGCGCTGGTTCAGTTCATCGGCCTTGTAGTTGTGCGTGGTGAGCGTGATGACGCCATCGCTATCCGACGCACTGATGTTGGCGCGGTAATGCGCATTCAAGCGCTCCACATCCGCCGCTGTTACCGTGTTGTTGCGGAGGTTGTTGAGGATGTGGATGAAGTCGCCGTCCTGCTGACGGAAGATCTTGTCCAACTCGATATGCGCATAGCCGTGTTCACGCATCACACGGCTCTCGAAAAAGTGTGGACTGCGATACCAGCGTTGCAGCACACGCAGCTCTTCATCCTTCACCACGGGTGGCAACTGGTAGAGGTCGCCGATCAAGAGCACTTGCGCACCACCAAAGCTCTGGCCACGGTTCTGCCGAACGGATCTCATACGGAAGTCGATGGCATCGAGCAGGTCGGCCCGCAGCATGCTCACCTCGTCGATGATGAGCAGGTCCACTTCGCGCAGCACATTCCGCCGGATGTTGTTGAGCGGGTGACGTCGCGTCAGGGTATCCTGATCATGGAAGTTGCCTCCCATGATATCCGGCGGCAGCTGGCGTTCTGGAATGAACGAGCCGAAGGGCAACAGGAACTGGCTGTGGATGGTAACACCCTTCGCGTTCAATGCGGCGATGCCCGTGGGCGCCAATATCACATAGCGCTTGTGCGTACTGGCGGCGAGCTTGTGCAGGAAGGTGGTCTTGCCGGTCCCTGCTTTGCCTGTGAGGAAAACGTGGCGGTTCGTGCTGTTGACGAACCGTGCGGCCAAGGTGGCCATTTCGGTTTCTTCGTGCTCCATGTGAGGGGTGAGGGGTGAAGTGTATGGGGTGAGCTGTGAGGTGGACGTGCGCTAGTTCACACATCACACCTCAACACCCACACTTCAGCTTTATGACTTCCTGGGTGGACTCTTACGTTCGGCCGTTCTCACACTTTGGGTGAAGATGGCAACAAGTTGGTCGCTCTCCGCCAATGCGAGCCCTAAAATGGTCTTATCCGGATGGAGCCCAGAGCCATCGATCATTCTCAAATTCACCCAAGTTTCCCGGAGTTCCTTCAGGACGATCTTGATCTTGTGCGTAAAGTCCCGATGGCTTTCCGCCGCTTTCGCCTCAGCATAATTCAATGCGGGTGAGGTGCCCGAACGGAGTAGTTGCCCCGATAAATGGGTACCAGCCGGTGACCGGGGCATGCCTTCGCTGGTTCGTATTATCGAAATACCGAAGAGGATCAGCCGCTCTTCGAGGTCTTGTCTTTCATTCTGATCTTTCGTGGACTTGTCTACTTCACGGTACATGGTTTAAAGTTGTACGGAACGGCTCCGGCTGTCACTGACGAAATGGTCGTCACCGGCACAGTGGCAATTTAGCGCATTGTCAGGAAGTCCCCTTCCTGCCGACCTTTGTACCGTATGGAGTGGACCCCATTGACCAGTGTTGCGCAGCTTGATGCCGTGGACGAGGCCTCGCAGGGAAAACCCATCCTGCTCTTCAAGCATAGCACCACGTGCAGCATCAGCCGCACAGCTTTGGACCGTTTGCAGCGCAACTGGACCGATGCCGATGACGCCGCGCACGTACCATACCTGTTGGACTTGCATCGGCATCGGGCGGTTTCCAACGCTGTTGCCGTTCGGTATGGGATCACCCACGAGTCGCCACAGGTATTGGTGATCAAGAATGGGCGATGCGTGCATGATGCATCGCACTTCGGGATCACTTACGCAGGAACGAAACAAGCCCTCGAAGGATGAAGTCGTTCCTCTTCGCCCTGATCTTGTTCTGTGTGGGTGAAGTCGCTCATGGCCAAACACCGGTCGTTCCGACATGGTCGTTACGGTTCGATGTTCCCGCGCGCCCCGACCTTTTGCATATGCCGCCGGCCTATTCGTATGCTCAGCTCGGGGTTTTCTGCAAGCTGGATGTGCAACTGGAACGTCGCCTCAAAGTGCCGGTCTTCTTCCGTCTCGGCGATGTGCGTCAAGTGGAGGCGTGGGAGGACAAGGGCCCCCTGGTCATCCGACGGCCAGACCGTTAGCACGTTGATCAGAGCGGCTACACCCTAACTGAAAGCGGATCGCCTGCTGACGAAGTCCATCTATGCGACTTCGCTGCGGCGGCGGACAAAGCCCACCTACGCGACTTCGCTGCTTCGGCGAACAAAGTTCTCCAACGCTTCTTCGGAGCTTCGGCGAACAAAGTCAGCCTTCGCCGAGGCTACGGCGGACAAAGAACATCTCGAGCTCGCCCTTGCCTTTCACTTCCACGAAACCGCGCGGGGTGAATTCCAGTCCCGGCTGGTCCTTGACGAGATCGTAAGTGGCGCGACTGATGTTGACCTGGCCGATCTCGCCGCAACTCTCCATCCGGCTAGCGGTGTTCACCGTGTCGCCCCAAATGTCGTATTGGAATTTCTTCACCCCCACGATACCGGCCACCACGGGCCCGGTATGGATGCCCAATCGCATATCGAAAGCGGGCTTACCTATGGCGGTCCGTTCGCTCTTGCGACGCCGCATGAAGGTTTGCATCTCCAAGGCGGCATTCACCACATCCAAGGGACTGGACGTACCAGGATCGGGCAAGCCTCCGGCGCACATGTAAGCATCGCCGATGGTCTTGATCTTCTCCACGCCGTGCGCGCCGATGATGTCGTCGAAGGCCTTGAAGCAGATGTTCAGTTCATTCAACAACTCGGCCGGTTCCACTTGCGCGGCCAAGGTGGTGAAGCCTTTGAAGTCGGTGAAGAGCACCGAGGCGAGGTCGAAGTGGCGTGCTGCCGCAGAGCCCTGTGCCTTCAGCTCTTCGGCCACCTCCGCTGGAAGGATGTTGAGGAGCAGCTCATCGGATCGGTCCTTTTCCTTGCGCAACTCCGCTGTGCGCTCCTGCACCTCCAAGTCCAATTCATCGCGCTGCCGGGCCACCAGGCGGTTGTGGTGTGCTGCACGGATGGCCATGAATACGGCCACCGATACCGGCACCGCCACGTATGAGCTGTAGTCCGCCACGAGCGAGAACCAAGCCGACAACCCATCACCCGAAACGGCGCTGATGATGTTCAACAGGATAGTGAGCAAGCTGGACGCCACGGCCCCTGCACCGATCCAGCGGCCGAATCCGGGTGTCCGCAGCAGTCGGATGCCCAGCCGGATCACATCGATGGAGAACCAGAGCACGATGATGCCGAACAAGGCGATCATGAACAGACCCGGTATGATGATCCAGGGCTGATCGTTCAACAAGCCGAGCCCCTCGTTCGCTTCCACCAGGCCTTTGGCCTCTCCGATCAAGAAGGCGATGACAAGTGCGGTGACCACCAAAGCCGCGATGAGGTACAGCCGCTTCCGCTTCGCTGTGAGTTCAACGCCCATTTCGCAGATCACCCGTATCAACATGTACGATGTCCAAGGCAAGAGCAACATGTTGAGCTTTCGAAGCCCTTCCCTTACGTTGTCTGACATGCCGAGCATGGCCTCAGCCCCACCCAGGGAACTGACCACATCGAGCACCACGAGTAGTGACAGTACCCCGAGGAACACCCAGCCGGTGCGCTGTTTCTCCGACCAGGCACTGATAAGAGCAAGAAGGGCGATGAGGATGTTGATCCCGATGAACACCCCGTGGTGCAACATGCTACGTTGCGTGCGGTAGTTGATGTCGGCCGTGTGCAACGAGGCCTCGATCGCGTGGTCCGTCAAGGATGTACCTGGCGTACCTTCGGATCGGATGGTGATGACCTCCCTGTTCCCGTCGCATAGAAAGATCAAAGGGATGTTGAGCGGAGGGATATCCGCCGTTCGGGTATCGACGATGCCACCGGGCCTTACCGCTGCCTCATCGGCTTGAAGTACCCGCTCACCATTGAGGTAGATCCGCACCGGAACCCGCGAGGCGACGCGCAGCACCATGGGCACACCTTTCAACGTGCTGTCCGGGTTCAAGGGCACGCGGAGCCAATGCACGCCTGTTGAAGGAAGTACCGTATCCAACGAGGTCCGGTAGTAAAGCCAGGTCGTATCCACCAAGGTCCTTCCGGCCGCATATGGCACATCGCCCAGTAGGTGTCGCGTTCGCTTTCCGAGCAGGCCGATACCATCGACCTCTTCTCCCTGGCCGGGCACGTCGGTATCGTCCTCATAAAAGGTGCGCAAACTGATGGCCCTAGCGCTGTCATCCTCCTCATTCACCGTGATGGTCTGGGAAGACCCCTGGCTTGCCCAAAGCATGAGCAACAGCGCGATGAACAACGATGCCGGAAACCGCATAGGCGAAAAGTAGGTGTTACAGGCTTACGCCGGGACACCGTGTACCACGAAGTGCGATCAACGAAATGAAGACCGACAGGGCACCACCCGACCAGTTCACTTCACGAGCGGGAATTCACGGAGCACTTCGTACTCGGCGCCAGGGCGAAGCGCGCGACGCAACAGGACCACGCTTTCCACCCGATGCGCGGCGTTGAAGACATGTGGCTTCAGCATGACCCACGCGGAGCTGAACTGGTCGGGACGAAGACCGGCGGCGATGGTGAGATGCGGATGATCGGTGGACCGAACGGCCTCCTTGATCGTACCGATCGCCATGACACGGTCCACGATCGCGGTCCGCAGGGTTCCGATGGCTCCTTTCTCGACCGGATCCACATAGATGGTGCGCTCATCAGGGAAGTGCGTGATGCCATCGTAGTGCAGGTCGAATGCTTCGCTGTGCTGCACCCCGGCTGCGATGCCGGAAGCAATGAGGTCCCCGATATCTTCCGGAACGTCCGCAAGGAAAAGGGTCACATGCGGCATCAACCTCAAACCCTGGAAATCGCCGATCAAGGCGCGCAAGGCCTCGCGGATCCGCACGACCTCTTTGGCGATGGGTGGTGATGGGGCGATGATCGCCAGGTAACGATGCGTAGCTATCATACTTGTCGATGCGAAGATGCGTAAGGAATCGTCGCGTCGAGCTACCCGTTGGTGCGAACCAGGCCTTGATCCCACCTGCTCCCTACGACTTTGCGGGCCTGCGGTTCCAGCCTCGCTGTGAGCATCATGATGGCTGGTATCTTCACCCCAACGGCCGAGCGGATGCTCCGCATCGCTGCCTAACGCATCGAGGAACGACCTGACCATGTGCTACGGAACGAAAGCCCGCACCGAGATGAGCCTCCGCATCGCTAAGAGCCGTGGGGATAGTGGTGCCGTTGAAAAGTTGAACCGGCTCCTGCACCCGGAAATGGACCTGCACTTCGCGAACGGCTTCGACCATCCGGATCAAGTGATCTACACCAACGATGCCCCACGCGAACCACAATTGATGTCGTGGGGCCTGGTACCCGCATGGGTGAAGGACAACGGCCAGGCCGATGAGATCCGCAACCGCACCTTGATCGCACGTGGGGAGAGCATGTTCGAGAAACCGTCCTTTCGGGTCTCGGCGGAGAGCAAACGCTGCCTCGTCTTCGTGGAAGGCTTCTACGAACACCATCACTTCGGCAAACGCACCTATCCTTACTTCATCCACCTGAAGGACCGGCCACACTTCGCCCTGGCCGGCTTATGGGATGAATGGAAGGACAAGAACAGTGGGAACGTCCGCCGCACCTTCAGTATCGTGACCTGCGAGCCCAACGACCTGATGCGGCGGATCCACAACAACCCGAAGGTGGATGGCGCGCGCATGCCGGTGATCCTTACCGAAGCAGAAGAAGAGCATTGGCTGGCCCCGGTGGACAGCCGTGCCGATATGGATGCGTTGATGCGGCTCGTTCGCCCCTACCCGACCGACGCGATGACCGCCTATCCGGTGGCACCCCTCCTAGGAAAGAGCGGGAGCGGCAATACCCCGAAGGCCAGCGACCCGTATGAATATCCCGAGCTACTTCTGGCCGATCCGCTGCAATGAGCGATCGAAGATGACCCTATCGCCACCAGGCGATCACGCTGTCATCTCCAATGGGAAGGTGCGTACATGCTGATCGATGCTCGTGGTATCGAGCTCGCGCTTCATCAGCACCACATCGCTCACGCGCTGCTGGATCATGCCACCCTGGTTGCCGAGCAGGGCCCAAGCCGTGGTGAATTGATCGGCCTTCAGGCCCGATGCGATCACCAACCGAGGATGTTCTTCCACCGCCACCCCGAGCTTCTTGATGCGCCGGTTCGCCCGCACATTGTCCACCACCCGTTGGCGTAGGGCAGCGATGGTGCCCTTCTCCCCCAGTTCGATGTGGATGCTCTTGCGATCATCGCTGTGCACCATGCCGCCCAAGTTGAGGGCGAACGGGGGAAAACCGGCCGTTCCCCGCGCGATGGTATCGGCCAATGGTCCTTCGTATTCAGGTGGCAATTCACTTTGGAAAAGCACGATGCCCGGCATCTGGTACGCTTCGTTGAAAGTGCCAATGCGCTCGCGCAGGGCCTGCCGCCACTCCATGATGCGCGCGGCAAGATGGCTTGCCGGGTCGATCACCAGGCGGTACTGACAGGTGTAGACGAGCGTGTCGAACAACGACAAAGCGTCCACGGTGGCCTTGCGTGCCATACCACAAAGGAACCACGGCCACCGACCCATGTTCAAGCGTGCGGCAAGCTCTTTCAACGATCGGTTGGTCATGATGCCCCTGCGCCGGTACCCTGATCGGGGGATTTGGTGATGCCGGGCCGGTGAAGACCTTTGCACCCCTTCCATGTCCGCACACGTGATCAAGAACCTGCCCCTTGACCTTCTGCCCGAGCGGCGCTGGGCCACCGTGTGCGATGTGACGATACCTGCCACTGGTGTGGACCACGAACTGGTGTTGCGCCTGGTCGAGCTGGGTTTCGTACCAGGGGAGCGGGTACGCATCGTGGCCGAAGGCATCGGCGGACGTGAACCGATGGCCGTGCGCGTTGGCCATACCACCTTCGCTCTTCGTCGGCACGAAGCGTCGTTCATCATCGTAGAACCGCATCCGTAGCTATGGCTGAAGCGGCGCTACTCCCCGGGCGCATCGCCCTGCTCGGCAACCCGAATTGCGGCAAGACCGCCCTCTTCAACCTCTTGACCGGCAGCCGCCAGAAGGTGGCCAACTATGCCGGTGTGACGGTAGAACGCAAGGAGGGCACCCTGCGAACACCGGCCGGGCGCACCGTGAAAGTGCTCGATCTTCCCGGCGCCTATAGCCTCAACGCACTCTCCAACGACGAAGCCGTGACACGCGATGTGATCACCGGCCACAGTCGGGAGGCTCTTCCGGACCTACTCGTTTGCGTGGCCGATGCCACCAACCTGCGGCTGCACCTCCGCATGGTACTGGAAGCGCGATCGCTGGGTATTCCGCTGGTAGTGGCCTTGAACAAGATGGACCGCGCCGCGAAACTTGGCATCACCATCGATGTGGAGAGCCTGGCGCAGCACCTCGGCATACCTGTGGTGCCGACCGTAAGCATCAGCAAACGCGGTGCACGTGGGCTGGAAGACCATTTGGACCGACCCGTTCCGGCGCGTGGGAGCTCCAGCTGGGCGGCTCAAGGCATCGAAGAGGTGCGGCGGACGCAACAGGAAGTGCTGCGGATCTTCCGCGCCACCGTGAAGGAACCCGCCGTGGATGCCGACCCGAGCGACCGCATCGACCGGCTCATGATGCACCCGTTCTGGGGGCTGCTGGTGCTTGGGATCGTCCTGTTCGTCACGTTCGTATCGGTGTTCTCCATCGGCGGCTGGCTTACGGGCTATGTGGAAAGTGCCTTCGCCTGGTTGGGGGGGCTGGTGGAAGGCGCCATGGATGAAGGCTTACTTCGCGGACTGTTGGTGGAAGGCATCATCGGTGGTGCGGGTGGTGTGTTCGTCTTCCTGCCGCAGATCCTGATCCTTTTCCTCTTCATCCTGGCGTTGGAGGGCTCTGGCTATCTGCCGCGCGCAGCCTTCCTGCTGGACAAACCGATGAGCCGGGCAGGACTCTCGGGGCGTTCGTTCATTCCGCTGCTCTCCAGTTTCGCGTGTGCCATCCCGGGCATCATGGCCACCCGCACCATCACCAACTGGCGCGACCGGCTCGCCACCATCATGATCGCGCCACTGATGGCCTGCTCCGCGCGCATTCCGGTATACACGCTGATCATCGCGGCCTTGTTCCCCGGGCAACCGCTGCTGGCCACCTTGCTCATGATCGGGTTGTATGCGCTCGGGATCATCTCCGCCATGAGCGTGGCGTGGGTGATGAAGCGATCGCGCCCCACGAGCGAACGATCCACGTTGTTGATGGAACTGCCCAGCTACCAATGGCCCGATACGCGGAGCCTGGTCATCGGCCTTTGGGAACGCGCTATGATCTTCCTGCGGCGCGTGGGCACGATCATCCTGGCGCTCACCATCATCATGTGGGCCTTGTACACCATCCCATCGCCCCGCACGCATGCGCAGGGTACGCCGATCGAACGCAGTTTGGCGGGCGAGATCGGGCATGCGTTGCAATACGTCTTCGCTCCCATCGGCTTCAATGAACACATCTCCATCGCCCTAGTGCCCGGAATGGCCGCCCGCGAAGTGGTGGTGAGCTCCTTGGGCATGGTGTACGCCATGGAGGGAGACGAAGATGAAGTAGGCGGTCAATTGCAGGAACGCATCGCCACCGAATGGTCGCTGGGGACCAAGCTCTCCCTGTTGTTATGGATCGTCTTCGCGCCGCAGTGCCTGAGCACCTTCGTTACGGTGAAGCGCGAAACGAACTCGTGGAAGTACATGTGGATCATGGGCGGATACCTCTTCGCCTTGGCGTACCTTGCAAGCCTCGTGACCTACCAAGTGACCAATTTCCTCACCGGGTCCTGATGCAGACCTTATTGGCGATAACGATCGTAATGTGCGCTGTGGCCTATGTGTCGTGGCAGTGGATGCCCATGGCTTGGCGGAGGGCGTTGATACCATCCGATCGCGCAGCACATAACCGTGCTTTAGCGGGTACGCCTCAGCGATCTGGCGCTTCCGGCTGCACTTCCTGCAGCACCTGTGGAGCTTGCTCAAAAGGGACCGTGAATTCCTGAGTCCTCACCGGGGAATTGTTCCGACGATCATTTGGACGCCACGGTTCACTGCACCACGCGTTGCCGCTCCATGCGCGTTCCATCGAATAGCTCGATCAGATGGATCGACCCCACTCGTGGTAGGGTCAAACTGAAGGATGGACCCGGAGCGAACTCGGATCAAGCATATCACGTCGAAGACGTTTGATGCATGTCAGTAATGGCCTGCTTTGGTAGACCTATTTTCACTCATCGAAACACCTTCCCATGAACACCACACATCTCCTCGCTTGGTCGGCTCGCATCTTGGGTACGGCTCTTCTGGTCTTTCTGGTCTTCATGCTCATCGGCACCCTCACCGGTGACTCCAGTGAGGCTGACGGCCTCCGTTTCCGGGACACCCGAGATCTCATCGGGTTCCTGCTCTTCCCGGTATGTACCATCATCGGTCTCACCCTGGCGTATCGCTGGCCGTTGTTGGGTGGGGCTATCGCCGTTGGCAGCACAGTGCTGTTGGTCATCCTCCGCCCCGACCTGATCCAACTGACGTTCTTGGTGATGGTGTTGCCGGGGCTGCTCCATTTGGTGCACGGCCTTCTACAGCGATCCCGGGTGACCTCGGCATGAAGCCAGGACGGTGTCCCTACAGATCGCCGCTGCTGGCACCAACACCATCTGTATAGTCGATCCAGCACAAGTCATCTGTGAGGAAGAGGATCACCGAGTTGATCTTGCAGCAGATCATTGCGTTCTGCGGCGATAGCAACTTCCATTTGGAACAGCGGATGGTATCTGGCATCTACTTTCGCAGGAAGACCCAGGCTCATGCGCTCCCCCACCATTGTAGCGGTATTCCTTCTGGCTCTTGCCGGTCGGGCTCAAACCCTTCCCACACTCCCGCAGGAGTACTTCACCGTGTGCTACCCCTCCACTGCCAATGTCATCACTGTGTGCGCAAGTGGATGCGACTATGGGAATGGGCAACTGCAGCAGGCGATCAACGCTGCACAACCCGGTACCACCATCCTGCTCCAGGCCGGGCACACCTACGCAGGCACCTTCACCCTGCCCGCCAAGACCGGTGATGGCTGGATCGTGATCCGCACCAACACAGCGGATGTGCAGCTTCCACTGGCGGATCAACGCATCACGCCCGACTTCAGCACCCTACTCCCGCGCCTCCAAGCACCGGCCGGACAAACCGCACTCACCTTCTCCAGCGGAGCACACCACTACTACCTCATGGGGCTGGAGGTCACCAGCGCAGGGTATTCCTTCGATCTGATCCGCGCTGGTGATGGGACACAGAACGCACTGGACGACCTGCCGCACGATATCGTCTTCGACCGGCTTTACATCCACGGACACCCGACGCTGGGCACCAAACGCGGCATCGCCCTCAACAGCGCGCGAACGGCTGTGGTCAACTCCTACATCAGCGATTGCAAAGGCGAAGGGCAGGACACCCAAGCCATTTGTGGGTGGAACGGTCCAGGACCCTTCAAGATCGTGAACAACTACCTCGAAGGTGCCGGCGAGAACGTGATGTTCGGTGGGGCCAATCCCAACATACAGGACCTCGTGCCCTCGGACATCGAAGTGCGGAACAACCACTTCTTCAAGCCGCTCAGTTGGAAGGAAGGTCATCCGGATTTCGCAGGGACCGCATGGTGCGTGAAGAACCTCTTCGAACTGAAGAACGCACAGCGGGTGCTGGTGGAAGGCAACATACTGCAGAATAACTGGGCGGATTGCCAGAACGGTTTCGCCGTACTGATCACACCACGTACCCAGAGCGGCGCTTCGATGTGGAGCCGTGTCACCGACGTCACCTGGCGCTACAACATCATCACCGGTAGCGATGGCGGCTACAACTTCAGCGGGCATGACGACCAATTGGAAAATCCGGTCAGCACACGCATCTTGGTGGAACACAACCTGGCCTACGACATCAGCAGCGTGAACAAGCTGTACCAGTTCCTCAACGGTACCGAGCACCTCACCATCCGCCACAACACCAGCCTCAATGCGGGCACCACCACCAGCGCCGCGGGTGATCCTACGCTCTTCCTCACGTTCCAAGACAACATCTGCGGGTTTGGCAGCTACGGGGTCTGCGGCACCGGTTCAGGGTGCGGAAATGGCACTATCAACACCTACTTCCCTGGATCCACCTTTTCTCATAATGTGCTCATCGGCGCGCCAGGCGGCCCCAATGGCAACCCCTCGCAATACCCGCCGAACCACTGGTTCCCCGCGGGTGTCGCACCCGTCGGTTTCGCCGATGCCGCCAACAACGACTATGCCCTGCTGCCCACAAGCCCCTACTACGGCGCGGCCTCCGATGGCACCAACATCGGTGCTGACATCGATAGCTTGAACAGCTACACCGCGAACGTCCTCTCCGGTGTATGGACCAGTTGCGAGGGCATCATCACGGGTTGGCTGGACCAGGCCCATGAAGTGGACGTAGCGCTCTATCCCAATCCCGCGAACAGCAGCATCACCGTAAGCACATCCGCTTCAGCCGCTGGCGGAACCATCCGTTTCTTCGATCCGACCGGTCGTGAGGTGCTCCGTGCCTCCTTGAGCGCAAGTGTCAACGTGATCGACCTGAACGAAGTCCGTGCTTCGTTGTTGGTCGCACGTGTGCAGGATGCGAAAGGCACCATTATCGGCACTGAGCGCGTCGTCCTGATCCGTTAGTGCAGAGCTGCACCAACGAAGTAAGATCGCGGCCAGCCACGCTCACTCCAAGTGGCTGCGCAACATCCACGCGTTCTTCGCATGCACATCCATGCGGCGTGTGGCCAGATCGGCGCTTACCTGATCGCCATCCTTTTCCGCGGCTTTGATCACGGCCTTGGCCACCTCAATGATCGCGGCTTGATCGGCCACCAATTGCTTGATCATCTCCTTCGCGTTCGGATGCCCGTTCTCCTCCTTCACCTTGCTCAACTTGGCGAAGGCCGTGTAACTGCCCGGCGCGTGCGCCCCCAAGGTCCGGATGCGTTCCGCTACTTCATCCACTGCCAACGCCAGCTCGCTGTACTGGGTCATGAACAGGGTGTGCAAGGTAGTGAACATGGGACCGGTCACGTTCCAATGGTAGTTGTGCGTCTTCAGGTACAAGGTGTAGCTGCTCCCCAACAAGGTGCTCAGCGGCGCCACGGCAGTGGACTTGGGTTGCTTACTTATGATCGGTTGGCTTTTCACCCCAAAGGTACCGTGCTGGAGAGGCGAACGTGTAGGCCATTCCGCACCTGATACTTGCACCTCCAAAATGAAGAAGAGCCCTCTTCCGAAGGCTCCTCTTCTTGAATGGTCGAATGCTTATTGGACCATCAACGTCGCCGTGTAGCGCTCGCCATTGTCGGAAACGGTGAGCACATAGGCACCGGGCTGCAAACCGACCGGTAGTTCAAGAGCGATGGTTCCCCGTTGATCGGCGGCCTGGTTCACCTGCTCCGTGGTGAGCACACGACCATCGGCGCTGTGGAGCGTGATGCGCGCAGCATTGCCAACGGGTTTGTCGGTAACCACCCTGATCTGGTTACCCGCAGCGACAGGATTCGGCATCAGCACGGCCGTGTTGACCGTACGATCAGCGATACCGATGTTGGTGTCATTCCCCAAGCGAGCGACGAAAAAGTAGTTCTGGTTCATGTCCGTACGCGCCTGGCCACCCACCAGGATCTTGCCATCGGCTTGGAGGTCCATGGCATACACCATGGTGGAGTATTCCGGGAGCATGTGCTGCACAAGTCCATCGGTACCCCACGAACTCAGCGGCGCACCGCTCGCATCATACTTCCAGAGCGCCATGTCGAAGTCCGTGGGTGGGCCGTTGCCCGCTGTTCCCGCCACGAGGATCTCGCCATTCTCCAACTCGGCGAGTTCCCATCCATAGTCGAACTGCCCGATATCCGCTGACACGGCACCTTCCACGCCGAAGGTCTCGTCCACTTCACCCGCCGACGTGAATTTGATGAGCAAGCTGCTGATGTTGTAGTTCGCGTCCGTGGTCTTCCCGGCGATCAGGATGGAACCATCCTCCGTGATCACCAGGTCCTCACCGGAATCGTCCACATCGCTGTAGCTGTACTTCTTGACCCCATCGCCACTGAAAGTCTCGTCGAGCGTTCCATCGGCGTTGAACCTGACCACGACGAAGAGGTACCAGAATTCCGATTGCCCGAAGTAGCCCGTGGCCACGATCTTTCCGTCGGGTTGTACGGCGATGGCCTTGAAGGCGGAAGCGCCTACCTCGTTCACCGGTATGGTGGCGACACCATCCACACCAAAGGCGGTATCAAGCACACCATTCGGCGTGAAACGCACCACCACCGGCCTGCGCACGTAATCGGCACCGGAGGAGTTGCCGCATACGAGGATGTTGCCATCCGCATCGAAGGCCACATCATAGGCGAAGTCCTCCCCGTTGTTCGGTGCCAGGCTGACCGCTTGCACCGTCACACCGCCATCACCGAAGGTGGTATCCAAGGTCCCGTCGGCATTGAGCTGGATGAGCAGGATACGATACGTCTGGTAGTCGGTGGTGGCACCAGCGAGCAGGATCTTGCCTTCATCGGTGAGCACGGCGGAATAGAGCAACGCCTCGTTGTCCAATTCGTACGTGAAGAGCCCGTCGGTGGCGAAGTCCGTATCGGCCGTACCATCCGGGTTGAACCGCAGGACGTGGGCCCGGGCCGTGAAGGTGGCGTCGAAGCTCATGCCGGCGGCGATGATCTTTCCATCGGGCTGCACCAGCAGCTTGTGCATGTTGTCACCCGTGTTCACCGGGCGCACCACGTAGCCGGTTCCGTTGAAGGACAGGTCCAAGGCTTCTGGCTGGGCGTGCACAGCGGTGGCGCCGAAGATCAGGCCACAGAGGGCCAAGGTCAAGGGTCGTTTCAAACTCATGGTTCTTGTTTTTTGATCGGTTCGGGAGTGGGTTGGTCCTTCTTCAAGTTGCCCAGGCCTTCGAGCAGATTCCGCCAGGCCGTCTGGGTCTCCTTCAGGCGCTGATGCATCTCCTCCAGGCGGTCCATATCGTCCTGCGGAAGGGGTCGCTTTTCGGTTCCGGAGGTGTTGTCGGCCATCGTTCAGGCGTGCCCGAGCAAAGCGCCCGGTGAAGCCGGGGCGAAAGTGGCACGGTGCCTCACCGCCTCCAAGAAAAGTACCCGAACAAGCGCGCTACATCCCTTGCACGACCCCTTACATCTGCATTACAAGCGACCATAACCGACTGATAGAGCGATCATTGACACGAAGCCCCACCCGACTCAGAGCGACTGCAGGAAGTCGATCAGATTCGCCTCATCACCGTCGATGCCGAGCTTTTTCCGCAACCGGGAACGGGCCACGGTGATGCTGTTCACCGTTTGCTGGGTGATGGCCGAGATGTCCTTGGTGGACATGTTCAGCCGCAGGAAGGCGCATAGCTTCCGCTCGTTCGGCGTGAGCTCGGGGAAGCGCTCCTGCAAGGTCTTGTAGAAGGTGGAATGCACCCGCGTGAAGTGCGCCTCGAAGGCCGCCCAATTGTGTTCATCATGACTGGCCTGCAGGTCGCGTACGATCTCCTGGATCACCTGCTGGTTC
>JAEUTB010000246.1 GCA_016787995.1 Flavobacteriales bacterium | reverse complement strand
CGACATCCACAAGTACGTGGGCGATGAGGTCATCTTCACCTGGCCGATGAAGGTGGGCATCCGGTACGAGAACTGCCTCGACCTCTTCTTCGACATCGAGGAGCGCATAGCAGCGCATGCCGAAGCGCTGAAGGGCGAGTTCGGTGTGGTGCCCAGTTTCCGGGCGGCGTTGCACGGCGGGCGCGTGATCTCCGCGCAGATCGGGCATACCAAACGCTCGTTGGAACTGAGCGGCGATGTGATGAACAGCGTCTCGCGCATGCTGGGCGTTGCCAAGGACATGAAGGTGGACCTGCTCATCTCCGGCGAGTTGCTCGCTCGCATCCCCAAGGCGAAGGAACGCTTCAGTATCGGCCCCGAAATGGTGGCCCCGGTGAAAGGGCGCAAACGGGAGGTGCGGGTACACGAGGTCGGACGATCAAGGAAGGAATGATACGGTGGGTGCGACATACGGTCCTGTGCGTTCAGCTGCTGTGGCCTGCCTTGGTCATAGGCCAATGCGTAGCGCCTTTCGTCAACAGCCTGGACCGCACGATGGTCTTCCACGGCGGGCGATTCGTGGAGGTGGATGCGCGTCCGCCACGCGCGATGCAGGCCCTGAGCGACGGGCTCTTCTTCACCGACCACGAGGGGCGCCTGTGCCAATACACCGTGGAAGCACGCAATGCCCAGGTGGTGCAACGCCGAACTCCGGACGAGTTGCAGGTGAGCGGCGACCGTGTGGCCTGGCGCCTGGCGGATACGCTGAAGACCATCCGGGGCGGACGCGCTCACGTGCTGGCCACCGGCGTGGAGCGTTACCGCACCTCGGACAGCTTGGTGGTATTCCTCGACAGCATCGCGCATGAATTGGCCGTCTTCTGGCGTGGGCAGCGCATTCCGATCGCATCGGTGGAGCAGGGTTCCGAGCGCCCGCAATGGACCCAAGGCGCCAATACCGTCACCTTCTACGATCGGTCGCAGCGTCGCGTCTCGCTCTTCCACCGCGGCCGGTCGCGCACCTTGACGGATAGCACCGATGTGGGCATCGCCGTGAACGGCAACGACATCGTAGGCTATTGGGATGATGTACGCGATGAGTTCATGGGCGAGTTGAATGCGCCGGCCGTGCGCCTGAGCGGCATGAAGCCGGTGAGCGCGCAAGCCGGTGACAGGATCCTCGGTTTCGTGGATGGCACCTTGAAGTTGAAGGCTTGGCAGGGCGGTGACGTGATAACCCTGACGGACAGCATGCCCGCGCAATACTGGGTGCAGGACCGTGTGCTGCTCTACCTCTGGGCCGGCAAGTTGATGATGTTGACGGCAGATGGTCCTGTGGCGGTGGAAGAACATGTGCCCGAGAAGTGGAAGGTCTCCGGTGATCGGGTGGTGTACCTCGACATCAACCGCGAGCTAAGGAGCATTCGCACCAGCGGAAAGCGCGATCACTTGGGTCACGAGCCGGGCATCGAGCGGGTCGAGGTGGTCGGCGAGGCCGTGCTCTTCCACAGTCCCACCGGAGGCATCGTGGTGGTGTGCGAAGGACGTCGTTACACGTTCTGAGCGGGTGCACCGTCGTGG
>JAEUTB010000160.1 GCA_016787995.1 Flavobacteriales bacterium | reverse complement strand
GGCGCCACGAAACGCTTGTCCTTCAACTGCAACATGGTCTCGTGGTCCAGATGATCGTAATGGTCGTGCGACAACAACACCACGTCCACCGCAGGCAACAGGTCCACGCGCATATGCTCGGTGTAGTTGAAGCGCTTGGGGCCCGCGAACGAGAAGGTGGATGCCCGCTCGCCGAACACCGGATCGATCAGGAAGGTGGTACCGCCCATCTTGATCAACAAGGAGGAATGTCCGAACCACGCCACTGCGAACGAACTATCCGGTACCGCTTTCCAAGCCGCGAGGTCCATGGCCACCGTGGGGAGCGTATCCTTCGGTTCGCGTGCATCACCGCCCCGTAGCATCTCGTACATCACCTTGGCCATCACCGTCACCGGCATGTCCATGTTGGTCTCCACCACGTTCTGGAACTTGCCATCCTTGTAATTGGGCGAAGCTTGGATCCGCGCCAACCGCTCACCAGCGGGGTTTCCGCCGATACGCGGCGAAAGCGCGAAGTAGGCGAACAAGGCGACAACGAGAAGGGCGATGATGCCCAAGAGCCAAAGCAGGATCATCCGAAGGCGTTTCATGTGAAGGGAGTGCAAAGGTGCAGCCCGGATACGCTGGACATCGACCGCTCATCACAAGATCCAACACGCATTGCCGGTCATGGCCTAGCGGCCTCTTGTGCGCCCCTCCACGACTTGGTACTTTTCAGGTATGGCACGCAGAAGACCAAGTCGGATGTCCCAGTACTGTACCATCATCGCGCTGCTGATCACCAGACATGCTGTGGCGGCGGATGTTCCCTTGATCCCCTTTGGCTCCACCTGGAAGTATCTCGACAACGGATCCAACCAGGGCACAGCCTGGCGTGCTAACGTATTCAACGATGCTGCATGGCCAGCAGGCCCGGCCGAGTTGGGCTATGGCGATGGGGACGAAGCCACCGTGGTCAGCTTCGGTCCGAACGCCAACGCCAAGTACGTGACCACCTATTTCCGCAAGACCATCACGATCGCTGACCCAACGGCCTTCGCTGGTTATGCCATGCGGATCCACCGCGACGATGGTGTGATCGTGTATGTGAACGGGACCGAGGTGCTGCGCCAGAATTTCTCCCAAGGCACCATCAGCAGCAGCGCACTGGCCTATCAGGCCGTGAGTACATCCGAGGAGGACCAGTTGCTCCAGTTGCTGCTAACCCCGGCACAATTCACCTCCGGATCCAACACCATCGCCGTGGAGGTACACCAGAACGCAGCGAATAGTTCGGACCTGAGCTTCGACCTTGAATTGCTGGGGCTCGATGCCACACCCGAACTGCATCGCGGCCCATACCTGCACATCGCCACCCCTTCGAGCATCACCATCTGCTGGACATCCAACGTGCCCACCGACGGCCGCGTACGCTACGGCACAGCACCCGATGCCTTGACCATGTCCTTCGTGAAGCCGCAGAATACCCTGCATCACGAGGTCACCCTCACCGGCCTTCAACCGGGCACCCGCTACTTCTACGCCATCGGTAGCTCCAGCCACGATATTACCAGCGGGACCACCGATACCTTCTTTGAAACCCACCCCCCGCAAGGCACCGAGAGCGCGCAGCGGATCTGGGTGATCGGTGATGCGGGCACCGGTTACGCCTCCCAGAAAAGCGTGCGTGACTCGTACGTCAACTTCATCAACAGCTCCCGGAAAGCCGATGCCTGGCTCATGCTCGGCGATAACGCATATGGGCACGGGCGCGAAAGTGAATATCAACTCGGACTCTTCCACGACATGTACGAGCCCATCCTGCGCAACACCACCATGTGGCCTGCACCCGGCAATCACGACTACGGAAGCGGTGCCGATGCCACCACGAACACGGGCCCCTACTACGAACTCTTCGCTCTGCCGCGGCATGGACAAGCCGGCGGGGTCCCTTCCAACACGGAAGCCTATTACTCCTTCGACCTCGGCAACATCCACTTCATCGCGCTGGACAGCTATGGAGTATCCCGAGCCACTACCGGTGCCATGGCCACTTGGTTGCAAGCAGACCTTCAATACGCGGAAGCCAACGCTAAGTGGATCATCGCCTATTGGCACCACCCGCCCTACACCAAAGGATCACATAACTCCGATGACGTGAACGACAGTGGTGGCCTGATGCGTGATATGCGCGAGAACATCGTGCCGATCCTGGAAGCCCATGGCGTGGACCTCGTGCTCACCGGACACAGCCATTCTTATGAACGCTCCTATTTGATCGATGGGCACTACGGCATATCCTCCACCTTCAACGCTGGCACCATGGGCAAGAACATGACCAGTGGTCGATCGGGGGCACCGGGCGCGTATGCGAAACCAGCTGACCCCACGGCTCATGCCGGTGCGGTGTACACCGTTTGCGGCGTTAGTGGGAAACGCGATCCACAAGGGGCGTTGAACCACCCGGTGATGTACCTCAGCACGTACGCGCACTACGGGTCCATGGTCCTCGATATCGTAGGCGACTCCATGCACGTCCAATTCATCAACGAAGCGGGCACGGTCGTGGACCACTTCGATATGGTGAAGCCACCGACGTCGGTGATCCTACCCGTGAAGGTGATGCTGCAAGGTCCTTTCATCGATGGCACCGATTCCATGAACGATGCCTTGCGTTCCACCTCGAACTTCCCACTCGCGCAACCCCATTCCGGCATCTTTCCGACCGTAGGCAGTGGTGGAGAAACGGTGGCGCCTTCCGTGCTCCAGCAGTCCGGCTCTACGGCCATCGTGGATTGGATACTCCTCGAATTACGCACCAAGGACCAGCCTTCCACCGTCCTGAAGACACGGTCCGCACTCGTGCGCCGCGACGGCCGTGTGGTGGATATGGACGGGACATCGCCGGTATCGTTCCAGGCACCCGTGGGCGAGTATCACGTGGCTGTGCGCCATCGGAACCACTTGGGGGCCATGACCGCCGAGGCTATTCGGTTGAACCGCACTACACCCTTGCTCGATCTCAGCTTGCCAGCAACGCCCACCTGGGGCACGGACGCCCGGTGCAATGTGAACGGTACCATGGTGCTCTGGTCCGGCGATGTGCAACGCGATGGCACCGTGATCTACACCGGTGGATCGAACGACCGCGATCGTATCTTGGAAGCCATCGGTGGTAGCGTGCCCACCCAGACCGTGGATGGTTATAGCAGCACCGATGTCGACCTCGATGGCATCACCAAATACACGGGTAACGCCAACGACCGGGATCGTATCCTCTTCACCATCGGTGGTGTGGTGGCCACCAACGTAAGGACCGAACAGCTGCCCTGAACATACCGGACCGCACGAGGATCCACCGCCTTTCGGCTGCGCCCCCGTGCGGCCCTTGATCAATGGGCGCACCACTTACGCCCGCTGACCGGATGCTCAGTTGCGGTACTTCACCGCACCCTGTGCCAGCAAGTGTTCGATGTCGTTGTTCACACTGAGTATCAATAACGAGGTGGCTGTGCAGAACACCGGGCTCGTGATGCAGTGGTGTCCGTTCCAGCTGCCATCCTGATTCTGGATGTCCACGAGGCGCTTGGTGGTCTGCCCGTACCAGTTCTTCCAGCTGTTGTCCTTCGCGATCACCAGTGACTCCCCGGTCTGCAAAAAGCTGAGGAACTCCTCGCCCCCATTGTTCCCGAAACCGGAGACGACATTATCCGCTTGGGCTTGTGTCTTCGCGGCGTTGTACACTTGGTAGGCGGTGGTCATCTTCTCCGCTTCTGCGGGAGAGAATCCAACCTCCTGCAACGTCTCGCTGTCCACCGGTGCATCCATTGCCACCTTGCCTTCCTTCTTCGCATGCTCCACGCGTTCGGTGACCTCACGGGCTTGTACCGCACTGTTACGCGTGCTTCCACTTACCGCATAGAGTGTGATACCCGCTGCGCGTTCCGTGGCCACACTACCGGTATTCACATCGAAGTTGGCCTTCTGGTGATCCCGCGCGAGGTCCAAGGCTTGTTCATCCACCTCGGCACCCACGCTCTTCGCACTCTCCAGTGCGCTGGCCGCGAAGCTCGACTGCAGCACACCGGCCCATCCATCACCTTGCACGCTGCCGTCGGCGTTCTGCGACCGTTGGATCATACCCACGCACGTATTCAGCGCGCGCTTGGCTCGCAGGTAGCTGCCATGCTGCTCCCCGATCTTGGCCACGAGGTTCGAGAGGAACTGGGTGGTCAAGGCCACATCGATGTTCGCCCCGAGCTTGCTTTGGATCTGTGTTCCGGTGAGCTGGGTGATGTTGATGGCACCTTTCGGGGCGCTTTCCACCTGCCCTAGGAGGTACTCCGTGGCGCGCTTCAGCTGAGCGGCGTGTTCGCCCTTGTCCAAGGTGTTGCCCATGCGCATCAGCGCCATGCCCACCATCGCCGTGGTGGCGGGATCGGTGCTCACCGCATGCGGGTCGATGATGTCCTGTCGGGCGTGCGAGCCACAACCGAAGCCGCCGTTCTGGGCCTGGGCCTTCACCAACCAGTCCAGGCCGCGCTGTTCCGAACGCAGCACATTCTCCGGTGTGGCCAACACGAAGGAGGGGTCGAGCCCTTCCCCTTCGTACACCGTCTTGAACACACAACCTGCCGGGGGATCGTTCTGTGCGGTGATGATGGAAGGGTCCGCAGCGGGAACATGGCAGATGGGCGTGTCCGATGGCGCGTTTGCCTGGCGGAAGGATACCAGTACCAAGGTGGCACTGGTCGCAACGAGTACGATGAGCGGAAGGAACAGGGACTTTCTCATGGTCTTGGGTTGTTGTGGCCCTTGGAAGGATGCTTCGTCGAGGCCATTTGCACAACCCGTACACACATGTGTCGCAGCGGTTCGATCCTGGACGCACTATTTTCATCCTCGTCATGCGCAATATCCTCCTGCCACTTTCCGTTGCCATCACCTTTTCCGCAAGCGCCCAACGCGTGCTCCACTTCACCGCCACCTCCGGCTACGATCACGGGACGCGGGAAGTATCGCTGGCCATGTTCACCGCCATCGGCAATGAACTCAGCGTGGAAGTGGTCGACGCGCCAACACCATCGGCTTTCCCCGACGCAGCTGGCTTGGCCGAGTTCGATGCCATCATCTTCAGCAATACCAGCGGCAACGACATCCTCGATGCCGCTCAACGTGCGGATCTGGAGGCGTGGGTGAATGCCGGAGGCCATGTGATGGGCATCCACGCGGCTAGCGATACCTACCGCCACAGCACGGCCAATGGCAACAACACCGGCACCTGGGACTTTTACGCCGAACTGATCGGCGCCAGCGTGCAGGAGAACCCCAACCATGTCAACGGTACACCGCTCTATTCGATGCAGCACGTCGGTACGCATGCTTCCACCGCCGACCTGCCTGATCCCTGGCAGAAGAACGAGGAGTATTACTATTGGGAAGACGGCTACTACGGGCCGGACAACGATGTGGTGCTCACCGTGGAAGAAACGGTCGGACCCAATGAACAGGTGAACTCCTACGACGCACCGCGACCCATGAGCTGGTATCGCGAACTACCCTCCGGATCGCGGATCTTCTACACCGCCCTGGGGCATGCCACCAGCAACTACACGGACGATGCGTTGTTCCGTGAACACATCAAGGATGCGTTGGCGTGGATGCTCGCCAATACGGTGGGGATCCCAGGCCAGGTGGCGCCTCGCCCCTCTGTTTCCCCGAACCCGGCCTATGACGCTGTCACCGTGGTGTTGCATCACTCCGTTCACGACCTGCCGTATCGCATCGTTGATGCGATGGGACGCACAGTACGACAAGGCGAGTTGACCGGTGACCGATCACAATTGGATGTACGTTTATTGCACAACGGCACCTATCGGCTCACCATGGAGGGTGTTGCGACGATCCCACTGCACATCATGCACTGAAGCGCATCAGGAACGGATCACCATTCCAGGAATGGCCTTCAGATGGTCGCTTCGGAACGTATGCGCAAGGAGGCGAACGTTACCTTGCCGCCTCGATACAACCTGCATCCATGCTGCGCATCGCTACCCTTTTCGCACTTGTCCTGACGCTGACCACGGCCTCCGCACAAACCACCATCACCGTCATGGATGGCGTGATCTTCCATGATGGGTATGCCGGACTCGTGCCCGATGTGGCGCCACAGCCCAACATCATCAAACTCCGGAATGATCTCTTCGCCCGCAAGCTCACGGCGGCGGAATTGGCCACCATCGGAAACACGTTGCGCATGCGCATTGTCATCGGTGCCTTGTGCGACAACTACGACCGCATCGGGAACGTGAATATGGCCTTGGTGCCCGCCGGATCGGAGACCTACGATCCGAACGCGGTGGAGCACATCGAACTAGGGCGCTTCATCACGCCCTTCATGAACAAGAACATCCAACCCGACTCCGTGGCCTACTCCTTCAACGTGGACAATGTTGCACGGCTATTGAAGGATACGGAGCTCACCAGTACCTACGACCTCTGGATCGAACTCGCCGTCTTCGGCGTTCCCTACGCTGCCAATACAGAAGTGGCCGGATGCGCCGGTCGCAACGACGTGTTCTCCGGAAAGCTCACGTTCACGACCAATGATCCGGTGACT
>JAEUTB010000128.1 GCA_016787995.1 Flavobacteriales bacterium | reverse complement strand
CGTGGGCATGATCTTCATGATGGCCGTGGAGCAGGAGTACGACGACCTGGAGATGGCCGTGCGCACCTTCCAGAACACCATGATGCGGATGCGCTACAGCAGCATCCCCGTGGTGGCGGCCCCGCACCAGCTGTGCCTGGGTGGTGGCACCGAGCTCTGCCTGCACGCGGACAAGGTGGTGGCGCACGCCGAGACCTACATGGGCCTGGTGGAGTTCGGCGTGGGCGTGATCCCCGGTGGCGGCGGCACCAAGGAGTTCGCGCTGCGCCTCGCCGACGAGCTGAAGGAGGGCGACATCCGCATCAACGCCATGCGCGAGCGCTTCCTCACCATCGGCCAGGCCAAGGTGGCCACCAGTGGGCACGAAGCCTTCGCGCTCGGCTACCTGCGCAAAGGCCAGGACGAGGTGATCGTGAGCCGCGCCCACCAGCTGGCCTACGCCAAGGCCTGCGCGCTGGAGCTCTGGAACAAGGGCTACACCAAGCCCGCGCCGCGCAAGGACATCAAGGTGCTGGGGCAGGAAGGCCTCGGCATCGTGTACGTGGGCGCCAACAGCATGCTCAGCGGCAACTACATCAGCCAGCACGATGCGCTGATCAGTGAGAAGCTGGGGTATGTGTTGTGCGGTGGCGACCTAAGCGAGGCGACGGAGGTCTCGGAGCAATACCTGCTGGACCTGGAGCGGAAAGCCTTCGTGGAGTTGTGCATGCAACGCAAGACGTTGGAGCGGTTGCAGTCGATCATCACCAGCGGGAAAGTGCTTCGCAACTGATCAATGGTAAGGCGACTCGTCATCGGCACCCTGCTTTCGATACTGGTGTTCTTCGCCGTGTCCTTCCTGTCCATTCTTGGGCAGATCGCCGGTCCGTTGAACGGACACACGCCGAGAGTTCGTTTGGAAGTTGGCTGGCCGTTCACCTTCTATCAGGAGTTCTGGGTCAACGGAAGTGAGTCGATGAACTGTGGCTGGCATATGCGCAATCTCCTCTTTGGATGTGTGCTCACTTGGGCGGTGGTGACCGGCACATACCTGGTGCTCACACGAATGGCTCGGAACCAATGAACGCGGTGAAGCATAGTCGGGCATGTCACTCCGAGCGGAGTCGAGGAGGGGGCGTGCCCCTCGCAAAGCCTCGGGTCGCGCTTTCCGCTGCAAGTCCTCGCTCGTTCCTCGCTGTGGGCTTTCCGCTGCAATCGCTCACGCGAAATGCGACCCCGGTGAACCAAACATGCTGATTGCATGAAGATCACTCACCGCGTCTTCCTGTTGGTTCTATCACTGGCGCTGCTATTGCTCATTGGCTGGCTGCGAGAAGGAAGCTTCACGTTTGCGCTAACCGACTTCTGGTTTGTAGCAGGTGCTCTGATGCTGGTGCTTGTCTCCCTCGTTGATCAGCCCAACTTTTCCAAGGACGCTAACATTTTCGCGAACGGCACCGCTGCTCTCGTGTCGCTGTACTCCATTCAGGCCGCGGATCGTGGAGACTTCTGGGTCATGTTCATGGTTTGGTCCTCGTACCTCATCCTGTCCAGTACCATCCTGATGGTTCGCCGGTCGCGGCCTTTGCATCAAGAAGGACGAATAACTCAGCTGGTTTCTAGGATCAATCGAGCCATCGGAAGACCCGAGTCCATTTTCTCAGCGCTGTTCCTGTGGGGTATTGCTATACAGTTCAGCTATCCCAATGATCGGGGGACAATCAACTCACTGCTCGTCTTCTGGGGGCTGTTCATGATAGTGAACGTGCCTTCAATCGCTCAGACTCTGTCCGACCTCGTGACGGGCAAGGACAAAGCAGATGGTAAGCCGGGAGTTGTTATTGGCATCCAAAGTCCAAGGGTTGCAATCGTTCGCCTGTCTCCCGGCCTCGCAGCCGACATGGTCGGACAGCGGTTCTCTATAAAGGTCTCAAGCGGCGAAGTTGTAGCCGAAGGAACGCTCATCGAGGACCGCATTCTTCAAGGGTTCAGGCAAGGTCGACTAGCAATTCACACTTTCGGAACGGGTTGGAAAAAGGTGAGCGCTGAGACCCGTGTGTCACTGGTGCCGATTGAAGCAAAGCCTTCAGATGCTAGAGCCTTGTCGACCGTTGCCGATGGGTCATCTATTGCCACTCTTCAGTTCAATATTGATCCGCGCAGTCCCTTGCACACGGGCCAGGTTGTGCACGTGAGCAACGCAGGAACTACAACGTACTACCAAGTAGTTGGAGCTACTGTTGTCTCCCATCAACTGGCCGACGGCAACGAATCACAAAGTGTCCGCGTGCAAGCCGGTCAGCTTGGGAAGTGGATCTCAGAGCGAGCTTCTTTCGAGCCCTTGGATTGGGTCGCGTCAGCCGGCGAGATTGTCACACTCTCCGGAAAGGAGGCCGGGCAGTCCACAATACCCGAAGGAAAGACGCAACTCGGCCACGTTCCGGAGTCCACGTTCCCCGTTCACCTTGACGTGCAGGACGCGGTTACGCACAACACGGCCATCCTCGGAATCACCGGCAGCGGGAAAACGTATCTCGCCATACATCTCATCGAAGCTTACCTAGCACAAGGCGTCCGCGTACTAATCCTGGACATTACACGGCAGCACTACAGCTTCCTCGCGAAGAATCATAGCCCAACGAAGATCCGCGATCTCGAAGGATTGAAGGCTTGGCTGTCCGGAGGAACTCCGCTCGGCATCTTCCAGTTCGTAGGGGCCGATGACCGTATGCCTCAGACAACCGCATCCTTCGTGAAGGAGTGCTTCGATTGGGGGCAGAAGGACGTCAAGCTGCGGGCTGGCGTGAATCTACCCGCCAGGCTTTGCATCGTTATGGAGGAAGCTCATTCACTTGTACCGGAATGGAACCAAGCTGTGAGCAAGGGTGATCAGGAAGAGGTCAACCGCACAGCGAAGTACATTCTTCAGGGCAGAAAGTTCGGCCTCGGTGTCCTGCTCATTTCGCAGCGCACGGCCAATGTGACGAAGACTATTCTGAACCAATGCAACACCCTCTTCGCTCTGCGATCCTATGACCAAACCGGTTTGGACTTCTTGAAGAACTACATGGGTGACGACCATGTGAAGACCATTTCAACTCTTCCGCAGTTCACAACAGTCCTAGTAGGCAAAGCCTCATCCTCATTGAGGCCAATCATCCTCAAGGTGAACAACTTCGCTGACCGCTGGAAGGACACCAATGACAACGACGACAATGAAATTATCCCGTGATCGGCGCGTGAGGGATAGAAGCGGAAAGCCCGGAGCCGACGATAGGAGGCGAGGACTTGCAGCGGATAGCCCGACCCGACGCTTTTGCGAGGGGCACGCCCACATCAACACCAGCACATCACGCCACTAACACGGCACCAAGATCATGGATGCATACATCATAGCCGGTTTCCGAAGCGCAGTAGGCAAAGCGCCCCGCGGCAAATTCCGTTTCACGCGTCCGGACGACCTGGCCGCGCACGTGGTGAACCACTTGGTGAGCTCGGTGCCCGGGCTGGACCGCACGCGCATCGACGACGTGATCGTGGGCAACGCCACGCCCGAGGCCGAGCAGGGCCTGAACATCGGCCGCATGATCAGCCTGATGGGCCTGAACACCGACAAGGTGCCGGGCATGACGGTGAACCGCTACTG
>JAEUTB010000107.1 GCA_016787995.1 Flavobacteriales bacterium | reverse complement strand
CAAGAAGACCAGGTCGGTCATGCTGCTCAAGCTGAAACCGGCATCCACCTTATGTGTGCTGCGTATGCCCATGGCTCACTTGGGTCGGGTGGCGATGATCACCTTCCAGTTGTTGCGTTTCGCGATGTCCATCACACCCACCGTGATCCCGGCTGGTACCCGCTGATCCACGTGGATCACCAAGCTCGGGTTCTTGTCCTGGATCGGGGCCATCTTATCCTGCAGTACACCTTCGAGGTCCAGAGGATCAACAGGGATGTCGTTCACGCTGAACGCGCCGTCGGCATCGATCCTCACGCCCACACGCGGCTTCTCCTTGGTCTTGTTCGCGCTGATCGGCAGATCCACCGGCATGGTGGTGGGGCTCACCATGGTACTGATGATGACGAAGAAGATCAGTAGCAGGAAGACCAGGTCGGTCATGCTGCTCAGGCTGAAGCCCGCGTCGATCCTATTGCTGCTGCGTAATCGCACGTTCGATCACTTCGCTGGTGATTCCAGGACCTCCATGAACTCGATGGTGCGCGATTCCATCTTCTGCACCACCTTGTTCACGCGCGCTACCAGCAGGTTGTACCCGATGTACGCGGGGATACCGATGATGAGACCGGCCACCGTGGTGATCATGGCCTGCATCATACCACCGCTCAACTGGCTCAGTTCAACACCGGCGCCGCTCACCTCCATGGTGTGGAAGGTGACCACCATACCCACCACGGTGCCCAAGAATCCGAGCATGGGCGCAGCGCCCGATACGGTGGCGATCACCGGCAGGCCGCTTTCCAACCGATACACTTCAAGTTTACCCTGGTTCTCGATGCTCACCTCGATGTCCTTCAGCGGCTTTCCGATGCGATTGATGCCCTTCTCCAACATGCGGGCCACCGGTGTGTTGGTGGTCTGGCAGAGGTTCTTCGCGCTGTCGATCTTGCCTTCGCGGATGTAGTCACGGATCTTGGCCATGAAATCCTTCTCATCCCGCAAGGCCCGGTTGATGGCCATCATGCGCTCGATGATGATGTAGACCGCGATGAGCGACATCAGGCCCAACGGTCCCATGATGTACCAACCACCCATCTTGATGAGTTCCCACACCGAGAGTGTGGTCTCCTGGGGCACGACGGGTGTGGCGGAAGTGTTCTCCAGCACCTGGCGCGCAGCCTCGGTGGCATCCTGGATCTGGGCGAAGAGTTCGAGTGACATGGTTCGGTTGATGGTTGAACGCGGATCGGCCGCTGGGAATTGTCAGTTGAGGCGTTCCAAGGCGATCTCGAACGCGGTGCGGGTGAAATGTGTAGGAGAGGCGTTCCGTGCGTGCGTGGCTTCGATGGCTTTGCGGATCACGGTGCTCACATCGTCGAAGATGGCACGATCGCTGAGGTCGTTGCCGGGCTGCATACAATAGGCGAACACCCGCGCCATGCCACAATTGGCGATGAAGTCGGGGATCACGCTCACTTGACCGTCGGCGTGTTCGGCGATGGGGCCGTAGAAGATCTGTGGATCAGCGAAGGGCACGTTGGCGCCACTGCTGATCACCTCCAACCCCGCCGCCGTCAAGCGGTCCACCTGTTCCTTGGTCACCAAGCGGCTGGCTGCACAGGGGAGAAAGACGTCGGCACCGATGTCCCAGATGCGGTCGTTCACCTCGGCGAACGGTAAAAGCTGTCCGGCGCGCAGTTGATTGGCTTCCTTGTTGACGAAGAGTTCCTGCACGGCGGCGGCGCCGAGTCCTTCTGGTGCCAGAATGCCACCGGCCCTGTCGATGATGCCGGTTATCAAGGCACCTTGGCGCGCCAAGTAATAGCCAGCAGCGGCGGCCACGTTGCCCCAGCCCTGCACCACCACGCGTTTGCCCTTGACGGAGCCGCCCTTCGTAGTGTAGAAGTGTCGCACACTTTCGGCCACGCCCCAACCGGTGATCATGTCGGCTACGGCGTATTTCCCGGACACCGGCACATAGGCCGTGTCGTCCACGATCTTGCTCACGCCGGTGCGCAACTGCTCCAACGCCGTTCGTTTCACCTCATCCGCCGTTCCGATATGCCCGTTCACCACCCCTTCTTGCGGATGCCGCAGCCCGTAACGTTCGGTGATCGGGATCACCTCGTGCAATTCGTCCACGTTCAAGTCGCCGCCGGTGCCGTAGTAGTTCTTCAGCAAGGGCATCACCGCTTTGTACCAGCGGTCCAGGACCTCGGCTTTGCGCGGGTCGGCCGGGTCGAAGTCGATACCGCTCTTCGCCCCGCCGATCGGTGGTCCGCAAACGCTGAACTTCACCTCCATGGTCTTGGCCAGGCTCTCCACCTCGCGACGGTCCAAGCCCTTGCGCATACGCGTACCGCCACCGGCTGCGCCACCCCGCAAACTGTTGATCACCACCCAGCCTTTAGCGCCGGTAGGGGCATCGTTCCATTCGAATACGATCTCAGGGGCTCGCTCCTCGAAGCGGCGAAGGGCTTCACGCATCACTCTTTCCGGTCAGGTGGGGCGAAAGTAAACCGGTGCGGAGGGCCGCTCTGGAAAACCGGCCGGAAGGTTATCCCGAAGCGCTGTTAATTGGCGTTGACCAGATGGCCGCCCGAACTGTCCCGTGCAGCTCCCGTTACACTGGCGAGGGCTGTGCTTTCATTCCGTAGCCTGCGAACGCCCAGGAAGGCGAAGATCATCGCTTCCTTGAAGTCCACAACGAGGTGCTCGGGCACCACCAACCGCGCGTCGAGCAGGGTGCCGATCCGCTCCATCAGGAAGGTGTTGTGTGCACCACCTCCCGTGGTCAGTACCTTTTCCGTGCCCATGCCGATGGCCTTGGTGAGGTTGAGCGCGATGTGTTCCACCACCGTGCGCATGCGGTCTTGCACGGAGATCCCCGGTGCCGTGATCAATGGCAGCATGGTTTCCTGGAACCACTCGCGGCCCAGCGATCGTGGCGGTGTCCGGTGGTGGAAGGGGAGCTCGTTCAGTCGGTGAAGAAGCATTGGATCCACCGCTCCACCGCGCGCCAGCTCCCCGCCGCGATCGAACGGCAGTCCTTCAAGCCCCGCCAGGTGGTTCAAGGCTTGATTCCCGATACAGACGTCGTAGCCGAGCACAAGGTCACCTTGATGCTGTGCGATGTTGCAGATCCCTCCGATGTTCAGGAAAAGGCGGTGCTCCGGGAACAGGAGCTTCTCCCCCAAGGGTACCAGTGGGGCACCTTGTCCACGGAGCGCGATGTCCTTCGCGCGGAAGTCGGCGATCACGGGCATGCCGGTGATCGCGGCGATCCGCGCTCCATGGCCGATCTGGAGGGTAAGGCCTTCGTCCGGCTTATGGTAAATGGTATGTCCGTGGGATCCGATCACATCCACCGGTCGGCCGTCGAGGAGTTCCTGGCATGCGTGCCCGATCAGGTCGCCGAGGTCTCGGTCCAGTCGGGCCAACTCCAAGGCCGTTCCCCCCATCACCGCTTGCAGCCTGTCTTGGAAGCCTGCGTTGTACGGGACGGTCCGCGCATCATCGATGGAGAAGCTCCAACGGTCGTCCTTCAGCGTGAAGGTGCATAGGGCCAGGTCCAACCCGTCCAGTGAGCTTCCGCTCATGACTCCAAGGGCCGTGTAGCGAAGTTCTTCCGGGGCGCTCATCGGGGCGAAGGTATCCGCTACTTTTGCGCGGTACACTTCCAGCCATGCAAGACACCGCCACCCTCGCCGGATTGAATTTCGAATTGAGCGAAGAACAGATCGCAGTACGCGATGCAGCCCGCGACTTCGCACAGAACGTGCTGAAACCCGGCGTGATCGAACGTGACCGCGACCAGAAGTTCCCCGCAGCGGAGATCAAGCAGCTCGGTGAGCTCGGCTTCATGGGCATGATGGTGGACCCCAAGTACGGCGGTGGTGGCATGGACACCATCAGCTACGTGCTGGCCATGGAGGAGATCAGCAAGATCGATGCGAGCGCCAGCGTGGTGATGAGCGTGAACAACAGCTTGGTCTGCTGGGGACTTGAACAGTTCGCCAACGAGGAGCAGAAGCAGAAGTATCTGGTTCCCTTGGCCAAAGGAGAGAAGATCGGTGCTTTCTGCCTGAGTGAACCCGAAGCCGGTAGCGATGCCACCAGTCAGCGGACCACCGCCATCGATATGGGCGATCACTACCTGCTGAACGGGACCAAGAACTGGATCACCAATGGCGGCAGTGCCAGCACGTATCTGGTGATGGCCCAGACCGATGCGGCGAAAGGACACAAAGGGATCAATTGCCTCATCGTGGAAAAGGGCATGCCCGGCTTCGTGGTCGGCGCCAAGGAGGATAAACTGGGCATCCGTGGAAGCGACACGCACACGCTGATGTTCCAGGACGTGAAGGTGCCCAAGGCGAACCGGATCGGTGAGGATGGTTTCGGGTTCACCTTCGCCATGAAGACCTTGAGCGGTGGCCGTATCGGGATCGCCTCACAAGCCCTTGGTATCGCTAGCGGAGCCTATGAGCTGGCTCTTGCGTACAGCAAGGAGCGTAAGGCCTTCGGCAAGGCCATCAGCGAGCACCAAGCCATCGCCTTCAAATTGGCAGACATGGCCACGGAGATCGAAGCTGCACGCCTGCTGTGCCTGAAGGCCGCTTGGTTGAAGGACCAGCATCTGAACTATGATCAGGCCAGCGCCATGGCCAAAGTGTTCAGCAGCGAAGTGGCCATGCGCACCACCGTGGAGGCCGTTCAGATCCATGGTGGTTATGGCTACGTGAAGGAGTACCACGTGGAACGCCTCATGCGCGATGCCAAGATCACGCAGATCTATGAAGGCACCAGCGAAGTGCAGCGCATAGTGATCAGCCGCGGGGTGCTGAAGGGCTAAAGCCCCTCCAACAGCGTTTCGAGCTTCGTACCGCGTGAGCCCTTCACCAGGATCAGGTGTCCGGTGAGGGGCTTCTGCTTGAGGGCCTCCAATGCGGCATTCGCGTCCGGGTAAACGGTGTTGCCTGTGCCTGCGAGTTCCATGAACTCGGGTCCTACGAAGAAGGTTGCCACGCCCAGCCGCCTTACGGTGTCCATGACGGCTTTATGCTCGGCTTGACTGTCCGCGCCTAGTTCCTTCATGCCTCCAAGGATCGCCAACTTGGGCCGGTCGCTTGTCATGGTGGCGAAGTTCTCCAGCGCCACCTGCATGCTGCTGGGGTTCGCGTTGTAGGCGTCGAGCACGAGCTGGTTGCGTCCGGTGTCGCTGAACTGGCTGCGGTTGTTGGACGGTATGTAGTTATCCAGCGCAGCCACGATACGCTCCGGCTCCACCTTGAAGTGCAACCCCACACACGCTGCAGCAAGCACGTTCGGCAGGTTGTAGGCACCGATCAAGTGCGTGTCGACCATCCATGTTTCATCGTGGTGGTCAAAGCTGCAGCTCAGGAACGGATCGTGGCTGGCGGGTTGCAAGTAGCCCAACACATCCGGGCTCCCCGTGCTGCCAAAGGTGACTCGCTTCATGCCAGCGCTCTTATTTAAAAGCAGGGGATCGTCGGCATTGACGAATATGGTCCCTTCGTGACCGCCGAGGAAGACGTACATCTCTGTCTTGGCACGGATCACGCCCTGGTAGCTGCCAAAGCCCTCGAGGTGCGCCCGCCCGATGTTCGTGATCAGGCCGTGCGTGGGTTCGGCGATGGCCACCAGTTCGGCGATGTCGCCCACGTGGTTGGCACCCATTTCGATGATGGCGATACGGTGTTCCGCAGTGAGCCGCAACAAGGTGAGCGGTACACCGATGTGGTTGTTGAGGTTGCCGATGGTGGCGAGGGTAGGGCGGTCTGCAGCAAGCACGGCATGCACCAATTCCTTGGTCGTGGTCTTGCCGTTGGTGCCGGTGATGCCGATGACCGGGATATCGAACTTCCGGCGGTGGTGTCGGGCCAGGTCCTGCAAGGCCCGAAGGACATCCGCCACGAGCAGGTACCGATCATCAACGACCACCTCCGGGTCATCCACCACCGCGTAGCGCGCCCCTTTCGACAGTGCTTCTGCGGCGAAGGCGTTGGCATTGAAGTTCGGCCCTTTGAGCGCGAAGAACATACAGTCCTTGCCGATGGTACGGGTGTCCGTACTGGTCCCATTGCAACCCAGGAAGCGCTCGTGCAGCTCAGCGATCGTGATCGTGGTAGGCATGAAAAGAAAGACCCCCGGCTGGTGGGCCAGGGGTCCAAATTAGGTCGGTTGTGGATCAGCGCTTCTGGTCCATCTTCTTGCTGTCGCGCTCGTCGCCAAGTCCGCGCGGGCTGCCCACACGCGTCATGGCGCAACGGAAGCCGATGGTCGCAGTGCTCTGGCGCTCATCGAGATGGCGGCGGGTGCTCGGGCTGGCCCAGTAGATGCGGTCTGCCCAGCTAGCTCCCTTGTACACGCGGCTGCGGTCGTTGACCAGGCTGGTCTTGCCCCAGTCGTACATGGCATTGCCTTCGAATTCGGGATTCTCGAAGTGGATGCTGCTCTCCACATCGCCATCACGGAAATCGATGTTGTCGCTCGCGCGGTAGTTGCGGCGGTCGATGTTCTCTTCCACGGTCACATTGCGCACGCGCACATCACCCGGTTGGTCGCTCTGGTAGTCGCTGATGCCGCTCAACAACTTCGGACAGATCTCCAGGTCCTTGCCCTTGATGTTATCGACCATGTCCTGCACGCGCTGCATGGCCGCATCCTGCTTGCGGGTGTTATTGAATTCGATGGCCTGATCGATGGCGCTCAACAACTCGTCGATGAGCGCTGCCTCCTCGTCCGTGGCGCGACCTTGCATGGTCGTTTGGAATTCGGTGAGGTAGTATTTGATACCGTCCACGTCGTACACCACGATATCGTGTTTGTCCTGCACCACGCCATCGCTGTTCAGCACCTTGGTCTTGAACACGTTACCGCGGAAAGGACGGAAGTCATCCTTATCCTCGGGGCTCAACGGGCGGTAAACGTCCATCACCCACTCGCTCACGTTGCCGGCCATGTTATACAGACCGTAGTCATTCGGCCAGTAGCTGAACACAGGAGCGGTCACATCGGCGTTATCGTTCAAGCTGCCTGCGACACCCATGTAGTCGCCACGGCCACGCATGAAGTTGCCACGGAAGTCGCCGTAGAAGGCACCGCCTTTCTTGCGGCTGTCATAGCGAACCCAGTGTCCATTCCACGGGTAGATGCGACGCTCCACCACACGTTCGTCCACAGTATTGCCAAGCAGTCCATAGGCCGCATATTCCCACTCCGCCTCGGTAGGCAGACGGTATCGGGGCAGCAGGATGCCATCCTCCATGCGGATGTTGCGCGTGTCCTTGTTAGGGTTGAAGTCCTGAACACCATCCACTTTCTTGCCGCTCTCGTATTGGCCGGCCAGATAGGCGTCGGTATTGAAGTGGTCTTCGTTGATCTGGTTGGGGTAGTGTTCGAAGAGCCCCTCGCGGATCAGGATGACCTCGTTCACCCGGTCGGTGCGCCAAGCGCAGTAGTCGTTGGCCTGAAGCCAGTTCACGCCCACTACGGGATAGTCGCGATAGGCCGGGTGGCGGAGGTAGTACTCCACATAAGGTTCGTTGAACGCCAATTTGCTGCGCCACACCAAGGTGTCGGGCAACGCTTTCTTGTAGATCTCGGGATAGTCGGCCGCGAATACGCGATCCAACCAGTACAGGTATTCCAGCCAGTAGAAGTTGGTCACCTCCACCTCATCCATGTAGAAGGACGAAACGGTGACCGTGCGTGGGATCATGTCCCATTCGTGGCGAAGGTCATCGGTGACCCGGCCCATGGTGAACTGTCCACCTTCCACGAGGATCAGGCCAGGTCCGTTCTCCTGCTCGACGAATTCGGTCTTCTCGAAGCCGCCGTTCTTGGAGTCGTTATAGTTCCAGCCAGTGGCGCCGCTCTTCTCGAACTGGCACCCGCTGAGGACGGTGGCACCCACCGTGATCAACGCGATGTTCCGGAGCTGGTTCATGTGCTTCATGGATTCGTTCGTTTCTGGTCTAGAAGGTCGGGCAGGC
>JAEUTB010000077.1 GCA_016787995.1 Flavobacteriales bacterium | reverse complement strand
CATGAGCAAAGTGATGGGCAAGTTCATGGATATGGACGCCATGCTCGGCAAGGACTTCGAGAGTGGGTTGGCCATGCTGAAGGAACAGGTGGAAACCGCCGAGGCCGCTCGCCAGGCGGAACTCGCCGCCAAAACCTCCGGTGGCTACGTGATCGAAACGGTTGATCGTCCGGAGTTGGTGTTCATCGGCAAGCGGAACAAGCAGGTGAAGTGGAACGATATCGGTGCTTTCTACGCCACGCACCTGCCAGCCGCCGGTGCCGCCCTTGGAGCCGCCAAATTGGAAATGGCCGGTTATCCCAGTGGTGTCATGTGGGCTTGGAACGAGAAGGACCAGACCGCCGACATGATGGCCGCACTGCCCGTGAAGGGCGATGCGAATACCAAGGTGGAGGGTTTCGAGACCCACGTGATCCCTGCGAGCAAGATGCTCAAGGTGGAGTACTACGGCGATTACAACAAGAATATGCCGGCGCACGAGGCCATCGACGCCTACATCAAGGAGAAGGGGCTCACGCACTACGGCAATGTGATCGAAGAGTACGTGACCGATCCCATGGTGGAGAAGGATACCACCAAGTGGCTCACCAATATCTACTACATGGTGAAGTGACCGTGTAGAAGGCAGGAAAGCCCCGGTAGCCAATGGTCGCCGGGGCTTTTTCGTGGAGGATCGTTCACAGTTCACCGGTGGGCCGTCGGTTTTACGAGTGGCCCGGTCCGAACTTCGCCCGTGATGGAGTTCGCCTTGGCCCGATACCGACTTCGTTTCAAGCACCCTTTCGGGACCGCCCACGGGCTGCGCGATGGCACCGACTCGGTCTTCGTTCGTCTTCGGCGGAACGGCTCAGTGGGTTACGGAGAGGCCACACTACCACCGTATCTGGACGAGACACAAGAGTCTGTTCATGAGGAGCTTGAGCGGTATTGGTTGAAGTTCGGGGAGAAGGTCGGCACCACAGTAGGTCCTTGGTCCGTGAAAGAGGGCTTATCGGCACCTGCTCGTGCGGCACTTCAAATGGCTCATAGTATGCTGATAACTAATGAAGTAAATAGTTCTAATGAAAGTGATCTACCGGTGGCTCCAAGCCGTTCCACGGCGCCTTGCATGGTAACGCTGGGCCATACGGAAGTAGAACGAATAGCGTTGAAATTGAGGGAATTGCCAAACGCGCCGATACTCAAGGTGAAACTAGGTGCGGCCAACGACCTGGAAGTCCTGCGGGCGGTATCTGAAATGGACCCACGGGAATTGTTCCTAGACGCGAATCAGGGTTGGACCGATGTGCAGCAAGCCTTGGCAGCGATCAACCTCGTTGGTGTGGAACGAGTCGTAGGCATCGAGCAGCCGTTCGCCAAGGACCGGTGGGACCTGCACAAGGCACTGGCCAGCGAATGTCCTGTGGTGATCTACGGGGATGAGAGCATCCAAGGCCCGGATGACTTGGAACGGGCGCCGGAAGCGTTCGGCGGGGTGAATTTGAAGCTCATGAAGTGCGGTGGCTTGGATGTGGCCGAAGCCATGGCCATACGGACGCGTGCGCTGGGCTTGATGGTGATGCTCGGATCCATGAGTGAAAGCACGCTCGGCTGTGGCGCGATGGCCAGTTTACAGCACATGGCGGACCTGGCTGATCTGGACGGACCTTGGCTGATCAGCAATGATCCGTTCGAAGGGCTGGAGATGCACCAAGGGCGATCGGTCATAGGTGGTCTAGAGCGGATACGCCTGAAACAACCCAGCCTCCTTGACTTCAGGCCAATTGGCGCATAATTTATATTATGTAAAGTTGTATTTGGCTGGATACCAGCCCATCCTGTCACGGTCGTTCCATTCGGTTACCTCTTGTGCACACCCTCTTCTCCAGCTTGGTTAGCTTCATCGAGCGGGTCCCAGCTGCGATGTGCGCTCCCCGTTCAGATCCACACCGGCGTTGCAGATCCGAAGGCCCCAAGTGATCCACAAGTCCGTGGCCGGTCCACACCCTAAAACGAGTGAGCCGGACTTCCGCCCGGCTCACCCCTTTACTTCAGTCTTGGGTCAGTTGCCCAACAAGGCCTTCATCTTGGCGTACTTATCCTGGTCGCCATTCTTGGCGTACAGCTTCATCAGCTGTTGGATGGTCTGCACGTCGTCCGCCTTCAGCTCATGGGCTTGCTCGAAGTACGGGATGGCCTTCACGTAGATTGCATCGGCCACCGTCTTGCACTTGGTGTACTCGGTGTCGCTCTTGATCTTGTTGCACTTCTCGTATTCGAAGGCCGCCCGGTTGTTGTACAACACCCCGATGTTGAAGTAGCTATCGAAGAACTTGGGATCCAGTTCGATGCTCTTCTTGTAAGCCTCTTCGGCCTTGGTGTACCATTCCACCATGGCAGCCTCTTCCTTGGCGTCGGATGCCTTCTTGTCATATAAGCTGGCCAGGATGGACCACAGCACCGCGTTGTTCGGGTCTTTGGAAAGGCCCAGCTTCACGCTTTCCTCCGCTTCGGCCGACCGATCAGCGGCCAGCAGGTAGCTCATCTCGTCCAGGATAAGCTCCTTGTCGTCAGGGAACTTGCTGCGCCCTTCGCCGATGGTGGCTATGGCTCCGTTGAGATCGTCGCCTTTGCGCTGTAAGCTGGCGATGTAGCGGTATACTTCGGCCTTTTTGTAGCCTGCGGCAATGGCCTCCCGATACCGTGTGATCGCATTCGCCGCATCACCCTTCGACTCATACGCCAGGGCCGAGTTGAAGATGGCGTTGGTGTCGGCCACACCGAAGGCCTTGGCGATCTTCTCCGACCGGGCATAGTTGGCGATGGCCGCGTCGTAGTTCTTCGCCGTGAAGGCATCGTTCCCCGTGTTCAAGGAAAGGCCTTGCAAGGCCCCGAGCGCTTTCACGTTCTCGATCTTGTAGCTGCCCTTCGTATCCAACTCATTGGCTTTCAGGTAGCTCTCCACGGCCTTGTCCAAGGCGTCGGGAAACGCGCTCTTCAAGGCCGCATCCTCACCCATGGCGATGAGCCGGTAGATATCGCCCCGGTAGCGCCACGTCTTCTCGGCGGCACCGGTCTTGGCATCCTGGGTGGCTGGCTCGATGAATTCCACGGCCTTGGCCAGGTCGCCATCTTGCATGTAGTTATAGGCGCTTACCACGTTTGAGTTCTGGGCGCTCAGGCCCAAGCTCAACAACAGCGCTCCGCTCAGTACTGCGTACTTCATCGTTTACTGGTTCGTCTTTGCTATGCGTTATCCACTTCCGTGCCACTGTCATCCCCGGTGCTTCCTTCCTCCGGGTTGGTGCCGTCCGCCGCGCCTTCGCCGGCTTCTGGTTGTTCCTCTTCCTTCAGGTCGCCGTCCACTTTGGCTACGGCGGCGATCTGGTCGTTCTTGCGCAGTTCGATCAGGCGCACCCCTTGGGTGGCCCGGCCCAATACGCGAAGCTCGTCCAGACCCATCCGGATGGTCATGCCGCTGCGGTTGATGATCATCAACTGGTCATCTTCCTTCACATCCTTGATGGCCACCAGCGCACCCGTTTTTTCGGTCACCTGGATGGTCTTCACCCCTTTGCTGCCCCGGCTCACGAGGCGGTATTCGTATTCGCCGTTCTCGTCCATGATGGCTGAGCGTTTGCCATAACCGTTCTGGCTCACCACCAGGATCTGGCGCGTGGCGAGTTCGGCTTTGTCCACGGCGATCATGCCAACCACCTCATTGTTCTCACTGCCGCCTTCGAGGTTCATGCCGCGTACGCCACTGGCACCACGGCCCATGGGACGTACATCCTCCTCTTCGAAGTGGACCGCCCGCCCATCGCTGCTGGCCAGGATGATGTGGCTCTTGCCCGTGGTGAGCTTGGCCTCCAGGAGTTCGTCGCCCTCGCGGATGCCCACGGCGATGATGCCATTGGCCCGCGGACGGCTGTACGCCTCCAACGTGGTCTTCTTGATGATGCCCTTCTTGGTGCACAGCACCACGAAGTGGTTGTTCACGTATTCCTCACTGGTGAGGTCGTCCACGTTGAGGTAGGCCACCACTTTGTCCCCCCCTTCCAACTGCACCAGGTTCTGGATCGCGCGACCCTTGCTTTGGCGGTTGCCCTCCGGGATGTCGAACACCCGCATCCAGAAAACCTTGCCGTTCTGGGTGAAGATGAGCAGGTAGTTGTGGTTGGTGGCCACGAAGAGGTGCTCCAGGAAGTCCTCGTCGCGCGTGGTGCTGCCCTTGCTGCCAACGCCCCCACGGCCCTGCGTGCGGAACTCGGTGAGCGCGGTGCGTTTGATGTAGCCCAGGTGGCTGATGGTGACCACCACCGCTTCGTCGGCGATGAGGTCTTCCATGCGCATGTCGCCGCGCGCCTCGATGATCTGCGTACGGCGCTTATCGCCATACTTCTCCTTGATCTCCAAGGTCTCTTCCTTGATGATCTTCAGGCGCAAGCCCTCGTCGGCCAAGACCTCCTTCAGGTAGGCGATGGTCTTCATCAACTCGGCGTGCTCCTCGCGGATCTTGTCACGCTCCAGGCCGGTGAGGCGCTGCAGACGCATGTCCAGGATGGCCTTCGCTTGGATCTCGCTGAGGCCGAACTGCGCCATCAGGCCGTCTTTCGCCTCCTCCGGTGTCTGGCTAGCGCGGATCAAGGCGATCACGGCGTCCAGATGATCCAGGGCGATGAGCAGACCTTCCAGGATGTGGGCCCGCTCCTCGGCCTTACGCAGGTCGAACTTCGTGCGGCGGATCACTACGTCCATCCGATGGTCCACGAAGTGCTGGATCATCGGCTTCAAGCCCAGCAACATCGGACGGCCGCCCACCAGCGCGATGTTGTTCACGCTGAAGCTGGTCTGCAAGGAACTGTACTTGTAGAGTTGGTTGAGCACCACGGTGCCCATGGCCTCGCGTTTCACATCGTACACCACCCGGATGCCGTTGCGGTCGCTGTAGTCGTTGACATCGCTGATGCCTTCGATCTTCTTCTCGTTCACCAGGTCGGCCACACCTTTCACGAGTTGTACGGCCTTGTTGGTCTGGTAGGGGATCTCGGTGCAGACGATGCTTTCCCGACCGGTCTTCTGGTCCTCTTCGATGTGGCACGCCGCGCGCAGTACCACCCGACCACGGCCCGTTTCGTAGGCTTCCTTGATGCCGGCAGTGCCCAGGATCACCCCACCCGTGGGGAAGTCCGGACCTTTGATGTGCTGCATCAAACCCTCGGTGGTGATGTCCTTGTCCGCGATGTAGGCCACGATGCCATCGCATACCTCACTGAGGTTGTGCGGCGGCATGTTGGTGGCCATGCCCACAGCGATACCCGCCGCGCCGTTCACCAGCAGTTGCGGGATCTTCGTGGGCATCACGCTGGGCTCTTCCAGGGTGTCGTCGAAGTTGGGGCGCATATCCACCGTCTCCTTGTCCAGGTCGGCCAGCACCTCCTCGGCGATCTTCTTGAAGCGCGCCTCGGTGTAACGCATGGCTGCCGGACTGTCACCATCCAGGCTGCCGAAGTTCCCTTGGCCATCCACCAGCGGGTAGCGCAAGCTCCACTCCTGGGCCATGCGCACCATGGCGTCGTATACGCTGCCATCGCCGTGCGGGTGGTACTTCCCCAGCACCTCACCCACGATACGGGCGCTCTTCTTGTACGGTCTGTTGCTCAGCACGCCCAGGTCCTGCATACCGAAGAGCACGCGTCGGTGTACCGGCTTCAATCCATCGCGCACATCCGGGAGGGCCCGGCTCACGATCACCGACATCGAATAATCGATGTAGGCGGTGCGCATCTCGTTCTCGATGTTGATCGGGATGATCTTTTCTCCTTCTGCCATAGCTGTC
>JAEUTB010000065.1 GCA_016787995.1 Flavobacteriales bacterium | reverse complement strand
CAGATCCACCTCTACCCCATCGGGTAATTCCAGTTCGATCTTTTTCGGCATAGGCGAAAGTTACGGGCTGTTGCGGAGAAACGAAAAAGCCCGGGGATAGGCCGGGCGAATTCGTTGGGGAAAGCTTAGGCCCTACCCCCGTACCAGCTTCTTGTACTTCAAGCGCTGCGGTACAATGTCGCCCACGCGCTTCTTGTAGTTCTCCTCGTAGTCGCTGAAGCCGCCCGCGAACCAGTACACCTTGCTGTCCCCTTCGAACGCGAGGATGTGGGTGCACACCCGGTCGAGGAACCAACGGTCGTGGCTGATGATGACCGCGCAACCGCTGTAGTCCTGGATACCTTCTTCCAGCGCCCGGAGCGTGTTTACGTCAAGGTCTGGCAAAAGCTCAGAAGGACCCCAGCCGGAGAAGAGCTTTGTTCAAACTTGGAGATCGTTTCGCAGCTGCATCTACGTTCCATTCGGTACGCGCGAATGTTCCGAACCTGTCATTGTAGAATATCCCTTTGGACGCGGTTGAACCAACTTCTGGAAGAACGTCGCGTTTCAATCTGCTCTTTTTGCACCTGCGAACAAGATTCAACAGGTACTGCTTGGGATCCTCGATGAGGTCCGGCTCAATAGGGAGCTTCGCCAATGGCAATCCAGTCATGCCAGCAATTCCACTGCGATCCGCAAGGATCCAAGATTCAACTTCGCGAACAGCCACCCGGAAGATCATCTGTCCGGGGATTGAAGTCACTGCCAATCGTTCGATCAAACCAGGCGCGCAGTCATTCCTATCCAGGTCCGTGAGAACAATGTGCGGCACTCCTTGCTGACTGGCTCTGACGTACTTGGGCATGTTGGCAAAGAGCGTGGTGTTCGACCCCGTTACGATAGGCAACCTTACGTCGAGTTGCGGACGAGCATGAGCTATCAAACGCCGTAGCACCGCCATGCCAAGGGCATCCTCACAAACGAGTACAACCTCGCGACTCATCAGCGCTATTCGAACAGGGAGAGTTGGTCCAACTGCCCCGGTTTAATGCGAGGTAACAAGGCCTCAGCCACAGTATATCCGGAGCTTACCAGTTTCGTATCGGTCTCATCGGCCTCGTGTACCACAGTACCATCTTCGGTAGGCTCCAGTCGAAGCACTTCACGGATGTCAAGTGCCTCATCCGACAGAAGAGCCTCACTATGTGTGGTGATAAAGACCTGACGTGCGTGTTTTGCCTGGCGCTGCATCTGAACAATGAGCCGATGGATACGCTCAACGATGCTCTCGTTCAACGAGAGCTCCGGCTCCTCCAGAAGCAACAACCCATCTCCGTCCAATAAGCTCCACATGATACCGAGAAGGCGCAACGTGCCGTCACTGAACTCATTCTCGCGCTGCCAACCGGCCCCAGGACGCCAATGCTCGAATAAGGCGACCAGGTGAGGGGCACCTGAAACCGGATCCTTCTCAAAGGTCAGTTCTCGCATGTTAGGCACACATGCTCTTAGTGCGGTCTCGATCTTCTTGAGCCTCGACTTCTGAACTTTAGGACTTGCTTTTGCCACCTTGAGAAGGAAACCCTGCCCAAAAGGATCACCCTCCATAAGCGAACCAGAGATCTTGCTGCCGAATTTCAGCAGTTGCGGCACTAAATGCAGATAAGTGACTCCGCTGAAGAATTCCGCAAGTATCCGGAAGTCCTTGTTCGTCCCTACCTGTTCAAGATGTGTCTCCGTCAGCAATTCGGGGTCACGCTGATCCGCTTTGTTCGGTCGCGCGAGTAAAGGCGGGCCAGATGCACCGAGCCGCTCGACCTTCTCCTGTGAAACGATAGGGCGCTGTAGTCCAGAACCCTCGCTCTTGATGCCTAGCGTATAGCGCCATTCAGCGGCCTGGCCCGCAGTCTCAGCGATCTCAACTTCGATGAGCACCTCGGGGTCTTTCCGAGCGTTCAGGCATCGCAAGCGTTTCAACCCATCACGATCCGCTACAGCCTTCTGCAAACCGCCCCCATTGGGTTTGGCTACATCGCGCAGAAAGCGAACGACATCTAACAGATTTGATTTACCCGAAGCGTTCGGCCCAACGACATACACGCGCTCCCGAAGATTGACGTCAACATGCTTGAAGTTGCGCCAGTTCTTGAGTTTGAGCCGCGTGATGATCATGCTTCAAATATCGGCATACTCTACCCCCGCACCAGCTTCTTGTACTTCAAGCGCTGCGGAACAATGTCGCCCACGCGCTTCTTGTAATTTTCCTCGTAGTCGCTGAAGCCGCCCTCGAACCAGTACACCTTGCTATCCCCTTCGAACGCGAGGATGTGGGTGCACACACGGTCGAGGAACCAACGGTCGTGGCTGATGATGACCGCGCAACCGCTGTAGTCCTGGATACCTTCTTCCAGCGCCCGGAGCGTATTCACGTCCAGGTCGTTGGTCGGTTCGTCAAGCAGGAGCACGTTGCTGCCGTTCTTCAGCGTCATAGCCAAGTGCAAGCGGTTGCGCTCACCACCGGAGAGCACACCCACCTTCTTGTTCTGGTCCGGTCCGGTGAAGTTGAAGCGCGCGAGGTAGGCCCGGCTGTTCACCAAGGTACCGCCGATGGTCATGTTCTCCTGCGCGTTGCTGAGCACCTCCCACACGGTCTTTTCGGGCAGCAGGTCCTTGTGGCTTTGGTCCACGTAGGCGAGTTGCACGGTCTCCCCGAGCGTTACGGTACCTGCATCGGGCTTCTCCTCGCCCATGATCATGCGGAACATGGTGGTCTTACCCGCACCGTTGGGGCCGATGATACCAACGATACCCGCCGGTGGCAGGGTGAAGCTGATGTCCTCGAAGAGCACACGGTCGCCGAACGCTTTGGTCACGTTCTTGAACTCGATCACCTTGTCGCCCAAACGCTGACCGTTCGGGATGTAGATCTCCAGCTTGGCCTCCTTCTCCTTCACGCTCTCGCTCTGCATCTTCTCGTAGTTCTGCAGACGGGCCTTGCTCTTGGTGCGGCGGGCACTGGCATTGCTACGCACCCATTCCAATTCCTGCTTCAACACGCGCTGGCGCTTGCTCTCGCTCTTCTCCTCCTGGGCCAGGCGGGCGGTCTTCTGCTCCAACCAGTTGGTGTAGTTGCCTTTGTAGGGGATGCCTTCGCCGCGGTCCAGTTCCAGGATCCAGCCGGCCACGTTGTCCAGGAAGTAACGGTCGTGGGTGATAGCGATGACCGTGCCCTTGTAATCGGCGAGGTGGTGCTCCAACCAGGCCACGCTCTCGGCGTCCAAGTGGTTGGTGGGTTCGTCCAACAGTAGGATGTCCGGTGCTTGCAACAGCAGACGGCAAAGTGCCACCCGGCGACGCTCACCACCGGAGAGCACGCTCACCTTCTGGTCCGGCTCGGGGCAGCGCAGCGCGTCCATGGCGATGTTCAGCTTCTGATCGATGTTCCAAGCATCCACCGCTTCGATCTTGTCCTGCAACACACCCTGACGCGCGATCAGCTTGTCCATCTTGTCCGGGTCGTTCAGGATCTCCTCGTCGGCGAACTTGTTGTTCACCTCCTCGTACTCCTTCAGCAGGTCCATGATGGGTTGCACGCCTTCACGCACGATCTCGATCACGGTCTTGCTCTCGTCCAGCTCGGGCTCCTGCTCCAAGTGGCCGATGCTGTAGCCAGGGCTCAGGTGAACGTCACCATCGAAGGCCTTCTCCTTGCCGGCGATGATGCGCATGAGGGTGGACTTACCCGAGCCGTTGAGACCGAGGATACCGATCTTGGCCCCATAGTAGAAGCCGAGGTAGATATCGTTGAGGATCTTCTTTCCGGAAGGCAGGGTCTTCCCCACCTTCACCATGTTGAATATGATCTGACGTCCTTCTTCGGCCATGTTGGATCGCGTTGGGGCCGATGATCATCGGCCCACAGGTGTTCGTTGGTTGCTCCGCTGCGGTCAGGATCGCCGCTACGGGGCCGCGAAGATCTTCAATCCGGACCATTCCCGCACCATCTGCAGATCGTTCCAGCGCGCAGGATCCTGTCCGTGGCTGCGCAATACGGCCTCCACGGTCTGTTCGGGGCGTTTGGACACGGCCACCATCACCTTTCCCCCGGTGGCCACCGGTCCGTCCAAGACGGAGGTGTCGGACCCTTGGGCGAGGAGCAGGAATTCGATCGGCGCGTCCCATGGGTGTTGCACGTAGAACTTATCTCCTGGGCGCAGTCGTTCTCCGATCATGGCGACGACCACTTCGGCTTCCGGTGCGCCACTGGTGCGCGACCAGGCGTAGGACAAGCCGGTCCACCCGAAAAGCACGGCCAGGATCAGCGACGCCACCAGGGTCCGCGAGCGTTTACCCCAGTTCGGGAACACCTTCTCCTGCAAGAACTTCAGCAGGTAGAACACGGAGATGGCCGAGCTCAGGTGGAAGATGTAGAACGTGTAACACCACACCCCGGGAGGTTCCATCCTACGCATGAGGAGACCGAGGGTGGCCCCGGCGATGAAGAGCGAGAAGAGCAAGGCCCTGAGTTTGGACGATACGAAGGCCGCATAGACAAGGCCGATGAGGCCAAAAGCCGTGATCCACCCCGATGTAGCGTCAACCCCCAAGGCCCAAAGGTTGAAGGACATGTCCGTGTGTCGCAGGTCGAACACGTTCCAATCCAGCCGCGGATGACTGTGGTGGTTGGTGAGCTGATCGAAACCCTGGTCGTTGAGGATGGGTGCGTACAGGACCAAGGCTACGAGCAGGAAGACGATGAAGGCGAACACGAGCCTGATCAGGCGCTCTCGAAGGCTATTGGTGTAGGCCATGATCAGCGCGATCAGCAGCCAGATGAAAATGGCCAGGGCCGCATAGGCATAAGCCGGTATGGTCCATAGCCCGAGCGCGTTGGCCAAGGCGATGAACATCACGCTCTTCATGTCGTTGCTCTTGATGAAGTAGCGCCCGAGCAAGAGGCTGAGGGTGAAGAAGAACCAGCACACCCCGAAGCCAACGGCCATGGCCCCCACACTGATGAGGGGCCCGGAGCAGGCCACGATGACCAAGGCCAGGATGGCGATATGGCGGTTGAACATGGCCCTGACGAAGACATAGAAGATCGGAAGTGCCAGCACCCCTGCGATGTAGTCCGGCAGCCGGATCTGCACCACGCCCACCCCGAAAAGCGTCGTGCTCAACTTCATGAGCAGGGTCTGGAAGATGTGGTTGCTCGGGAAAGAGTAATCCGAAATGATGGTCCCCACTGACTTGGTGGCGAAGTCCACATAGGCGTTGGCCTCGGCGATGGACACCGGCCTAGAGAGCAGCAGCCCTTTGAGCACGGCACCCAGCACCACGAAGAACAGCACACCCGCCTTATGCTCCGGGGAAGTCTTGGACGAGAGTTCGCGCACGCCATGGCGCAGGTCGCCCATCAGGCCCAGGGAAACATATTTTTTGGTCTTGCGCGAAGACATGCGTACCAGACACTAGCGGTGGACCTCTTCCATGGAGATGATACTATCCACCACGAACTTGGTGTTGCCACGCCATGGCAGTGCACCCTTGTATTCCTTGTAATGCAGGTTGAACTGGTTGCCGCTGTGGGTCATGAGCTGCTGGGCCACGGCCTCATCTTCCACGGAGAACAGGAACTCCAACCCTTGTAGCGAACCTCCCTGGGTACGCACCCCGGTCTGGATCATCTTTCCCTCGTAGGTCTTGAAAAGGTACCCTTTGTGGACCACGTAGTTCAGCTCGCCGGATTTCGCTCCGGTCCCGAACACCCAGAAATACCTGAAATAGCCCCACACGCCCGATACCAGCAGCACGACGAGTATGATCTTCCAAAGGTGGCGGCGCATGGGCGGTCGTTTCTGCGGGAAAGGTAACGGAAGGGATACATCCGTAGGCTGCGGATCGCCATCCATCCCATCGAACGAACCATTCATCAATAAATGGTACTATGTCTTGCAAAGTACCAACCCATGCCCATATCTTTGTGTCGTCAAGAACTATGAGTAAGGACAAACGCCAACGTCCGGCACGGAGGACGACCGAAGCATGAACGTGGAGAACACCAAGGCACAGATGCGCAAAGGCGTGCTGGAGTATTGCATACTCAGCATCCTGGCGCAGGGTGAGCTGTATCCCTCGGACATCATCAGTAAGCTGAAGGACGCGAAGCTGATCGTGGTGGAGGGCACCCTCTACCCACTGCTCACCCGGCTGAAGGACGCGGGCCTGCTCACCTACCGGTGGGAGGAATCGCGCTCGGGGCCGCCGCGCAAATACTACAAGCTCACCACGGTGGGCGACAAATTCCTGAATGAACTCGATCAGACTTGGGACGAGTTGAGCCAAGCCGTTAAGCAGACC
>JAEUTB010000061.1 GCA_016787995.1 Flavobacteriales bacterium | reverse complement strand
TGGGATAGTCCGGGTTGCTGCCGCCGATGGTCTTTGTACCGCTGAGCTGAGCAGTTGCGTTGGCGCTGATCGCGTAACCGAGAACGATGGTGTAGAGGTGTTTCATGGCTTGGTCATTCTATCGAGCAGTCCTTTGCCCTTGTTCAACAAGGTACCACCATTCGTCGACTGCTGAGGCGTGCCACTCGGAACGGAATTTCCTGTATCCGCCTTTCCCTCTCCCCCTTCCTCCTTGCACAAATACCCCGGATCGTAACTGCGCAAGCGTGCGATGTCATCGTTGCTTGTCTTGATGTAAAGCTCGAGGTTCCGGATCATCATGCGTCCGCCCACCTGCTGTCCGTTCTTCCATTGCGCTTCACCGGGCATGAACTCGATGCGGCTGAACTGCTCCTTCACCTTGTTCCAAACAGTGAAGCTGTTGGTCTGGCTCTCTTTGATCGCCGGGCGGGCACAATACTGCTCACCCCATGGCATCTTTTCCTTGCAACAGATGCGCACCACGTCCTCCACCAGTTGTTTCCCCTGCGCATTCAACACGGTGCTACTGCTGGCTTCGTAGTAGTCCTTGATGAGCATTTTCCCCAGGTAGGCGCGGATACGGCCTTCATCGCCGTTGCGCAGGATGTTCACCGTATAGTCCAACGCTTCCTGGTCGCTGGCGAAGGCCGGGATCTCCAAGGTCGGCAACGTCGCGTTCACACTCCGGGTCTTCTTCTCCTCGTCCACGATATTGAAAGTGGGCAGCGCGCGCAGGTCTTCAGCGCTGTACGTCTTGGTGGCACCCGTGGTACGTTCCACATCCTGCGTCACCATGTTGTTCTTCAATGGGCTCGTGATGGCGTCCCGGTAGAAGCGCGTTTCCACGGTCTCATTGATGGTGGTGACGGTGGTGTAGTCCGTGGCTTCGTCGTAACTGATCTCGAAGGGTATGCTGAACGAGTTCGGGTTGTGCCATGTGGCTTTGGCACCGGGCTTCATCCGCACGTAGTGCAGGTCGCCGATGATGCGGTAGTAGCGCTGCCCGAGGAAGCTCTGCATGTTGCCGTTCACGATGGCCATGATCTCCTCATTGCTCGGTGTAGGTATGCCATGGTACTCGTTGTAGCTCACCAAGCTCTCGCGATAGCTGGCGGGACTTCCTGTGTGGTAGCGCACAGTACACCCCGCTTCCACCTGTGCATTGGGATACTCGGGGATGTTCGCGTTGTACCAACTGGTATAGCCTCGTTCCCAGAACCATTGGGTATACGTGCTGCTCCACACCTTCTTGGTGGGTCCGGGGTCAAGCACCAACTTGATGAGGCCCGGCTTGGTGAGGTCCTTGATGATCTGGGCATCGGTGGGCTGGGCGTAGGCGGCCAGCACGGAGAGGCTCAGGGCGGCGAGGGCTAGGGCGATACGGATGCGCATGGCTCGTGTGGTTTGGCCGTACGAACTTGACCTGTTCTGCCAACGTGGCGGTGAACGATCGGGTGAACGGCAAAAAATGACGGGTGAACGTGCTCACAACGTCCTGATCCGCGCCATCAATGCCTCCCGGTGCGTCTTCCCAACGGGCAGGCTCAGGGTGCCGATGCGCACGTAGCCCTCCTCCACTGCTGTGATACGCCGAGTGTCCACCAGGTAGCTGCGGTGGATGCGCTGGTGGTGCGGGCTCTTCAACTTGTCCTCCACCGCCCCGAGGGTGCTGGTGATGACGTACTTTCTGGCCGGTGTGAAGAGGGTCACGTAGTTGTCGTCAGCCTCGGCGTAGTGGATGTCATCGATCGCCACTTTCACCAACTTGCCCTTCTCACGGATGAAGATGCTGTCTGTGATGACGAAGTCGTGACGCTGGTGCTCGTCCGGCGCAGCCGTGGCATCCACATTGTTCGCATAACGCGCCAGAGCCAGTTCGATCTGGGTGCGCAGATCATTCTCATCGAACGGTTTGATGATGAAGCCGGCGGGCTGCAACGGCTTCACGCGGGCCAGGGTGGTCGCGTCGCTATGACTGGTGACGAAGATGAACGGAGTGGGATGCTTGGCCTTCACCTTTTCGGCCAGTTGGACGCCGTCCGCGCCTTCGCCGAGGTTGATGTCAAGCAGCAGTAGGTCGGGCTTCTGCGCGGCCAGCTCGGCCATGGCATCCAAGGCGTTGTCGCACGTGCCGCACACCTGGTAGCCCAGCTCCTCGAGGTGCGCGCGAAGGTCCTCCGCGATCAGCGGCTCATCTTCCACAATGAGGACACGTACGGCGTTCATCCGCGTGCAAGGTTGAAATTCCGGATGATCAATTCAACCACCGTACCCGCTTCGTTGCGTATGCTCCATTCCGCCTTGAGCTTGGTGGCGAAGGTCTTGATCATACCTAATCCGAAACCGGTGCTCTCCGTGCTGCGCGCAGCCTGTGGATCGAAGCCGACGCCATCGTCCTGTATGGCGATACGCAGCGTGTCATCCACACGACCCAGCCGGATGGTGAGGATGCCCGGACCAGCATCCGGCCATGCATACTTGAGCGCATTGGTGATCAGCTCGTTGAGCATCAATCCGATCGGTACGGCCGTGTCCACATCGAGGTCGAGGTCTTCCACCTGACACAGTAGGGTCACCTGCTCCCGGCGATCGTAGCTGCTGATGAGGCTTCCAGCCAGCTTCTCAACGTACTCCTTCATGCGCACCCCTGTCAGGTCACCCTCGCGGTAAAGGTCCTGGTGGATCAAGGCCATGCTCTTCACGCGCAGGCGGCTGTCGTTCACGGCTTGCTTGGCCGTAGGGTCCGCGATCCCGCGGCCTTGGATACTGAGCAGGCTGCTCACGGTCTGCAGGTTGTTCTTCACCCGGTGGTGGATCTCGCGCAACAACAGTTCCTTCTCCTTCAACTGCGCTTCGATGATCGCGTTCTTGCGCGCGAGCTCGGCCTCGCTCCGACGTTTCACGCGGTAGGCGCGGAAAGCGAAAAGGGCAGCCAGCAGCAGCAACACGGCCCCGGCGGCGATGGCTTTGATGGTGAAGGAGCGCTGCTGCAATTGCGCCTCATTCTCCTTCAGCTGCATATCCTTCTTACCACTCTCGTACTTCTCCTGCATTTCGGTGATACTGGAGAGCTTCTCCACCGTGAACACGCTATCGCGCCATTGGCCGAAAAGGCGCTGGTGGTGCAAGGCGCTGTCTGGTCGACCTGCCAGCTCGAACCACTCGGCGAGGTCTTCGTGCGCGCGGGCGATCTGTTGGAGGATGCCCATCTGGCGCGCTTTCGCCCAACCGCTGTCCAAGTCCGTGCGCGCCTCATCCATTCGCCCTAGTTCCATCAACGTTCTGCCTTTCCCGAGAAAGGCCATCGTGCGCGTATGGTCATCCTCGTTGTTGCCGGTACGCTGCAGCGCTGCTTCATAGGCCGAGAGCGCACCTTCGAGGTCCCCAAGTGCGGTGTACGAGTTGCCCAGATTGAGCCAAGCGCTGGCGGCATGAGCGGACTGGCCGATGGCATCGAGGGCACTTGCCGCTTGCCGATAGATAACGGCGCTACTGTCGTGTGCTCCTCGCTCTTGATGGATATTCCCAATGTTGTTCAGCACGTTGGCCGTCCAGATGGTATCCCGCACGGCCGTAAAGCCGCGCCGGGCAGCCTGGAAGCGCTCCAAAGCGCTCTGTATATGACCCTGTTCGATGAGGACGCCACCGATGTTGTTGTGCAACATGGCGGTGTACCAGACATCGCCGATGCGCTCGAACAGTTCCAACGCCCGCGTGTAATGCACCATCGCCTGGTCATAGTCACTCCTTGTCGCATAACACATCCCTTGGAAGTTCTCGCCCTTTGCGATGTGGAACGTGTCCGCTGCGGCCCGCGCGATCTCCGAGTACTCCTGAGCTCGGACCAGCGCTACGTCTGGCTCCGTGAATACGGTGGCCCGGACCAACTCGGTGAGCAATGGCAGGCGCGTTGTGTCCTTGGGCAGCGCTTCGATACGACTGCGAAGAGCCTCGACCTGTGCCTGGCAAACGAACCCACAGAGGACCAGCGATAAAGCTATGGAGAGACGCACGGCGGAAAGATCGTGCTTTCATCGGAAAACAATGAGCCATGGTCGCTACACCTGAACTCGAAGTACTCACCTACTTGTTCGATCGGGAGTTGACCCACACCCGATACGGATCCAACGGGAAATATGCACTGATGTGGCTGGCCAGCGATACGACGTGCTTTTCCCTTTGAACTTATTTCGTTCCGTTGCGAGGCCTCTTTGAATGATCCGTTCAAGCCATCACTCAGCTTGAAGGTGGCGGACTTGGACATGGCCCAGCACTCCGTAACACGCCTACCCTGTTCGATCGCAAAAACCGACCTTCGTTGCACCATGGACAACATCTTCGATCGCAAAGTCTGCGACACACACATCGCCCGCATCAACGCGCTCACTGCTGGAACACGCCCACTGTGGGGCAAGATGAATGCGGCGCAGATGCTCGCACACCTGAGCAAGCCCTACGAGATGGTGTGCGACCCGAACTATGCCGCCACGCATAAGCGCCCCAATGGCGTAGTTCGCCTCCTGCTGAAGACCTTCCTGAAGCCCATCGTGGTGGGGCCCAAGCCCTACGCGAAGAACTCCCGCACGGCGCCCTCCTTCGTCGTGGCCGATGAGCGGGTGCTCGATGTGGAACGGAAGCGCTTGATCGGCTACATCGATCAAGTGCAAGCTTGGGGCGCGAAGCATTTCGAAGGAAAGGACAACCACAGCTTCGGCGTGATGACCGCTCAGGAGTGGAACAACTTGTTCGCAAAGCACCTGGACCACCACCTGCGGCAGTTCGGGGTGTAGCGTGCAACCACCGGAACACCACTATCGGTCAATGTGAGATCACGAGCGGAACGCGGTGCGTTTCCGAGCGCAACTTCAGTTCAAGCACGTACTCTCCCGGCGCTAGATACGGCAGAGCGATATCCCCTGATCCGCTGACGACCGCTTCCGCCAGCAGCGCTCCATTCAGCTCATAGATCCGGGATCGACCTGCCGGGTCGGCACCTTCCACATGTACGTACCTATCCGCGGGGACCGGGAAGGTATGACCGACCCGTTCCGACGCAGGCCCGGGAAATGGACCCATAGGTACCGCCATCGCCCATAGCGCCGGAGCTTGCCCTGGGGCCCACTCGTTCCCGATGTACACTTCTCCAGGACCTGACCAAGCAAGAGCCTCCGCCTGCAGTGCACCTACCGCAATGGGATGGCGGACTTTATCTCCGTTGAAGAAACCACGCCCTCCGAACGCGCTCAGCACCCAGAGGAACGGCACGGTCGATGCCTCGTCATGTCCCAGTAAGGCAAGCCTTCCGGTCGCTGCGTCAAATGCGGCGTCCGTCACTAGACCTTGCACATCGAACGTGGTACGCCGCAACGCGACTTGATCCCCGGGCACAGCCGGTAGCGCATACACATGGGTATGCCCATCGATCCAATCCTTCGTGAAGAGGAACAACGAATCATCCATGGCCACGAGCGCTTCGGCATCCCAGCGCGTGTTGTCGGGTGCGGGGGTGAAGTCGCTCTGGTCCTCGTAATGGTAGAGGATGCTGTCGACACTTATCGTTGTCGCATCACTGGTAAGTGCCGCCAAGGGGAATCGGTACATCCGAAGATCCGGTCGGCTTCCAGCGTTGTTGCCGATATCCGCCACATAGACGTTGGTGCCGTCGCTGACGATGGCCTCCCAATCCACGTTGATGGCATTGCTCAACGTAACCTGCTGCAGTACTTCACCGCTCTCCTCGGAGATGCGGTACAGAGCGTTCTCGTTCCCGCTGTCGAGGATGACCCATGTGTCCATGCCGACCCTCAGTAGGCCGCTAACCTCATTCAATACCGGAGGTAGTTCGGTGACAAGCTCAAGCGAGAGCGGCTGCGTGCGTAACACGGTAGGGAGCACCCAAAGCAGAGCCGACAGTGGGATCCACCCACCACAAGAGGCCCGCTTGATCCCTTTACACGTTCGCATAGCCAAGCACAAGGTACACAGAACATCCGCCGAGGCCATCCACGCTAGCCGATCACCTTCCCATCATCCATCTCGATGATGCGATCGGTGCGGGCTGCGAAATCATTGTCATGCGTGACCACCAACAAACTCTGTTCATGGTGCGCCGAAATGCTCTTGAAGATGTCGAAGACGTTACTGCTGTTCCTGCTGTCCAGGTTGCCCGTAGGTTCATCGCCCATGATGATCAACGGATCGTTCACTAATGCACGTGCGATGGCGACACGTTGCTTCTGTCCGCCGCTCAACTGGTTGGCGCTCTTCAAGGCGTGGTCGTGCATGTCCAGCTCACGCAGTCGTTGCATGGCGCGGTGCTCCACCTCTTGGGCGCTGTGCTTGCCCAACTTCAAGCCGGGCAGCATCACGTTCTTCAGCACACTGAATTCGGGCAGCAGGTAGTGGAACTGGAAGACGAAACCGATCTTCTCGTTCCGGATGCGCGCCAGGCGTTCGCCGCTCAAGCCGCGTGTAGGCTCCCCATCGATCACCACGTCACCTTCGAAGTCGGTGTCCATGGTGCTAAGGATGTAGAGCAAGGTGCTCTTGCCGCAGCCGCTCTTGCCGGTGATGCTCACGAACTCCCCTCGTTTCACCTCCAAGGAGACCTTCTTCAACACCTGCACGCTGACCGGATCGTGGAACGACTTGACCACATCGCGCACTTCGAGGATGTTCTCTGTTGCCTTCATTTTCCTCGGATGATCTCCACGGGATCCACCTGACTGGCCTTGCGTGCAGGGAACCAACCTGCGATCCAGGTGGTGATCAACGCGAAGGAAACCGCGATGATGTAATACTTCGGGTCGTAGTCCACCGGAAAAGTGGTGATGGTGGGTAGTGCGGCTGTGATGAAGGGGATGTTGTCCACCACGTTCTGCATGACGAATCCGAAGATCAGACCCGCCAGTCCACCCACGAAACCGATCACCATGCTCAGCAGGAGGAAGATCCGTTGCACGTCACTGCCACTGAAGCCGGTGGCCTTGAGGATCGCGATGGCATCGAGCTTCTCGTAGATCATCATGTTGAGGATGTTGTAGATACCGAAGCCCGCCACGATCAACAGCACCACGCCGACCGCATAACTGATGATGTTGCGCACATCACTACCCGTTTCGAACTGGGCATTGGCGGTCTGGATGTCGAGCGCATCCACCTTGAACCGCGCTTGGAACTCCTTCGCCATGGTCGGTGCCAGCAGGATATCCTTCAACTTCACGTTGATGTCGGTGAAGTAGCTGCCCGGTCGCGCAAGGAGCTTCTGCACGGTCTTGATGTTGGCGAAACACTGCACCTTGTCCAGATCAGCAAGGCCGCTTTGGTAGATGCCCACCACGCGCAGCAGCGACCGATCACCGGTCGCGGTGGTGACTTGTACGTTCTCGCCGATGTCCGCACCCATGAGGTCCGCAAGGCCTTTGCCGAGGACCACGGTGTTCTGACCGGCCACGAGGTCCTGCGGATCGCCTTCCACCAGGTAGTCGCGGAACTGGTAATAGCGCACTTCCTGCATCACATCCACACCGCTCACCTGTGCGTTCAGGTCCAAAGTGCCCACGTTGAAGAAGACCTGTGCCACCAATCGTGGCGATACGGCCAGCACACGCGGATCGTTCTCCAACGCATGCATGATCGCCGTTGCGTTGCGCAGCCTCGGCAATTCGTCCTTCGGCTTCACCGAACGGATGAAGTGGTGCGCACTGTCGGAGCCTGCCGCGGTGCCCTGCGTCCACGCCTGTTCGATCGGTTGTCGCGGCGAGACCTTCAGCTCGTTGTACAACCGCACGTGCGGGGTGCGGTTCAAGATCAGTCCGTCCAGCAGCCCGTTCAACCCGTTCATGAACCCCAATAACGTGACGAACATGGTGATGCTGAAGGTGACGCCCACGGCCGCGATCACGCTCTGTTTCAGCTTGGCGCGGAGCAGGGTGATGGCGATGGAGAGCAGCAGGCGCATCGCTGATCAGGGCTTGTAGAGCACGGTGGTGGCATCGATGCCTTCCAACACCTCCACGCGTTCCATGTCGCGGATGCCGAGCTTCACCGCTGTACGCTCCTCCGGGCCGGTGAGGACGAACGCACCATCGACGACGTAGGATGCCGGAATGGTGAGTGCGGTTTCCTTCTTCTGGAGTACGATGCTGGCCTCGGCCGTGAGGTTCGGGTAGAGCGTGGGGGGCCGCTCGATGAACCGGGCCTGGATCCTGAAGGTTCGCGACCGCTCATCCATCAACGGTACGATCCGCGTGACCGATGCGCGGAACGCTTGTTCGCTGTAACTGTCCAAGGTGATGAAGGCTTCCTGCCCCACCTGCACCCGCGTGATGTCATACTCGTCCACTTCAAGCTCCAAATAGAGGTCCGTCACACTACCGATCACCGCGACCGCCCGTTGTGTGGTAGCGAGTTCGCCGGGCTCGATCATGATGTCGTACACGATGCCATCGATGAGGCTGCGCGGTGTGCGGTCATCATTCCCGGCTCCACTGATCGCTGCGCTGTTACGCGCGACTTCCAGCTCGGTACGCAATCGGTTGCGGGTCTCTTCCAGTGCCTTCTGTGCTCGGGTGTACGCCGCCTTGCTTCCGCTGAAGGCCAATTCACGCTGGTCCAATTCACTCTTGCTGCCGATGCGTTGTTCCCACAAGGCACGCTGCCGCGCGTAGTTCGTGCTGTCCAACGTGTACTTGTCCCGGGCCTGCACGACTGCTTCGCGCAGTTGCGTCAACACGGGACCATTGTCCGACACGTTCTGTTCCAGCAACCGCAATTGAGCGTCGGCACTTCGGGCAGCGGCCGCACTGGTGCGGTCATCGATGCGTAGTATGGCCTGGCCTGCTTTCACCGTATCGCCTTCGCGTACCAGCAGCGCGGCCACCGTTCCATTCACGGCAGGCACCACCTGGTACTGGCCTTCTGCCTTCACGATGCCGCTGGCGTACACACTTTCGGTGATCGCCGATACGGTGGGCGTGGTGGTCTCGTGATCCGCTGTGCACCCGATCAAGAGAAAGCCCAACAAGGCCAGGTAGAATGACGGACTGTACATGGTACGAAGTTCGGCATCGATCCCCTCTCGCATGGTGACACGGATCATGCCCTGTGATCGACCTGCTGCGGAACAATGGAACGGATCATGGAACTTCGCGCCTGAACACCAGGCCCCATGTCCAGCATCAGCAGCAACAAAGCCCCCGAACCCGTAGGCCACTACCCCCATGCCCGCCGTGTGGGTGAACTGCTCTTCCTCAGCGGCGTTGGCCCGCGCGAACGTGGCACCAAGAAGATCCCCGGGGTGGAGCTGCATGCCGATGGCACCATTGCATCGTACGACATCGAGACCCAAGTGCGCAGCGTGTTCCAGAACGTGAAGTGGATCCTGGAAGACAGCGGCAGCAGCTGGGAGAAGATCGTGGACGTAACGGTCTACCTCACCAACATGAAGGACGATTTCCCCACCTACAACCGGCTGTGGAAGGAGTACTTCGAGAAGGATCCCCCGTGCCGGACGACCTTGGAGATCAACTGCCTGCCCACGCCGATCGCCATTGAGCTGAAGGTCATTGCGACGGTGTGAGCCATGGATCGCCAGCAACTCCACGCCGAGCTCCAGTCCGCTCATGAGCGCTTCACCGCTTATGTGCTCAGCATTCCAACAGACCAGTTGATCCTCTCGCGCAACGGCAAGTGGTCACCGGTGCAACACATGCACCACATCCACCGATCCGTGCGACCCGTGGCGCTGGCCTTGTTGGTCCCGAAGTGGATCCTGCGCTGGCGCATCGGCACGCCGAACCGGCCTTCGCGCACCTATGATCAACTGGTGTCACGGTACAAGGAAAGACTGGCCGCAGGCGGTACCGCACCGGCAGCCTTCATTCCACCGCAGCTGTTGGCCAAGGAGGTGAGATCACTCGCTCGCAGGATCCACGAGCAGGTCAATTACCTGTGCCGTCGGCTTGATCGTTGGGAGGAAGCCGAGCTGGACAACACCTTGCTACCCCACCCGCTGCTCGGCAAAGTGACGGTGCGCGAGATGGTGTACTTCACCATCTACCATGTGCAGCATCACCAAGCACTGGTGGAGCGGGACTTGCATTGATCACCAGCGAAGCACTACCGCTTCACGACCACCCGCGCTGCTTTGGGCGCCTGCCCTTCCACCCGCACCATCACCAGGTACAAGCCTTCCTTCCAGTCTTGCGACAGGTCAAGCGGTTGCAGCGCGTTGAAGTAGCTCACCTGTTCCGCATGCACGCGGCTCCCGGTGGCATCGAACACTTCGATCACCGCGCGCTGGCCGAAGAGCGAAGGATCGGCGACGATGTTGAGCAACTCGTTCGCGGGGTTCGGGTACACGCGCAACGCATCGCCTTCGCTGACAGCGCTTTCATCCAAGGGCGGTACATCGCCGATGGAGGTGATGCAGCTCGGGTCGTTGATGCGGGAGACCACCACATCGTCGTAGAAATGGTACGCCGTATTGAAACTGTTGATCGTGCCCTCGTGGGTGAAGGACGCGCGGTCAGGGAAGAAGCTACCGACGGTGATGTGATCAAAGGCCTCGTCCGGCACTACTATCCCGCAGATGTTCGTCCATGCGCCCTTCTCCACCATCGCGTAGGTGACCACTTGCGGTTCGGCGTCGTAGGGAGCGTAGCTGCGTTCGATCGCGGGCCCAACGGTCAGCAAGGCACCCAAGCCGTTCACCTTCACAGGTGAGCCTTCGGAGAGCACGGCGTTGAAGGAGACCAGGTAGGGTTCACCGGGAATGAGCGGCTCGCTGAGCGGTGCCTGGATGTATTCCCTGTAACCCTCGATCTCCAAGGCGAGTGCACCGGCCATGCCCTTGCCGGAACGCGGCAGGTTCCGGTTCAACGTGACCGAGATGATCTGCGCAGGCGCTTCTCCATTGAGGTTGTGGGGCATGCAACTGCTGTATCCGTCCGACGACCCGCCGTGCAAGCGTGGCCAGCCGGGTGCCAGTGGAATGCCCAAACCTGTCACATCCATGATGTTCGGCACGCCTCCTTGGCAATAGGCGCCTTGTTCGATGGATGGATTCGCGAGCAGCACCGGCCCCAGGCAGGTTTCATCCACGCAATCGTTGGCCGTGAGCGAAGGAGTGATGAACAGCCCGAGGCGACCTTCCAACGGGGTCGAATTGCGCCAACTGTAAAGGCGCACGTAGTAGTCCTGCCCGCTGGTGAGCGCTGGCAGCACCAGGATGTTGTCACTGCACGCCATGCTCGTCAGGTTGCCGGGTGTTCCGCTGAAGAGCTCCAATGTGAGATCGGCCGTGCCATGGCCCACGACGATCCGCGCGGGTTGGTTCGTGGCGGTGAAGCGGAACCAGATGTCGTCATCGGCGGTGTCGTCCGTGCTGCAGTCCGCACCGGGCAAGCTTTGTGTGGCGCCTGCTGTGGTGAAGTACTGCGAATAGGACGTGCCGTACCCGACTTCCACCGCACCAGTGGCTTCGTCGTTGTTCCGGTCCTGCACCCAGGTACCGAACATGCACAGTTCATCGAGTGCGCTACCGGGCGTGTAAACGCGATAGAAATAGTCGCGCCCCACTTCCAAACCGGTCACGCTGCGCGGTGCAGTACCGCAGCTCACCAGGTGCGCCTGGAGCGTATCGGGGATGGAGCTCAGCGTGTCGTACACCTCCACCTGCAATCCGAAGATCAGGTTCGGTTCGCCAAAGAGCGTATTCCGTTGCAGCGCGCGCACGGTATGGGCCGCATCCGTGGCCGTGAAACGGTACCACGTGTCGTCATCGCTGCTCACTTGCCCACAGAAATGCGTGTGGCTCTGCGTGGCGCCATAGCTGCTTCCATTGTGCAGCGGCCCGCTGGAAGAGCTTCCGAAGGGCACCTCGATCGCTCCGGTGATCTCATCGTTGTTGACCTGTGCGATGTGCGGCAGGAAGTCGCTCAACCCATTGCTCGCATAACGGACGTAGTACGTGACACCCGCCGTGAGCCCGGTGAACCGTGCCCGCCAGCTGTTCACGCAGGCAAGACTGGTGAGATTGCCGCATGTTCCGCTGAACAATTCCGCGGAACCCGTCATCCCCGATTGGGGATAGGCGGCCACGAACATAGCCTCATCATCCGTGGCGGTAAAGGTGTACCAGAGGTCCTTGAGATTCGGCCCGCAGGTGCTTGTGCCCACCACAGCATCGTCCGCGTAGGTCCTTGCATGCGGGGCAATGTCATCCATGGTGAGAACCGGCAACGCGAGCGCACCAACGCATTCATCGTTCACGATACCCTCGGTGACGCCCACACGGAAGGCCGTGGTGGATGTGCTGTTGGAATAGACGCGTATGAAATAGTCAGTGCCCGGTGTGAGACCGTTCACCCGGAGCGGTTCATAGTAGCTGAAGTCCTCATCGCAGGCCACGCTCGTGAGCGAACCGCACGCGCCTGATAGCACTTGCGAATACACCTGCGTACTCGTGATCGTGGGCTCCACATGCACGAGGTGCTGGGCTGCCGTGGCGGTGAAGGTGTACCACACATCGCGCGGCTGGGCGTTGGTGCACGCCGCTGCTCCAGTGGCCGCGTCACCGGTGTGCCCATGCACGAAGCCTTGGCCCCCTTGATAGGGTTGAACATCCAGAGCGGTCGCACCAGCGCAATCGTCGTTGCCCGGTTGCGCCTCGATCCGGATGCGTGTTTCATTGAACGAGAAGTTGTCCCCGATCTTCAAATAGTAGGTTTCGCCAACGGTGAGGCCCGTCACCGACCATGGATCGGAGAGACTGGCGGAGCTGACACATGTGAGTGCGCCGCAGGATCCGCTATAGACCGCACCGCGTTGTCCATCGGTACTGAACACGGTAACCGAAGCCGTATGGGCCACGAAACTGAGCCAGACATCGCTGTTGCGCGTGTCGCAAGGCACTACGCTGCTGGTACCGGTGCGCGTGGTGACCGTCACCTCCTCCGGCTCCTCGCCGCTCAGCGCAACAGCGATGGGAAGGGCGCCGCTGCATTCATCATTGGTGGCGCTCTCGCACACATCGCCCAGCAAGCGCAGGGTGTGGTCCGTGCCTTCGCTGTGCAGGCGGATGCGATACTCCTGGCCGGGTGTAAGTCCGGTGGCCTTGGTGGCATCGCACGCCACGCTGGTCAGCGTTCCGCAAGTGCCGCTGTACCATTGGATCACCGGCTCCACGCCGTAGAGCAGCTCGTGAACGAAGTGCTGTGTTGCCGCCGTAGCCGTGAACCGGTACCAGACATCATCATCGGAATCGCCCGGGGCCACCGAGCATGCGGGTTGCGATACGGTGGCGCCGAGGGTCGCCATATCCGTCACCGGGCGCAACACGGGCGCTGCAGGTCGAGAGGTGAGCTGCGTGGCGTTCGCGCATTCATCGTTGGGAGCTGCGGATACGACGGCCAAGCCCATGGTGCAGTTCCCGTTCGCCTCATCGCAGCCCAGGGCGCTGTTCATCGCGCGGATGAAATAGACCGACCCGATCGTGAGGCCGGTGAGCGCCTGATAGGGTTGCCCCTGCAGCGTGGTGAGGCCATCGAAACACTGCAAGGACGTGAGCGATCCACACGTTCCGCCGAGCACTTCGAGAATGCGGGCATCCGTCTCAGGCCCCTCGGTGCGCACCCAATGCGTGGTGGCGATCGCCGTGAACTTGTACCAGCCGGTGCGTCGGTTGAGGGTGCCGCTGCATGTGGTGGCGGGCACGGGAGGTAGGCTCGGGAACACATTCCCGTTCACGTAAACGAAGGACGCCAGGTTCGTGCTGGACACCGGGATCTCGAAGGCCCGCTCGCAGGTGAAGTTGTCAAGCGTTTGGGCGGAGGCTATGACCGGGAACGATACAAGCAGGAGGAGGAGCGATCGGCGCATGGCAATGGGCTTTGGCGGAGCTAAGGGAGCGCACCGGCCAACCCGTAGCAAGCCCGATCGATCGAACGCGGGAAGTGTTGATCGAACGCTACACCGCGAACCGCAGCTCCACTAAGGTGCCCGACGCGGCGCCCTGCGCATCCTTCATGTCCTCCACCCGGAAGCCGCCCTGACTGCGCATGCGCTCGGTGAGCAGCTCCAAACGCTCGCCGGTGAGTTTCAAGCCCAGTGAGGTACGGCCCGGGGTCGGTGCTTTTTCCGTACGTCCCACGCCGTTGTCCTGCACGCGACAGGTCACCACACCATTTACGTGGAAGAAGTGTACCGTCAGACGCTTCGGTCCTTGCTTCGGTGCCAGGCCATGCCAGATGGCATTCTCCACGAAGGGCTGCACCAACAACGATGGCACTTGCGGTTCCTCGTCCAACAGGGCTTCGTCGGCCGTGATGGACCAGGTGAGGTCATCGCCGAGACGCAGTTGCTCCAAGCGTACGTAGTCGTTCAAGAAGGCGATCTCCTCATCCAGTGAGATGCGATCGCGCACGCTGTGTTCGAGGACGTTGCGCAGGATCCGCGCGAAGCCCTCCAAGTACTCCTCGGCCCGCTCATGCTCCCCCTTCAGCGAAAGCGCCCGAATGGCATTCAAGCAATTGTGGATGAAGTGCGGGTCCATCTGCGTGCGCAGGACCTTCAGGCGCAACAGGCCGTTGATCTCCTCGATGCGCGACTTCTGCTCGTGCAGCTCGGCGTTCAATCCTTCGAGCACTGCTTGGTGCTTTCGCCGTTGCTGCAGGTTGCGCCACACCAGCACCACGGCCCCCAGGGCCAGGACGACCAGTGCGAGGCTTCCATAGAGCTGCAGGTTGCGCGCGCGCAAGCGCTCAGTGGTCTCCAGGTCCTTGGCACGCAACAGCGCATTGTCCTTTTCGGCGCGCTCGGTCTCGAATTCGGTGCGCAGCCGCATCAATTCGTTCTCGGTACCGGCGTTGCGCAAACTGTCCTTCAGCTCCACGTACCGTTCATAGTGCGCGAGCGTGGCCTTGCTATCGCCCCAAGCGGCGGCCAATTCGGCACGCTGCCGCTCATAATCCATGGAGAGCTCCGCACCGCTATGCACCCTGGCCAACGCAGCTCCTGCACGAAGGCTGGTGTCCGCCTGGGCGTATTGGCCCAAAGCCCGTTGCACGCTGCCGATGGACAGCAGGATGTACGCCATGTCCGGGCCGCTGTGGATACGCCGATAGGCACCCAGTGCCTGCTGGTAATATGCCAGTGCCTTGGCCGGATCCTCGGCTTCGTAAAGCCCGCCCGTGTTCTCGGCGATGAGCCCCGCGCCCACATGATCGCCGATGCGCGTGAACAAGGGGCCCGCCTTGGCATAATAGGACAGCGCCTGTTCCGTATCGCCCTGACCGCGGTACGTATTGCCGATGGCCATCAGGCACACCGCCTCCTTGTCCGGCCGGTCCAAGCCCTCCTCCATGCGTAACGCCCGCAGCAGCAGTTCACGCGCGCGGTCGTAGTCCTCCATCTTGTTGTACGTGGTGCCGATGTTGTAGAGGATCACGGCCACACTGCCGGTATCCTGCGCTTGTTCCGCGTGCTTCAGCGCTGCCTGGAACTCGCGCAGCATACCCACACGATCACTCTTGCGCTCGGCCAACCAACCCATATTGGAGCGCACCACGGCCAGGTAGGATGGTTCTCCCAACGAGGTGAAAAGCCGCAGCGCGGTATCGAGCTGTGCGCTGGCTTCTTCCAAGTGGCCTTGGTTGATGGCCAGGTAGCCCAGGTTGTTGTGCGCATCGGCCAAGCCCTTCGTATCACCGATGCGCTTGGCGATGGTGCGCGCCCGCTCCCCGAAAAGCTGGGCACTGTCCGGTGCCGCGTTGGTGAGGTTGAAGCACAACTTGACGAGCGTCTGCACACGAGCGGTATCGGTCTGCGGGCCGTTGAGAGCGCGAAAGAGGTCCGGAGCGAGCGAAGGATCCTGCGCGCGGACCCAGCATGGAGCCGTGCAAAGCAGCAGGAAGAGCCATCGCCTCATGCGGTGAAGTTCGGTGATCGCCTGCACCTGATGCCGCCATCGGCCTTAACCGGCCAAGACCCGCGCAACCTCTTCGCGCCGCCGCGAGGCCACCTCCACACGCATACCGTTGCGCAATACCACAAAGCCGCCACGATCGAGGTGATCGATGTGCATGCGGTTCACCAAATAACTGCGGTGGGTGCGCAGGAATCCCAGCGGGGTCAACATGTCCTCATAGTCCTTCAATGTACGCGCCGAAACGAATCGGCGCTCGTCCGCCAGGTGCAGATTGGTGTAGTTCACATCCGCCTCGCACCACACCACCTCGGCGGGGTCCACGAAGTAACTGCGGTCGCCGCTGGTGAGGGTGAGCTTCATGCTGCGCTCATCGGGCTGCGCGATGTTGTGCAGTAATTGCTGTTGTTCATCCGCCACCGGTCCGCGTTTGGCCCGGTGCCGATCGATCGCTGCGCCCAACTCCTCGCCGAGCACGGGCTTCATCAGGTAGTCCAGCGCACTGAAGCGGATGGCCTGGATGGCGTGGTGCTGCGACGCGGTGGTGAAGACCACATCGAAGTCCCACGTGCCGAGCCGCTTCAGCAGTTCGAAGCCATCACCACCGGGCATCTGCACATCCAGGAAGAGGAGCTGGGGCTTGTGTTCCTTCAGCAAATCAATGGCCTGCGCGACGGACGACGCCTCCGCCACTACCTGCACCTCCGAGGCATGCCGTTGTAACAAGGCACGCAACACGGTGCGTGCTTCCTGCTCATCGTCCACGATCACAGCTCGCATGGCAGCAAGGTAGGGAGCAGGGCGCGCTATGTCGCTCCGGTCCTCTTCGCGAATGAGCGGGGTGAACGCAACACGGCCCGACGTATGCCGGGCCGTGCTCATGCTCCTTGCGTTAGATCAATTCCCACCGCCATTGTCATCACCGGGAGGATCGTCACTGCCGTTGCCACCGCCATTGCCGCCTTTGTCATCACCGGGAGGATCATCGCTGCCGTTGCCGCCGCCGTTGCCGCCATTGTCATCACCAGGAGGATCATCGCTGCCGTTGCCGCCACTGTTGCCACCGTTGTCATCACCGGGAGGATCATCGCTGCCGTTGCCGCCGCCATTGCCGCCGTTGTCATCACCGGGAGGATCATCGCTGCCGTTGCCGCCACTACTGCCGCCGTTATCATCCGTTTGGCCACTGCCGAGTGGAGGCAGCAGATCATCGCGTTGGCAGGAGCTGAGGAGGAAGACCAAGGTGAAGAGCGATACGAAGAATACGAGCGCGCTACCGTGCATCAGCAAGCCGCTCGATCGAGGGGTTGTCCGTTCCATGTCGGGTGTGTTTTACGCCGGTCTTTGGTGGCCGACGATGCCAAGGTTGCACGGTCGCGAGACCGCTTCACCACAGTTGCCGACCAGTCGGGCAGACCCACGGAAGAACTGGGCATTCCGCATGCGCGAAGTGCCGTTGTACACGTTACTCGATCAGCCGAGTTTCCCTCGAGCCGAAGCCTACCAGTTCCCGGAGAGCTTCAACTTCTCCCAGCCGTATTTCTTGGCCGCCACTTCCATGCAGTAGTCGAAGGACTGCTTGCTCCGCAGGAAGTTGAACTCGTTGTTCTTCACCGCGGTGGCATTGGCCTCCTGCTCCACCAGCTCGCTCAGCAGTGCACGGCATGCCCCGGTGGCCAAACCACTGATGTATTGCATGTAGTTGGCACTGATCGCGAGGTCCTGGCCATACCGCTCGGCCATCTTGGGCAGGTCCTTGTCGTTGAGGATGGCCTGGCACATGAGGGCCCACAAAAGATGACGGCCACGGCCCACGAAGCTGTATTTGTTCTCGCCGCGCTCCAGGATGCTGCGTGTGAGCAAGGGCAACCGGAACTGCACCTTGTAGCACAACACCACATACCGCGGATCGATCTCCAGCCGACGGGAATGGAAGATGGCCTCGTATTGTTTGTCCTCCTCGAAGGCCTTGCGCATGGAGCGCATCACCACGAGCTCACCTTCCGAAGCCAGGAAGGTCTGGGCGAGCTTGAGCATCTGGATGGCCTTGTCATCAGTGATGCCCTGCTCGTCGCGCTCCTCCTCCGTTAGGCCCTCGAAGGCCCGCTGCTGACGCTCGTAGTAGATGCCCAGCTTGCCGCGGAAGTGATCGCTCAGCTCCAGTTGGATCTGATCGTTGGCGCGCAGGTTCCAGCTATCCACCGGGTTCTGCCGGTTGTTGTTGATGGTGACCGTGGTGATGAAGGGATCGTCGGCGTGGGTGATCACCTTGCAGATCACCTCGATGCGCTTGAGCCGGTCCTTGATGGTCTCGATATCGTCGCGCCCCTTGTTGCGATCGATGAAGCGCGCCATGGTGGTGATGGTCTGTGCACCGTTGAGCAGGCGCGGCTCGGTGATGCGGTAGCCATTGCCATCCTCTTCGATCTTCTGCGCGCTGAAGGTGACGCCGTTGTGGTTGAAGGCGAACATCGCCGGATCCAATCGCTTGTCGATACCGATGTCGCGGAAGGCCTTCTGCAACACCCGGTTCACGGAGCCATCCTCAGGCAGACTGTGGCGGATGTTACGTTCGAAGAAGCGCGACCCCATCTGGCGGAACATGCCGTAGATGTCGTAGAGGCGACCCATGCCGATGAGCATCTGCTGACCATCGGGGCCGTCCTTCTCCAACGATCCGGAAAGCTTCAGTGGATACTCGTGCGTCTTGTCCACCACGAAGTGCGAGCGCTTGCCGCTGAGCGATCGGTACTCGATCACCATGCTCATCTCCTTGCCCCACCACTCGTCGAGCATGTGCTTGCGGTTCTCCAAGTCCTCACGCAACGCGCCGAGCACGCTGCTGTTCTCCGCCTTCTCGGGTTCGCCGGTGAAGACGAAATGGAAGTTGACCTGATCGATGCGTGAACGGTTCTCGCGCAACACGTTCTTCAAGCTGTTCACCATCGCGTTGCGACTGCGCCCACCGGAGTTGGCACCGAACACTTCGCCCATACCATGCTCCAACAATGTGCGGAAGCCCTGCTTGAACTGTTCGTGATCACCGCTCCATTTGAATTGGAAGAGGTACAAGTGCCGCTTCGCTTTGTCGAAGTGGTATCCATCGATACCATAGTCTTCGCCACCGAAGGCCACTTGATGCAACGCTTGCTCGCGCGGCACTTTATGGAACTCCTCCAAAAAGAGCAGGCCGAAATAGTCCTGCCAAGCCCCGCCGTTCTCGTTCTTGAGCGACTTGTGGGCTGCCTTGATCTGTTCTTCTGTGATGCGCATGGTTCTCAAAGTTGTGAAAACCCGGCTTCATTCCACCGTGACCGGTCAATTTCTTGCACCAAGCCTGAGGGGGACCCTACCCCGCCCAAAACCGGAGTATAAGAACTCTATACCGCTGATATCCAGCCGAATAGTATCGTCAAAAGAGCTATCCCGAGCATATCCATCCACAGCCCGACCCGAACCATTTCCCTTACCGGGATACGGCCGGAACCGAAAACGATGGCCTGCATGGGCGAGGCTACGGGCAGGGCGAACCCCAGAGTAGCGGCCAGTGTGGCAGGCACCAACAGGCTCTGCGGATCAACACCCCAGGCTTCGGCGCTCTGAGCCAGAATGGGCAGGGCAAGACTGGCCACAGCGGTGTTGCTACCCAGCTCACTGAGCACACAGACCAAGGCCGCCACGGCAGCGATCAGTACCGGATGCGGCAGGCCCCGCAACCCCTGCATGGCAGCGACGAGCTGCGCGGAAAGACCGCTCTTGTCGATCCCGTGGGCGAGGGCGAATCCACCGCCGAACAACAAGAGGATGCCCCACGGCACGTGCTTTTCGGCGAACTTCCAATCCAACAAGGCATGCGGTGCAGTAACGACGGCACCGTTCGTTGCTGTCGGTGGCACCGGGATCAGGAACAGGACCGTGGCACCCAACAAGGCCACCGCGCCATCGCTGAACGCCTTGAGGCCTGTGAGCGAGCGCCACCCCGGAAACACGAACGCTTCACTGAAGCGCAGGTCATCACCGGTGACCCACAGGAGCGCGGTGACGGCGAAGACCGACCCGGCCACCCGTTCAGCGCGGGTCACGCGCCCCAAGCGACGGACCCGATCCTCCACTTCGCCCGGTGCGCTCAAATGATCCCCAGGGACCTTGAAGATCACCTTCGTGAGCAACCACCAGGCCAGCGCGAGATACACGATCATCAATGGGACCCCGAAACGCATCCATTCACCGAAACCGATCGCTGGTCGATCCGGGTAACGGTCGCGCCACATCTCCAGGAAGACGAGGTTGGGCGGCGTTCCCACCGGCGTGGCCATGCCACCCACGGTGGCGCCATATGAGACAGCGAGCAGCAGCGGGATGGTGAGCTTTTTGCGAAGCGCTTCGTCGCCATCGGCATCCAACAAGCTCAACGCGATGGGCAGCATCACGAGCACGCAGGAAGTGCTGTTCATCCACATGCTCAACAACGCGGAAGCGATCATGATGCCGGCGACGAGCCGGGGTCCGGTGCCACCCACACGGTGTACGATGCAGAGCGCGATACGCTTGTGGAGCTGCGAACGCTCCATGGCCAACGCGATCAGGAACCCACCGAGGAAGAGGAAGATGATCTCCTTGCCGTAGTTCACCGCAGTGCCACTGACCGTATCAATGCCCACGAGCGGGAACAGCATCAATGGCAGCAGCGACGTGAGGGCGAGCGGCACCGCTTCACTGATCCACCACAGCGCCATCCAGACCACGATGGCGGCCATGGCAGCCGGCCCATGTCCAAGGTGTGTCAACGCGAAGTAAACCACCAGTGCCGATGCAGGTCCAGCGAGGCGAAGAAGATGCGTACGCAAACCGTGGCGTTTGTTCGAAGCCAATGTAGGCCGCAAGGACCGGTCGCATCACATCGATCTCAGGCTTCGACCAACGATCCCGTGTAAGCAACGTTCAGCCCAGCCGAGCGCCCTTCGCAGTACGGCGGGTGAGGAAAAGCAGTGCGAGCACCGCCAACAACAAGCCGAGGAACTCGCGCACGGCCTCCACATGCGGTTCGGTGGCTTTCATCTCCGTGACGATCGAGGGCATCCCCAACCCGAACCAGTCAAGCATGCCACCGCTCATGGTGAACATCCATACGGCAAGCGCTACGGCGAGGGATCTACTCACTCGGCGGTCCGCACGACCAAAAGCCGCCAGTGCATAGAGCATAGCCACCGCACCATAGGCCAGCACCCAGATCCACGGATCGGGATCATTGAGATTGAGCGCCGCGAAAGCGATGAAGCAACCAGCGATGAAGAGGTAAGCGGTGCGTTGCATGGGTTCCTAGAATTCGACTCGGTAACTCAGGTTCGGGATCAACCCCAGCTGGTATACGGTGACCTCCTGTCCTTTCCGTTGATCGTTGTAGCGGTAGGCCACGTTCTGGGCGTTGGTGGCGTTGAGCAGATCCAGCGACCACATCCCCGTGCGGCCTGGTCGTTCGCGTTTCAGGTATACGCGCAGGTCCAGCCGGTAGGTGGCATTCAACTGTGCCGAGTAGGGTGTAACGACATCACCACCACCCGACGGCAGGGGCGTATACCGTTGACCACCGGTGTAGTTCAACCGACCATTCATGCCCCATGTGCGTTTGCGGCCCTCCTTCTGTTTAACGAATTCGCGACCCAACAGCGCGTTGGCGATAGAACCGGTATTCCACCGGCTGTCGAAGATGCTTGAGAAACGGTCGGTATAGGTGGCGTTGAAGACCGTGGCGTTCACCAAGTAGAAGAGACCACTGTGCATGGTGCGCTCCAAACTGAATTGTGCGCCGACATTGGACCCTTCGCCCTGCGCGGCAAGCGGCAACACGGTTAGCGCGTCCCACTCGTTGAGCAACCCGTATCCACGGCCATCGACAGCCAATTCGAACTGATCCCCCACGGGTGCATCAAAGATCCGTTGCATAAAACCGGAGAGCGTGGTGTGTAGGAAGGGCGTGAAGTGGTGAACGTACTTGATCTCCACGTCTTGCGACCGTATCAGCCCCAAACCCGTATTGTCCGTAGGCGCAATGGACTGTTGTGCGGACCAGCGACGATAGAGCACGTAGTTCTGGACCGCTGGCAATTGGCTCCTTTGCCCAACACCCGCGCTGATCACATTCCGGTCGTTCGCGTTCCAACGCAGGCTCGCACGCGGCTCCGCACATGCTGCGGCATTGGCCGTCCAGTGCGTGTAGGCCAGACCCAGGTCCACCTGTACGCGGTTGCCCAGGGTGGTTTCAAAGCGCGCGTAGGGTCGTAGCAACCATCCGGCGAGCGACTCGTTCACCAAAGCGTTCGCCTTGGCCACCGTACGTTGCATGGCGCTGCCGCCCACCAACAAACGCGAATGTCGTCCCACATACAGATCCAGAGCGGATCGCGCCGAGAGTTTCTGTTCACGCAACTGGGCGGTATCGCGAACGACCCACGATGGTGTGCCATACGCGAACGCGGTCTCCTCCGAAAGCCGCTCTTGTTCATTCGCGGAGAGCACAGCCGTGGTCTTCCAGCGCCCCTTCTTCCCGAGCCCTTTCACGAACGAGATGCCTGCCGCGCCTACCTGAGCTGAATAGTCGATGTTCCGACTGTCCTTGTCGAATTCCCACACCGTACTGTCTTTCGCTGCGAAGCTGTTACTGCTGCTGCCGCCGATGCCGAACAGGGTGAGCTCGCTGGTGCCCATGGGAACAGCAAGGTGAAAGGAGATGTCCTGGAAGGTGATGGCCTCATCGCCCAAGGCCACGCCCATGGCACCCAACAGGCCCAACGTGGAATAGCGGTAGTTGATCAGATACGACGCGCGACCACCTCTTCGGAACGGGCCCTCGGCACTGAGGTCGATGCCGATGAGACCGGCTTGCACGG
>JAEUTB010000235.1 GCA_016787995.1 Flavobacteriales bacterium | reverse complement strand
CGGACCCCATGGCGATGCCGTGCGTATCAGCGAAGGCTTGGTAGACCTTGCGCACCTGGTCCAACGTGGGGAACGATCCGGCGAAGCGCTCCTCCATCTTCTTGGTATCGCCCGGTCCGGTCAGCAGAAAGGCGGAGGAGGGCTTTCCATCGCGCCCGGCTCGACCCGCCTCTTGATAATAGCTCTCCAGGTCCGGTGGCGGTTCCAGGTGCACTACCACGCGCACATCGGCTTTGTCGATCCCCATGCCGAACGCATTGGTGGCCACCATACAGCGCAGTGCGCCTTCGGTCCATGCGTGTTGGATGCGATCGCGTTCCTCCGGTGGAAGGCCGGCATGGTAGGCCGCGGAAGAGATGCCATGCTGCTGGAGCAGTGCTGCGATCCGTGTGGTGGCGCGCCGCTCGCGGACATATACGATGGCGGTGCCTTCGATGTGCCGCAGCACCCGCAGCAAGCGGCCGTTCTTGTCTTCACCGCGGCTGATCCAAAGGGTGAGCTCCGGGCGTTGGAACGAGCCGCGGATCACATGAGGCGCTTTGAAGGCGAGCCGTTCCATGATATCGTTGGCGACCGTCTGCGTGGCCGATGCGGTGAGCGCGATCACCGGCACCTCGGGTCTGATCTCGCGCACCTTGGCGATGTTCAGGTACGCCGGGCGGAAGTCATACCCCCATTGCGATATGCAGTGCGCTTCATCCACGGCGATCAGGCCCAATGGCAGGCGAGGCAGGCGGGCCAGGAAGAGATCGGAAGCCAGGCGCTCGGGCGACACATAAAGGAACGCGTACTTGCCGAGGGCGGCGCTTTCCAGCGCGTTGTCGATCTCGGCCTGCGTCATGGTTGAGATGATCGCGCGGGCAGGTACACCTTGCTTTTTAAGCCGACCGACTTGGTCCTTCATCAGCGCGATGAGCGGTGAGACCACTAGGCACAGCTTGCCCATGGCCAGGGCGGGCACCTGGAAACACAGGCTTTTGCCGCCACCCGTGGGCAGGAGGGCCAAGGTGTCCGTTCCGCTGAGGGCGGACCTGACGATCTCCTCCTGCCTGGGTCTGAATTGCGAATAGCCCCAAACCCGCCGCAGCACGGCATGGATGTCCTCGACGGTTCCCGGGTTGGTTGACATGGGCCAGGGCGGTCGGCGGTGCTCACTAGACCAAAGGGTTACCTTTGTTCCAACCCCAAACGATTGGTTTGATGATCACGACCGGGCAAAAGATAGCGACACAACGCGTGGAGCGTTCGCGATTGCAGGATACCGACCTCAACAATATCAAGTTCGGCCGTGTCTTCAGCGACCATATGTTGGTGATGGACTTCGAGGATGGTGCCTGGAAGGCTCCTACCATCGTACCCTTCGCGGATCTGGAGTTGAGTCCAGCGGCGTTGGTGTTGCATTACAGCCAGACCATCTTCGAGGGATTGAAGGCCTACCGCACCGCGAACGGCGGTGTGAGCATCTTCCGACCGCAAGCGAACATCGCGCGCATGAACCGCAGTGCCAAACGCATGTGCATGCCGCAGATCCCCGAAGACCTCTTCCTGGATGCGTTGGTGCAACTCGTGCAGTTGGACAAGGACTGGTTGCCCGAGGGCGATGAGGCCTCCCTGTACATCCGCCCCTTCCTCTTCGCGAGCGACGAATACATCGGGGTGAAGCCGAGCGACAATTACAAGTTCATCATCTTCACCTGCCCGGTGCGCAGTTATTACAATGAGCCGGTTCGCGTGAAGATCGAGACCAACTACAGCCGCGCGTTCCCGGGAGGGACTGGAGAGGCCAAGTGCGGCGGCAACTACGCCGGTGGTCTTTATCCGGCCAAGATGGGACAGGACCAGGGCTACCATCAGCTCATCTGGACCGATGGCCTGACCCACCAGTTCATCGAAGAGAGCGGAACGATGAACGTCTTCTTCAACATCGAAGGCACCTTGATCACACCGGCCTTGGATGGTACCATCCTGCATGGCATCACACGGGAAAGCATCATCCGCATCGCGCAGGACGAAGGGATCCGGGTGGAGGAAAGACCGGTGACCGTGGAGGAGGTGGTGAGCGCAGCGCGCAACGGCCGCCTTCGATCCGCTTTCGGTGCGGGCACAGCGGCCACCATCGCGCACATCGCCACCATCGCCTTCGGTGATGAGGAGTTCACCCTGCCCGAGATCGCGGAGCGCCGCTTGGCGAATCAGGTGGGGCAGCGGTTGGACGACATCCGCCGTGGACGTGTGGCCGATCCGTACGGCTGGCTCGTGCCCGTAGCCTGAAAAAGTGAAGGTTCGATCCGAAGGCCCCGGCGACGGGGTCTTCTCATTTCGTGCGCAAGCCAGCGATGCTGTCCGGGATCACCACCACACCGGGAGCGATGAAGATGATCGTGTAGAGCGGCCACTGCATGAAGGTGATGCCCAGCAGGATGCCGCCCACCAAAGCGACGCCGAAACAGAGACCGGTGAGGTGCAGGCCGAAGAAGGCGAAGCGGTTCACGGGGTGCTGTGGCGCGCGCGCATAGCGAGGTGTTGCATGTTCTGGTGGTCGCACGCGCTGCTCCTGCACCGGCCGATATCCCGAAAGCCGCTCATCGTAGATCCGCCGGCGTTCCGCATCGCGCAAGGTCTCATAGGCATCGTGCACGGCATGGAAGAGGGTATTCGCCTGCGGAGACGCGTTGCGGTCGGGGTGGCAGGTCTTCACCCGGTCGCGATAGGCCTGCTTCACCTGTTGTGGAGTGGCATCACGGGCTATGCCGAGCACGCGGTAGTGGTCGTATCGGATGGTGCCGTGCATCGGTGGTGGGGTGGAAGCGGCCGTTGCCCGAAGTGAATTTATGCGATCATGACCATTCCGGTATCTTACCAACGGAACGCATGAAGTACCGCCTCAGTATGATCATGGGCATTCTTGGGCTGCTGCTCCCGCTCGGAGCTGGAGCACAACGGACCGTGCTGAGTGGTCTGGTACTCGATGATGCGACCAGCAAGCCGCTCGGCGAAGTACACATCCGCGTTAAAGGGACATCGTTGGTGGCTGTCTCGGACGACCAGGGCCGATTCGAATTTGCCTTTGATCGACCGAAAATGGTGGCATTGGAAGTGAGCCGGATCGGTTATACGAGCCAGGAAGTTCCGGTATCGGCCTACGCCATGGCCACTGGTGAACCGATCCTCATCCGGATGGTGCCCAGTGCGGTACAACTGCCCGAGGTCACTATCCAACGCTCGGCACCCGAAGTGGTGTACGAGCGCAACGATCTGCATGTCGGCGACTACCTCACGAACGATGAAGGCGTATGGATACTCACCTACGAACGCCCCAAGTTGGTCCACCGCGAGAACGAGCAGGGCAAGCAGGTCTTCCGCGATGGTCGTCTGCACCTGTTGGACACCAACTTCGTGGAGCTGGCCAGTGTTCGCCTACCCACGGATGTCTGTCGCCTCCGGCACGACGCCGCGCGCCGCGTGATCGTCGAAGGCACCGTATGTGCCTGGGTGGCCGCCCCGGCTGAAGAGGGCATCGCGCTGGAGCAGATCGGTCTGAAGACCCTACACGAGCAGGTGTTGCCGTGGACGGACAGCATTCCTGGCACCCTCTTGGGCAGCAACTTCGACGCGACCTTTCCCGCGTTCGATCACTTCGCCTTCGATGTGCGGCAACAGACCTCACGGCGCATCTGCAGCGTGCAGGACGACTTCGTGATGGAACTTTTCCGGAGCCAGTACAAATACATGAGTGGTCACGACAAGGTGGTGGCCATGGACCTCGCGCGCGAGACCGGTGTGGATGCGGAGATCATCGCCGGTTACATGACGGGCTTCCACAACGACCTCTACTTTAAACCGCCATATGCACCGCTGTTCGTGGTGAACGACACCTTGTGCGTCTTCGATCACCACAAGGAGATGATCCGTCGCTTCCTACCCGACCTGACTACGGTGGATGAGGTCCCCATCACCTACCACAAGGAACGTACCTGGAAGACCCGGCTCGTGCAGGATGCACGTGATGGCACCGTGTACGCGGTCTTCGCTCGGAACCTGCGCACTTGGCTGCGCAGCATCGATCCGAACACGGGGCAGTTGGGCCCTGTGCGCGCGTTGGATCATCCTTTTCCGGAGGAGGTGCAGGTACACGACGGGCACGCCTATTTCATCTACCGGGTATCCGGTACGTTGCAGCACCGCACCTTGTACCGGCAGCGCATCCAATGATCAGTCCTGCCCCGGATGTCGCTTGGGGTAGTCGAACCACACGAGCGTTCCACTGCCCTTGATGATGTGCTGCCACTCGTTCACCGCGAAGTCGATGCGCACGATGCCGCAGGTGGGCAGGTTGGAGATGCCCGCGTCGCTCAAGTAGTTGACCACATCGGTGAAGCCCGGGTTGTGCCCGAAAAGCATCACGCGATCCGCATGGCCCGGAAGCCCATTGACCAAGTGGGCGAGCGTACCGCGTTCCGCGAGGTAGATGGCTCGCTCTTCCCGAAAGCGATCACCGGAGAGGCCGAGCGCGGTCGCGAACGACCGTGCGGTGGTGATGGCCCGGTTGGCCGGACTGGTCACGATCAGGTCCACCGGTTCGCCGCGCTCTTTGAACATCTTGGCCATGATCGGCGCATTACGCTGTCCGCGTTCGTTCAGCGGTCGGTCGAAGTCGTCCATCCCTGCATCCGCCCAGCTGCTCTTGGCGTGGCGACAGAGGTAGAGCGTCTTCATGACGATGTGGTTCAGTGGCCGAAGCGGTTCAATCCATCAAGGATCGCCAACAACAGGCGGTTGTGGTCCATGTTCACGCCGAGGGTCACATGGGCCATGCGTGCATCGCTGAATTGTTCGGGGCGCCGGAAGCCTTTCGAGATGGTGAGGAAGAGCGTGTCCGGGTAGTCGCCGGTGAAGTGCAGGTTGAGCACATCGCCTCCGGCCAAGCGCAAGAGGTAGAGCGGGTAATGATTCACGCTGTCGGTGAAGGTGTGGTCCTCTTCCAGAATATGGCCGAGGGCTTTCAGGTCTTTGGCCACCTCATCCATCACGTAGTGGAGCACATCCTCCACGAAGATCTCCGGGTCGGAAGGCAGCTGCAACTGGCGCTGGTCCAAGGGGGCCAGCATGCGCGCACGGGTGTGGCGCATCGCCGTCTGCAGCTCGTTCAATTGGGCTACGAAACTCATTCCAAGGGTGTTCTTACGGAAGGCAAACTAGCCCCTTGGTGGATCCATTGCCCCATGGTGACGAACGGGTTTTGAACGATCCGATGAACGATCGGTGGCAGGAGCCTGAAAGGTGTGGACTGGGCGATGGGTAGGTGGGGCCTCTAGGGAGCAGGTGCTTGGGGATCCGCTGATCTGCGTCCACTATCCGATGACTCCTTCAGCCCAACTCACTCCTCCTCGTAGTAGTACGAGTGGTCGATGCCCTTCATATACATCTCGCGGCTGTCGATCTGGTCGGTCAGCGCATTCTTCACGAGCTTCTTCAGAATGCGCGGGTCCAATGGGCTTTGGATCACAGCGTCCATGTAGTCGCGCTTACCGATCCGGCTCCAGTCCACGCATCGTTTCAAGCGCTTCTTCAGGATCAGGTCCAACCAGATCCGCGTACTGCGGCCGTTACCTTCCATGAAGGGGTGGGCCACGTTCATCTCCACGTACTTGGCCACGATCTGGTCGAAGCTGTGCTCCGGCATCGCGTCGATCTGCTGCAGGGTGGACCCGAGGAAGTGCGATGTCGCGAACTGGAAGCCGCCTTTGGAGATGTTCTTCTGTCGGATCTGGCCCGCGAACGGGTAGAGGCCACCGAATAGGTAGGCATGGATCTTTTGCAGGCCCTTGGTGGTGCCGACCTCGATGCTGTCGATGAAGGAGTTCTCGAATAGCGCATAGGCCTTTGTCCTGCTCTTCCCGTCCACGCTTTCCTCGCTGTGGGTGAACCATTGGATGAAGCGGTTCGCCTTCCTGCTCGGGAACTCCTTACCCAAGGCGATGATGCCATCGTGGTCCATCACATCGGTCAGGCGCTTCTTACCGTCAGGGGCAAGCAATTTCAACTGGGTAGTGGCACTAACCACTTCGCTCTTCTCCTGCTTCAGCTTGGCCTTGAGGTATTTCCAGTAGTTGCGAGTCTTCTCGTAGTCATCCTGGTCATTCAGAACGGCCACGATGTCCAGCACCGAGAATAACCAAGTGTTCTTCTCCTCGTTCCAAACGGCGCGCACTTCGCGATCGTCGAAGAAGCGGATGGAGATCTTGGTCATGGAGGCGGAGATGCTCGAACGTATCCGGACAGTTCGTATGATCCGGCGAATGAGAAGCCAAGGTAGGGGTGGGCACGAATAGGTTTGCATGCACGGACGGAGCATGATGAGTTCGTCCACGCGGTTGAGGAACTCGGGGCGCACGGTCTTGCGCAGCGGGGTGGTCATATCGTGTTGTCGATTAGCTTTACAATCCGATCCCCCTGAGAATGAAACGTACGCTTTCGGTCACAATGAGTCGTGTGATTGTTATGGCCGGCCTATTCTGCGGATGGTCGACACTGCGCACCACAGCGCAGGTCATATTGACGTTCACCGCCACCTCGGACGATGTCCACATCCCGCTGGATAGCGTCCATGTCATCAACCTCACGCAAGGTGGGGATACCGTGCTCTATGCACCGGATACAGCGCTGGTGCTTGATTTTTCGACGGGCTTGGGCAATGACCTATTCGCAGGTCGGGGCTTGAGCGTTCACCCGCCGTTCCCGAACCCGTTCGATGGGTCGACCCGGTTCCAAGTTGATTCTGATGAGCCTGGGCAATTGGTGCTGTCTGGCTATGACCTTACGGGGCGGGTGGTCGCTTCGATGCAGCGACAAGTGAACAAGGGCCAGCATGCGTTCAGCTTTCAGGGTGGCAGGCAAGGTGTCTTGCTCCTCGTTGCGGAGATGAACGGCAAGCGGAGTGTGCAACGCATGGTTGCCCTGGCCACAGACAAGACAACCTCATCGAGCCTGACGTACCATGGAGAAACTTGGGTCGATAGCAATGGATCGCCCAAGGACTTATGGCCATTCTCCTGGGCGGCAGGCGATTCCTTGGTGTTCGTCGGTTATGTCATAAGCTCAATTGGGCTGGATAGTCTCGTTAGTGGAAGCATACCAGTCACTTCAGCGTCGGTGATGTTTCCATTTGTCCAGGCCATCCTTGACGACCCGTTGTCATCGGATGAGAATGATCTCTGGGAGTCACTTCCAGACACTGTATTGCAGCTACAGGACATCATCCTCCCCAGTGGGATCAGCGCATATGACTTCCTGTTGCAATATGACCCGGATTGGTTGTCTGACCCACCGTATGACTTGGCACAGCCGAATGAAGTGAGATCTTTGACTGATGTATCTGGACTTCCGGCAAACGTTCAGAAGGAAATGCTCCTTAGCAGGATGCTTGACACCGGACGTCATTTAGTCACAGACGCTCTTCACGTCTATCCTGCGGGTACTGGACCCAATGAGCCCGCCCAACCTAATGGGTTGGCCTATGGATTCGGTTCCAAGGTATACAGGCAACGAACGCGTCCTCGAGGTCCGCTTGATCCGAGTGCCGGTACTACTTGTCCACCTGACCCTGGGTGTCGTGTTGATAAGATATGGGCATTGGATTGCTCGGCGATGGTATATTGGATAGCCGCAAACGCGGGGCTTAAATTTTCTGTTAATGAAGGATATGCAGGTAGCAGCTTTCTTTCAAACCCTCAGAACTGGACCACTGCGATGACTGCGCCTGGCTCGCATAATTATAGTGCATTGAGCTATGAATTGGTGACCCCACAGCCTGCACTTTCAGCGCTTGAGCCTGGTGATGTCATCTTCAAGCCTAATCACATTGGAATTGTCCTGCAAAACGGAGCAAACCGCTGGCTGTATCAGTCTAATGGTCGAGAGCATCTATGTCCAGCCCCAACGCCCAACAATGCCAATCCGCAGCCCTGCACGAACAATGACATTTCGACCCGTGGTCCGCGATTAGTGAAACTGATACCTGGTGATGTGAATCCTCTATTCAGTTCGCAATATCAAGTATTGCGACTTCGTGCTGGAGGTTGCGAAGGTGGTCCTAGCAGCGTTACCGACATCGACGGCAACACCTACCCCGTGGTGCAAATAGGCGACCAATGCTGGATGGCCGCCAACCTGAAGACCACCCGCTACAACGATGGTACCTCCATCCCCAACGTGACTGAAGATAACGCTTGGAACCAACTGAACAGTGGTGCCTGGTGCGCCTACAACAACAGCTCTGCTAATGACGCCACCTACGGCAAACTGTACAACTGGTACGCCGCCTCCAACCCCAACATCTGCCCCCAAGGCTGGCATGTGCCCACCGATGCCGAGTGGACCGTGCTGACCGATCACTTGGGAGGTTCTAATGTCGCAGGAGGTAAAATGAAAGCCGTTTCGCCCTTATGGAACGCACCTAATACCGGTGCCACAAACGAGAGCGGATTTTCAGGCCTACCAGTCGGCCACCGTGACGGCCATGGTGGCGTTGGCGGCGGTGGTTACTTTGGCCTTGGATACTATGGATACTTGTGGAGCGCCTCGGAGATGAACCCGGAGAGCGCTTGGAAGCGCTCCCTGTGGGACACCGATGCACACCTTAGCAGGTTGTTCGACAGTAAGGGGGATGCTAATTGTGTACGTTGCGTCAGGGACTGAACGAACACCACGCTACATGAACAACAAAGGCTCCTGACAGGAGCCTTTGTTGTTCATGTAGCGCTGAGGTCACGTCTCAGCATTCTTCGTCTGCCAAAGCATCAAGCGACGGCGGACTTCTTTTCCCGTTCCCATTCTTCTTTTTCTCGGTAATGGGCTTGTGCACCACGATCTTTCCATCGAACAGGTCGATCACCTCATTAACGCCGGGTTCGAGCGTGCCCGCGATGATCTGGCGGCTTATCTCATTGATGATCTCTTTCTGGGTCAGGCGCTTCACGGGGCGTGCACCGATCCCGCTAAGGCGGGACAGGATCTGCGGGTCGAAGCCGACTGAGCCGATCCCGCCATCGCTTCGCCAAGCCTCGCGAGCACGGGACAAGTTGTGCTCGATGAGTTCTTCGCTCGGAATCAGCTGGTAGCCCTTCTCTTCGAGCTTGGCGAGCAGCAAGTGCAGCTGCAGCTTAGCGGACATTCAAGGCCCAATGTTGACAAACGAAATCTTGGGTGGTTGTGGATATAGGACTGTGTTGAAATTTTAACCCATGGCATCTCCGAAGAACAGGCCCACTTTGGCTTCAATCGTGGCCGCATATGGCGCAGTGGTCAAGAGTAAACTATCCAATCCAGCCGCCACCGGCCAGCCGGAAGATCAGCTTCGCACACCCTTCGAGGAATTGATCCTTGCGTTGGGAGAAATGGCCAACCTTCCCCGAAACAAGGTCACACTCGTAGGTGAGTCCTCAATCAGCGATCTGAAGACGAGACCCGACTACGCGGTAAGTGTCCACAACGCCCTTGTCGGCTTCATCGAACTTAAGGCACCGGGTAAAGGGGCCGACCCGCGCAAGTTCAAGGACCTGCATGACAAGGCTCAATGGCGTAAACTGAGTTCATTGCCAAACCTCCTGTATTCGGATGGAAAGAGCTTCAGCTTGTGGCGCAGCGGCGAACTCGTAGGCGAGGTGGTGCATATGAGTGGAGATCTGGAATCGGCTGGAGAGGAACTCAAAGCGCCGAAAGAACTGGCCTCACTCATCGAAGAGCTGCTCAACTGGTATCCAGTACCACCGCGCAGTGTAAAAGAGTTGGCACTGATGAGCGCCCGCCTTTGTCGCTTGCTCCGCGACGAAGTGACCGAGCAGATGGCTATGGAGAGCCACGCGTTGACTAGTCTGGCCAAGGATTGGCGACAGTTGTTGTTCCCTGAAGCAACTGATGAGGTCTTTGCCGATGGATACGCTCAGGCTGTCACCTTCGGACTTCTCATGGCGCGCGCAAAGGACATCGATTTGGATAAGGGATTGAACGGAGTGGCGGACGCACTCAGCAAGAGTAGCTCTCTCATTGGCACGGCACTACGTCTGCTCACTGACAATACGAGTCGGGATACGCTAAAGACTTCGTTGGCCACCTTGATACGCGTTTTGAATGTTGTGGTTTGGGACAAGCTCAGCAAAGGCGACGCCGATGCATGGCTCTACTTCTACGAGGACTTCCTCGGTGTCTACGACAACGCCTTGCGCAAGCAGACCGGCAGCTACTACACGCCACCCGAGGTGGTTAACGCGATGACAGCGTTGGTGGACGAGGCATTGCGCAGCCCGCGTTTCAGCTTGCACGGTGGGTTGGCCGCGCCCAGTGTGGTACTGGTCGATCCGGCCACCGGTACCGGAACTTTCATGCTCGGTGCGTTGCGCCGAATAGCAGAGAACGTGAAGCGGGACCAAGGAGAAGGTGCGGTGGCCGAGGCGATCCAAAGCGCGGTGAAACGATTAGTGGCCTTCGAGATGCAACTCGGGCCTTTCGCGGTCGCGCAGTTGCGGATCGTTGCGGAGATCGTGGAGTTGACGCGCTCCCTGCCGCGGTCGCCGGTGCGCATGTTCGTGACCAACACGCTGGGTGATCCACGCGACGATGGTGGGTGGATCCCAGCCATGCTCCAACCGATAAGCGAATCGCGCAAGGCAGCAAACAAGTTCAAGCGAGAAGAAGCCGTGACGGTCGTGATCGGGAATCCGCCTTACAAGGACAAGGCGAAGGGGAAGGGAGCGTGGATTGAACAAGGCAATCCCGAGGAGGACAAGCGCGGGGCGTTGTTCATGGATTGGATGCCGCCTAAGGAATGGGGAGTGAGCGCCCATGCGAAGCACCTGTACAACCTGTACGTCTATTTCTGGCGATGGGCCACCTGGCAGGTTTTCGACCACGAAAAGGGGAAGCAATCGGGGGTGGTTTGCTACATCACGGTGTCCGGCTTTCTGAATGGACCAGGATTCCAGCGTATGCGCGAATACATGCGCCGAACGTGCGACGACATCTGGGTGATCGACTGCTCGCCGGAAGGGCACCAGCCCGAAGTGAACACACGGATCTTCCAAGGCGTGCAGCAACCCGTTTGCATCGTGCTGGCCTCGCGCAGTTCAAGGGCGGATGAGGAGAAGCCTGCAAAAGTCCTCCATTGTAGCCTCCCAGCTACGAAGCGTGTCGGCAAGTTCGAAGCACTGGCGAGGATCTCCCTGAAGGACGAAAGCTGGGTGGAATGCCCAGCGGAATGGAGAGCCCCCTTCCTTCCGGAGTCCATGGGTGCGTGGGCCTCCTTCCCCGCCTTGGCGGACCTGTTCGCCTACAATGGCAGCGGAGTGATGCCCGGCCGTACTTGGGTCATTGCGCCTGATGAAGAATCACTGCAGCAGAGGTGGCGGAGGCTGATTTCCGCGCCTCCGGAGGAGAAGGAGGCCCTTTTCCATCCACACATGCGCAAGGGGGAACTGGGGGACAAGCATTCACTGAAGGAAGTCAAAACAAGCTTGGCCGGTTTTCCTTCCCGGCCCCTTCCTGTGGCCATGGAAAGGGGCGAATCGAACGCGCCCGTACCCTATGCGTTCCGATCGTTTGACCGCCAATGGATTATACCGGACAACCGCTTGATCAACCAGCCGAACCCGGAGCTATGGGCAAGGTGGTCGGAGATGCAAGTGTTCCTAACCGCCTTGGAGCGCAGTGCACCTGGCAATGGTCCGGCATTGACCTTTTCGGGATTGATACCGGACCTGGATCATTTCAAGGGCTCTTTTGGTGGCCGGATATTCCCGCTCTGGAACGATGCGCACGCAACAGAGCCCAACGTATTGCCCGCATTACTCGTGTACTTGCGCAAGCACATCGGCGAGGGGTTAGGCGCCCCGGAGGTCATGACCTACATCGCGGCGGTGGCCGCCAATCCGGCATACCCGGCGCGTTTCCAGGAGGAGTTAGGCACACCGGGCCTGCGGATCCCCCTGACGCGGGACAAGGAGCTCTTCGCACGAGCCGTGGCCTTGGGGCGCCGGGTTATTTGGCTGCACACCTTCGGCGAGCGCATGACCGATGATGCGGAGGGCCGTCCTTTCGGTCCGCCGCGCTTGCCTGCCGATCGGCGTCCGTTCATGCCAGCGGAGGGTGCAATCCCCAACATTCCGGAGGACATGCCGGACACCATAGGCTACGATGAAAGCACACGCCGGCTCCACATAGGCAAAGGCTTCATCGAGAATGTGGATGCCGCCGTTTGGAACTACGAGGTGAGCGGCAAGCAGGTGCTGAAGCACTGGTTCAGCTACCGCAAGCTGGACCGTTCACGCCCGCAGATGGGCGATCGCCGCCCACCGAGCAAGCTCGGCGACATCCAACCCGATCATTGGCTGGCAGAATACACCACCGAACTCATCAATGTGCTGAACATCTTGACCATGCTTGTGGATCTTGAGACCGAACAAGCCGAACTACTTGACCGCATCTGTGCGAGTGATCTAATGACTGAAGCGGAACTCAAAGAAGCTGGTGCCTTGGTGAAGCCGCAAGTGCTGAAGAAGGCGGGTAGGAAGGACGGACCAGACCTATTCGGTTGATTGGCCGGCGTACTCGATTGGATAGTTCATTGTCTTGCGGCAGGCATGAAATACCATTTCGTCGTGAGGCGCCTATCGCGCTTGACAAGCAACCTATCCTATGATTTACTCACCGGATATTGTGCTTCACCCTATTCTCATTGATCCAGTCCCAAGCGTCTTTAGGGAGCCAACCGTTGTGGTCCCATGGGTCGAACCTGTTCACAAGGAAATGTTTCGTCCCAATGATGGATCGGACATAGTCGGCAACACTGCTGGCATTCACGTCATCTGCAACTAAAACGATGTACGCGTTGGGCAGGTAGTGCCACCAATTGAAAACGCCCTTCACAGTAGTGAGCTTCTTGTGGAAGGCTTCGTGATCGAAGCCGTCCAGCCAATTGCCGGGATGCATGACAATCAAATAGGCTCTCATGGTTCGTTCTCAGTATTGCTCCCCAGTCGCGCTTGGCCGCTGGCGTTCGCCTGTGGGTTCGCGATGGGTATCACCTTGTCCATATTCGGATTGAAGCGGTTCTTTTCATCGCCCAGCATCTCCAGTGATTGCTTGCTGATCTGGAAGCTCTCTGACCTCAAGTAGTCCGGCTTCTTGATGGCGAAGTAGATGTAAAAGCTGATTCCCACGATGAGGAATCCAGCACAGCAAACCAGGCAGAACATCCAGACGAGGTCAGGCGCCTTAAAGCACGCGGCTGCCACACCAAGAGCACCGAAGAGAAGCCCGAATCGGAACACGGGATCCGTGATCGACTTGACCCTTATCGAGTTCACTTCCCCGAAAAGTTTGATCCAGTTCAATAGACTTCCTTTGGTCATGCAAAGTAGCTATGAAAGTGTTGAACATCGACATCGAACGGTTTGCGTGAGGGGGCGCAGCGGCAGCCCGGCGCAGGAAGGACCTTGCGGTTGCGTGCAACGAGGAGGCGACCGGAGGAAGCCACCACAGTGCCGCAGCCGCTGGCCCTGACAAGTCCGGCTAAAGCGGAGCACCCGACCCGTGCGTGGGCTTTGTGCGTGGGAGTGGGGCACGCCCTCTACCCTCACACCTCCGCCTTATCCTTCTTCGCCTTCCCGTTGCTCTCCCGTTCATCGATCGGCTTCCGCAGCACGATCTTCCCATCGAACACGTCGATCACCTGAGGCTTGCCCGTCTCCAAGGTGCCCGCGATGATCTGCTTGCTCAGCTCGTTCAGCAGCTCCTTCTGGATCATGCGCTTGATGGGTCGTGCACCGAACTGCGGGTCGAAGCCCTGGGTGCTGATGTGTTGGATCAGCTCTTCGCTGGGCAGCAGGTGGATGTCCTTCTCCTCCAGCTTGGCGAGCAACATGTGCAGTTGCAGCTTCACGATCTCGCGCACATCGGCCTGGCTCAGCGGGCGGAACATGATCAGCTCGTCCACGCGGTTGAGGAACTCGGGGCGCACGGTCTTGCGCAGCAGCTCCATCACTTCGCGCTGGGTCTTCTCCACCACGGCATCCACGTCCTTGTCCTGCAGGCCTTCGAAGTTCTCCTGGATGATGTGCGAGCCGATGTTGCTCGTCATGATCACGATGGTGTTCTTGAAGTTCACCACGCGCCCCTTGTTGTCGGTTAGGCGGCCATCGTCGAGCACCTGCAGCAGGATGTTCCATACGTCGGGGTGGGCCTTCTCGATCTCGTCGAGCAGCACCACGCTGTAGGGCTTGCGGCGCACGGCCTCGGTAAGTTGGCCACCTTCGTCGTAACCCACGTAACCCGGGGGCGCACCGACGAGGCGGCTCACGCTGTGGCGTTCCTGGTACTCGCTCATGTCGATGCGCGTCATCGCGTTCTCGTCGTTGAAGAGGATCTCGCTGAGCGCCTTCGCCAGTTCGGTCTTGCCCACGCCGGTGGTGCCCAGGAAGATGAAGCTGCCGATGGGGCGTTTCTCATCGCCCATGCCCGCACGGTTGCGGCGCACGGCATCCGCCACGGCACGCACGGCCTCGTCCTGGCCGATCACGCGCTTGTGCAGTTCGTCCTCCAGTTTCAACAGTTTCACCCGCTCAGCTTCGAGCATACGGGTCACGGGCACACCGGTCCAACGGCTCACCACGGCGGCGATCTCCTCCACGTCCACTTCCTCCTTGATCATCTTGCTGTCGGCCTGCATCAGGAGCAACTCGTCCTTGGCGGCCAACAGTTGTTTCTCGGTCTCCTGGATGCGGCCGTAACGGATCTCGGCCACTTTGCCGAAGTCGCCCTCGCGCTCGTATTGGGCGGCTTGGTGCTTCAAGGCTTCGATCTGGTCCTTGGCGCTGTTGATGCGTTCCACCAACGCGCGCTCACTTTCCCAGCGGGCCTTGAAGCCGTCTCGTTGCCCGCTCAGCTCCGCGAGCTCCTTGTTCAATTCGTCCAGCTTGACCTCGTCGTTCTCGCGCTTGATGGCCTCGCGCTCGATCTCCAGCTGCATGATGCGGCGGTCGATCTCGTCGAGCTCCTCGGGCTTGGAGTTGATCTCCATACGCAGTTTGCTGGCGGCCTCGTCGATCAGGTCGATGGCCTTGTCCGGCAGGAAACGGTCGGCGATGTAACGTGTGCTCAGCTCCACGGCGGCGATGATCGCGGCGTCCTTGATCAGCACCTTGTGGTGGCTCTCGTATTTGTCCTTCAGTCCGCGGAGGATGCTGATGGCGTCCTCACGGCTGGGCTCATCGACCATCACTTTCTGGAAGCGGCGCTCCAGGGCCTTGTCCTTCTCGAAGTACTTCTGGTATTCGTTCAGCGTGGTGGCGCCGATGCTGCGCAGTTCGCCACGGGCGAGGGCGGGCTTCAGGATGTTGGCCGCGTCCATCGCGCCTTCACCACCGCCCGCGCCCACCAGGGTGTGGATCTCGTCGATGAAGAGGATGATGCTGCCTTCGGCACTGATCACTTCCTTCACCACGGCCTTCAAGCGCTCCTCGAATTCGCCCTTGTACTTCGCACCGGCGATCAATGCGGAGATGTCCAGGCTGTACACCTGCTTCCCCTTGAGGTCTTCGGGGATGTCGCCGCTCACGATCCGTTGCGCGATCCCTTCGGCGATGGCCGTTTTACCCACACCGGGCTCACCGATCAGGATCGGGTTGTTCTTGGTGCGGCGGCTGAGGATCTGCAGCACGCGACGGATCTCCTCGTCGCGGCCGATGACCGGATCCAATTTGTTGTCCTTGGCGAGCTGGTTGAGGTTCTTGGCGTACTTGTTCAGCGCGTTGTAGGTCTCCTCCTGGCTCTGGCTGGTGACCTTCGATCCCTTGCGCAGGTCCTTGATGGCCGCGATAAGGTCCTTTTTGGTCACACCGTTGTCCTTCAGCAATTGGCTCACGGTGTCGCCGCTGTCCAGGATGCCGATGAGCATGTGCTCTACGCTGGCGAACTCATCGCCGAACTCTTTCAGCGCGGCGAGGGCCTTGGTGAGCGCATCGCTGCTGTATCGCGAGAGAGAGACCTGCCCGCCGCTCACTTTCGGGTAGCCCTGCACGATGCGATCCAGTGCTTGTGTCATCGCAGGCACGTTCACGTTGAGCTTCTTCAACAGGAAGGGCGTCACATCGGGGTCTACCTCCAGGATGCCCTTGAGCAGGTGGCCGTTCTCCAGCATCTGCTGGCCGTATCCGGTGGCGATGGTCTGCGCCTGTTGGATGGCTTGCTGGGAGCGGATGGTGAATTTGTTCAGGTCCATGTTCGTTGCGCATTGGGCGCCACCGTGATGATCAAACGTCGCTCCGGTCTGGTCTATTGGTATTTTCCTGTCTTTCCGGCAGTTCTCTGGTGTTGTGAACGGTCATTTCGTCGTCGAAGGGTCATTTGTAAAGGACAAAATTTCACACTTCGGTGGTTGTGAGGCATCTTTATGCTGACTTCGTTTGTCTTCACCACGTCACGAATGCCTCTTATTCCATCATCGTCTTGGTTAGCAGTCCGCATGGGCCTGATGCTCATGGTCGGGCTCGCTGGTCCGCTCCAGCTGCTGGCACAGCCGTTCTGGGTGAAGGATGTCGGTGGCATCGGAAACGACCAAGTGGCGGATGTGAAGGTGGACACCGACGGCATGATATACATGACGGGGGAGTTCGGTGGCACGATGACGGTGGACGGTGAAACCTATACGAGTGCAGGAAGCATCGATCTGTTCGTGGCGAAATTCGACCCAAGTGGCGAAGTGCTCTGGTTCCGCACGGGTGGTGGAACCGGCATCGATCGCGGCTTGAAGGTGGCACTTGGTACGGGAAGCCAGCTCACGTTCAGCGGTGAATTCCTTGGTACGGCAAGCTTCCAATCCCAGACGCTCACCAGCGCTGGAGGCACCGCCGATATGTTCGTAGCGGTACTGGACAAAAGCGATGGTTCGTTGCAGTGGATACGGCAGGGCGGAGGAGCCACTGGAACGGATAGGCCTTACGGCGTGAGCCTTGCCAATGATGGCCATGTGGCGGTGGCTGGCGAATTCCGGGGTTCTGCCACGTGGAGCGGTAACACCATCACAAGCGCCACGGATCCGACAACGGGTGAGCCGGATACGGACGTGTTCATCGCCACCTACACACCCACGGGCGACCTGGCGTGGCTTCAACAAGGAACCGCCAAATTCGCCGACCGCGCGATCGATCTTGTACATGATCCATCGGGGGGGCTCTACGTCACTGGGCAGTTCAGCGATACGATCACCTTCGATCAGGAGCATCCCAACGCCATTCTGAACGCTTCATTCCTGGCCAAGTTCGATGGTGCTGGCAATGAGGTCTGGTTCCGGCGGATGGGTGGTGGGGGCTTCAATCATGTGCGCGACCTTGTGATTAAAGGTGATGGGCGGCTGGCTTTGGTGGGCGATCTACAAGGCACCATGATCTATTTCGGTGCAGCGCAGACCAACATCGCAAGTGGTGAACCCTTTGCGTACTACCTCTTGGACATTGATGGGAATGGCGCGTTGGTCGGCCATACCACCGTGGGTTCCACGAGTGGCGTAAGTGCTGCAGGGCTATCGGTCCAAGGGAACGACATCGCAGTCTTGGGCCAGTTCAACTGCCGTTTCAGTGATCTGAGCGCGCTGTACGGTCAGGGTGTTTTCATGGCCGTGGGGCCTGAAGACCTGTTCGTCAGCCGGCATCAAGCTTCGAACCTGGCCTTGTTGGAGGGTCAGCAGTTCGGCGGTCGATCGGCGAAGAGCGCCACGGCCATCGCACACCTGAGTGATGGTCAAGTGGTCTTCACGGGTTCTTATCAAGGCAATTTGATCTTTCCTGCAGTGGATGGTATGGAGGCGGACATCTCCACAAGTACAGGCCTTCAAGGGAATGGTATTGATACGTATTGCGGTGATGAGGACTATGGCACCTTCGTTGCGAATACCGCTGCAGCGCTAACCGATGGGTTCATCGCACGTGGGTACGTTCCTGGTCGGGAACCGTACGATTGGTGGCGTCGATCTGATACCGGATGCGATCGGGTTGAATTGGAACCGTGCATCAGGCAAGGGACCGGAACTGAATGCCCGGACACACTGCAGGCGTGTGGCTCCTTGCTGCTGAATGTGGACCTCAAATACAGTCATTCACCCGGTCAAGGTGGGAACTACCTCGGGCCCGCCGTTAGTTACCTGTGGTCTTCGGGCAGTACTGCCGCCACGATCGGGGTGGTGACCACCGGCGCCTATTGGGTGCGTGTCACTTCGGCTAATAGTTGCTACTCGTGGACGGACACGGTACAGGTGATCATCGATCCGGCTCCACCGATCCCGTTGATCTCGGACGATGTGGTCCTGAACACGGCTTCGAACAATACGCAGACCATCGAACTCTGCGACCCAGAGACGCACTGGGTCTGGACCCCGAACGGTGGATCACAAAGTGCGGTTTTCTGGACTTTGCCCGATGGCAATGTGGTCCAAAACGACTCCGTGCGAGTGGATACGACCGGACTCTACACGGTCACAAGTGTGGCCAGCAATGGTTGTACACGCTCCAACAACGTGAACGTCGTGGACTATCCATCCATTCCATTGCCGGATATCGATGTGGACCTGCTGATCGACTTCCCGGATGACACCGATGGAAACGACTCGTTGCAACTATGTCCGGGGGAGAGTTTCGAGTTCACCTACACACCCACATGGACGGTGAACGGATCGACGGTAGCGGCACTTCCAGAAGGTTTGCTCGTGAATTGGGGTTTCGCAGTCCCCGTGACAGCGGAAGGGGATGACGGACCGCAGAGCACGAACCTTTCGGCTGGAACGAGTGGATGGGTGGTTCGCGAACTGGTGGTGATGGTGAGCAACAAGCCATGTGGAGAGGATAGTGTGCTCTTCTTCCGAACGGATAGCATCTACGTGGAGGTCTTCACCACCGCGAATACCCAGGTGACGATAACGGGTCCTACCGTGTTGTGCGATGGGGATAGCGCAGTCGTCGTGGGCAGTTGTACAGGATGCGATCAGCTTGAATGGAGCGGTCCGGACTTCACACAGTTGACACCGAACAGTATCGTGGTCTTCTCGCCCGGAACCTATTCGGTCCAAGGTTCGGCGGATGACCCCAATGGCTGCGCTAACTCCAGTCAGGCTTCGATCTCGCTCACCACACCGGCAGGTATCGTGTTGTCGGTCTCACCCGGCGATGGCATCATATGTCCCGGTGGTACAGCGACACTTGCTACCGTATCCACGGGCACCGACCATGTGTGGTTCGGCCCCGAAGGCCCGATCACCGGCCAAGGCGCCTCGTTGGTAACGGAAGTGCCTGGAGACTATTATCTCGTGATGGATGTGGGCGGTTGTTCGGTCACCAGCAACAGCGCCACCTTGGTCAATTACGGAACGCCCTTCTTGGATGCATCGCCTCGACCTGTGCTTTGCTCGTTGAATGACGAGATCGACCTGATCGTGGTCGCAACTCCGGGTTCCAGCATCATTTGGAACGCACCCCTGAGCGGAGGGTCGGTGACGCAGCCGATCGGCACACCCGGCACATACTCGGTGACAGTCACCGCCTGCGATATCACCACCACGTTGAGCATCGATGTCACCCTGTCCATCGTGGAAGCCGCCATTTCCACTCCCGGACCCTTCACCCTGTGCAATGGTGATAGTGTGCTGTTGCAAGGCATCGCCGACCAACCTAACACGTTTTGGATGCCTGGTGCATTGGAAGGCAATGCCCTCTGGGTGACAGAGACCGGCAACTACTACTTCGTGGCTGAGGACGCCGCCGGCTGCGCGGATTCCACCGCGACCGTTCAGGTGACCGCGATCGGATTCCCCGAACCTGTAGTGGCTACCGGTGGTGCCGTGTGTGCGGGTGACGCCATCCTGCTCCAGGCCACGGGATCCGGCACCATCACCTGGTTCGCCGATCCCGAGGCTACAGCGCAATTGGGTGTGGGGCCGAGTTTGTCCTTCGTGCCCAGTGGAAGCACCACGGTCTATGCCGTGCAAAGCCAAAGTGGATGCACCGGAACCATCGATGCCGCGTCCGTGGAGGTCTTGCCACGGCCCGCACCGTTGCTGATCACGGGCCCGACCGTGGTGTGTGAGGGCACACCGTTCAGTGTTTCCGTAAGTGCACCCGACACGGTCACGCTGGTGTGGACGACACCGGGTGGTACATTCTCAGGAACAACGGTCACCATTCCTGAGGCGGCGATCGACGACGGCGGTGTATACAGTTGTGTGGCTCAATACAACGGGTGCAGTTCACCGGTCGCGTCCCAGACCATCGGCGTGTTCGCCAGGGTGCCTTTGGGGCTGCCCGACGAGGCCATCCTCTGCCTCGGAGGAGCGCTCACCTTGACCGTGCCACCCACTTTCACCGCCATTCAATGGTCAACGGGCAGTAACACAACGAGTACGGTCATCACTTCGGGGCAGCAGGTTACCGTCAATGCTACGGACCAGTTCGGCTGTGCCGCAGTGGCCACGGTGCAGGTAGTGGCGGACGATTGCGAGCTGGTGATCCCCAACATCTTCTCCCCGAACGGCGACGGACAGAACGAGACCTGGCTACCCGAAGGCGGCTTCATCAGCGCAAGGGCCAGCATCTACAACCGTTGGGGGAACCTTGTCTTCGAAGGGGATATGCTCACCAAAGCCTGGTCCGGTAAACACTACAAGAACGCGGAGCTGTGCAGTGAAGGTGTTTACTTCTATGTGATCCAGTTCGAACGGGTGGATGGTTCGTCCAAGGAGCAGAGCGGTTATGTGCAGTTGATCCGCTGAATCCATTCATGAAGGCAGCGCATTGGACCGAGCATCGATCCACGAGCGGTCAAGGTGGATGATCCCTTCATTCTACATTCGGCCCGCTATCCCACATGGTCTTCGCCCCTATAGCCGCTGGTGACCGCAATGCCTTCGAGGTGTTGTTCCGGTCGCACTACCGACCGCTGTGTGCCTTCGCCATGCAATACGTGAAGGACGGGGATAAGGCGGAAGATCTTGTGCAAGACCTCTTCTTCCGGCTGTGGATGGACCGCGAAAAGACCAAGGTGACCACCTCCTTGAAGGCTTACCTGTTCCAAGCGGTGCGCAACCGCTGTTTGAACGCGGTGAAAGTCCAGGGGCGGGTCCGTAGCCTGAATGAGGATGCGGATGATGGCATCGATGAGGATGTTCGTACGGAGGAGGAGCATGCGGAGCGTGCCGCCCGGGTGAATGCGGCCATCGAACTGTTGCCTGAGGAGCGGCGCAAAGTCTTCAAGCTGAGCCGACACGAAGGGCTTAAATACCACGAGATCGCCGAACGGTTGGGTATTTCTGTGAAGACCGTGGAGAACCAGATGGGTAAGGCACTGAAGACGCTGCGTGAGGAGTTGGCGGACCTGATGCCGGTGACCATCCTCGGCTGGTTGTGGTGGTGGCTGAACAGGTAGGATAGGGGTATTCGAAGGCATCGTTGTCATAGGGACGTACACATTGAACGAAGGGACACATAACACGAGCGAGAAGCTGGCCCGCTACCTCAGCGGCGAAGCCGATGCTGCCGAACGCCAAGCCATAGAAGCTTGGGCCGCCGAGCATCCGGACAATACCGCTGAATTGGAGCGTATGCGCACCATCTGGGAGCTCAGCGCCGATGCCACGTGGCCTGCGGTGGAAGTGGACGAGGCATGGGCTCGACTGGAAGCGCGGATCAATGAGGCCTCATCGACCAATGGGGCGCGTGTGGTGCCGATCCGCGCTCAACGCCCGATGCTCCGCTGGTTGGCTGTAGCGGCCGTGCTGACAGGTCTCTTTTTCGGTGTGCGTAGCTGGTACAACCAACGCCCCCAAGAATACATGGCATCGAATGAACATGTGCGTACTGTGCTGCAGGACAACAGCAGCGTGGTGCTCTCCCCAGGTTCACGCGTGAACGTGCGGATGAAGGACGAACGACACATCGACCTGAACGGCGAAGCCTATTTCCAGGTACAACGCGACGTAGAAAGGCCATTCGTGGTGCAGACCGGGGATGTCACCGTCACGGTGCTTGGGACGGCCTTCGAGGTCAGTGCCTTCGATACCTCCTCCAGCGTATTGGTGCGCGTTCGACATGGGAAAGTGCGCGTTATGGCCGAAGGGGACAGTGTGGTCCTGGAAGCCGGAGGATACGCACGGTTCAACAGGACCGCTCATCTGTTGGAGCGCTTGGCGGCGCCACCGGCCGAAGTATTCGGTGATCGTATCATCCAGTTCAATGAAGCGCCCATGACCGTGGTCGTGGATCAGTTGCAGAAGCTCTTCAACGTGAAGGTGGAACTGGCAAACGAAGACCTTAAGGGCTGTACGCTCACCGCCACGTTCGAGGATGAACCGGTCGATTACATCTTGCGTGTGATCGCGGATACCTACCGCCTCACCCTTACCCAAGGAGCACCCGGAACCTACTTGCTCGATGGCAAGGGTTGTTAAGCATCACCTCTTGTCGCTGCTGGCGGTTCTCCTGCCCGGCCTGGCTATGGCCCAGCCGATCCTGGAACGCACGGTGCGTGTGGATGCCCAGCGGGTGCGCCTTTCCGAGGCGCTATCACTGATTGCACGTGATGGACGATTCAAGCTGAGTTACAACGCGGCGGCGGTCAATGGCGACAGTGTGGTGGACGTTTCAACGAACGGAACGGTGGAGTCCGCGCTACGTGGTCTGATCGGAGCAAGCTTTGAACTCAAGGAGACCGGCAACCATATCATCCTCCTTGACCAAGGTGGGGTGCGCAGGAAGTTCGTCATCACCGGAGCCATCTACGATGCGAAGACCGGCGGGCCAGTTGCGCAAGCCTCGGTGCATGAGGTCGATGGCAAGAGCGCGACATCTACGGATGCACTGGGCACCTTCGCGCTCGATGTCGGCGGCGAGCGCGATCGCACCGCCCTGCTCGTGATGCGGAGGGAGTATCACGATACGGTGGTCTACGTGGGGCGCGATGGCGTGATGCCACGACTTGCTTTGCAGCGACGCGCGATCATCGAACCCGTGGAGCCCATCTGCTTGTATGATCGCTGTGGGGTGGAGGACCTTGGTGTAGCCCGGTTACTGGTTTCGAACAGCCAGTTCAGCCTCGCTTCGAACCTCGATATCATCGAGCACCGCAAGTGGCAGATCTCCTTCGTGCCGAACGTGAGTAGTAACCAGGATATCGCACCTGTGGCCATCAACAACTTCTCGTTCAACGTGCTGGCAGGGTATTCACGAGGGTTGAAAGGATTCGAGGTAGGCGGCATAGCGAACATCGAAAGCCATGACGTGGAGGGTTTGCAGGTCGCAGGCTTCACGAACCTTGTTGGACGGAATACGAAAGGTGTGCAGATCGCTGGCACTATCAATCACACCATGCGTACGCTGGAAGGGGTGCAGATCGCTGGGTTCGGCAATACCGTGTGGGATACGCTCACCGGTGTGCAGATAGCGGGCGGCGCGAACGTGGTGAAGGGCGGACTGACCGGCGTTCAGATCGCCGGTGGGTGCAACGTAGCGACGCAGGATGTGGACGGTACCCAGATCGCAGGCGCGGTGAATGTCACACCCAAGGATGTGAAGAAGGCCCAGATCGCGGGCGCCTTGAACATCGGTCGGCAGGTAAGTGGTGCACAGATCGCAGGAGGCGTGAACGTGGCGGCGGATTCCGTGGGTGGTGGGCAGGTGGGCTTCGGTGCCAACTACGCGAAGCATGTTTCCGGTGGCCAGGTGTCCTTCGGAGTGAATGTGGTGTCAGGGGATGTGAGCGGTGGTCAGGTGGGCTTTGGAGCCAACTATGCGCATGATGTCACGGGCGGTCAATTCTCGTTCGGCATGAACCTGGTGCCCGGAAAGGTGAATGCTGGTCAGGTGGGCTTCGGCCTCAACTATGCGCATGAGTTGGAAGGCGGGCAGTTCTCCTTCGGCGTGAATGCAGTGAGCGGCACGGCCAAAGGCGGGCAGGTCGGAAGCTTGAACTACGCAACGCGCTGCGAAGGCTGGCAGATCGGAGTGGTCAACATCAGCGATACCATCAGCGGGACAAGCATCGGCATCTTCAGTTTCGCGCGACGAGGTTACCACCGCTTGGATATCAGCACAACGGATGTCTTTCCGCTTTCGATGACGATCCGCACGGGTACCAAGCAGTTCCACAACATCTTCGGCATCTCCACCTCCGCGCAGGATGATGGGCGCTGGGGGTTCCTGTATGGCTTCGGCTCCGAGATACGCTTGGGGAAGCAGAACCACTTGAACATCGAGCTCACCGGTGAGCAGGTCCAGGAGCAGGTGCGTTGGGTCGATGCGGTGAACATCCTTGGTCGTTTCGGCGTGCACTATACCCATGACCTCGGGAAGCGTCTGCTGCTAACTGCAGGCCCGAACTTCAACCTGCTGATGAGCGATTGGAGAAGTGCTGATCGCACGACCTATTTGAGCGAACTGGCCCCCGATGATCCACTCTTCGAACAGGTGCGCGGAGCGATGAGCCTTCAAGGCTGGCTTGGCTTTCGGGCCGGTGTGGGGCTTCGCTTCTGATCCTTCCATCGGGCACGTCAACGGTACCCTTTGAGTGGTGAAGGACCGCTTCTTCACCTCGTGGCGGTCGTCAGTCTCCATTCAAGGTGGAATTTCACATCATCGAGTAGGGGTATCGCGGATGTTCGTTGTCTCACGGGAAACAGCACCACCGATGTCTCTTCGAGCTTTTCTATCCCTGTTCGTTTTCCTGTGGTTCGTCTTCAGCGGTCATGTCATGGCCCAGGGAAACACTCAAACGATCCGTGGCACCATCCTGGATACCGACACCCGTCAACCGTTGATCGGCGCCACCGTCATGGTCGTCGGTTCGGATCCGATCCGCGGCGCCACCACGGACTTCGATGGCCGCTTCGTGATCAACGATGTTCCTACCGGTCGTGTCGACTTACAGGTCCGTATGGTCGGCTTCGAGGAGCAGCGGTTGGCCAACCTGCTACTGACCAGTGCCAAGGAATTGGTGCTGGAGGTTCGCCTTCTCGAGAGCGTCACACAACTCAAGGAGTTCGAGGTGAAAGCGCCAGAGCGGAAGGGCGAGTTGCGGAACGACATGGCCACCTTGAGCGCACGCAAGATCAGTGTGGAGGAGACGTCGCGTATCGCTGGCGGTATCAACGATCCGGCGCGGATGGTCGGCACCTTCCCTGGTGTGGCCGGCGATCCTTCAGGTAACAATACGGTAGTGGTGCGCGGGAATTCACCAAAAGGGGTGCAGTGGCGTTTGGAGGGGGTGGAGATCCCCAACCCGAACCACTTCGCCGATGATGGCAGCACAGGTGGGCCGATCAATGTGCTCAACAGCGACATGATCGATGATTCGGAGTTTTACACCGGTGCCTTCTCCGCAGAGTATGGGAATGTGTACAGTGCCGTGTTCGACATGCGCCTGCGCGATGGTAACGACCGCGAACGTGAGTACACCTTGAAGGTTGGTGTGTTGGGTACGGATCTCACCGCCGAAGGCCCCATACCCGGCACGAATGGTGGATCCTACTTGGCCAACTATCGGTATAGCACATTGGCCTTGCTCGATGGTGCCGGTATCGTGGATTATGGTGGCGTGCCACGTTACACCGACGCGGCTTTCAAGGTGAAACTGCCATCCGTGAAGTATGGAACGGTCTCGCTCTACGGTCTTGGCGGTCGAAGCGCCATCGTGGAGGAGGATCGAGGTGTTTCTGGTGATACGCTCTTTTCACGGGCCGATTTCGGATCGCGGATGGGCGTGTTGGGGCTCAGCCATACGAAGACGATCGGGGCCAACAGCTTCGTGTACACCAACCTCTCACTGAGCGGGAACGGCAGCGGCACCGACTACACGGAAAGTCTTGCAGCAGGGGAAGGACCCATGGCATTGCGCCACGAGGACGACCTCTCCAAATGGACGGTCCGGCTTTCGAGCACCTTGAACACACGGATCAACGCGCACCATAAAATGCGTTCAGGTGTCATCGTTTCCACAGAACGGTTCCGCATGTACTCCAACTCGTATGATCCAGAACGCGATCGTTTGATCGTGAACCTCGACCGCACTGGTTCTGCGAGCACCATGCAGGCGTTCACGAGTTGGAAGTGGCGCATGAACGAGAAGTGGACGCTCACCAGCGGTGTCCATGTACTGTACTTCGATCTGAACAAGGCGGCCAGCGTGGAGCCCCGCATCGCTGCACGTTACCAACTGCGCCCGGATCGTGCCTTCACGCTGGGGACCGGGCTGCATGCCAAGACCGAAGGGCTGATGACCTACCTCGCACAGGACATAGATGCTACAGGTCAGGTGGTACGCCCGAACCAGGGACTCGGTCTCACGCGCGCGGCACATGTGGTGGCGGGCTACGAACAACAGGTGGCCGAGGATGTACAACTGAAAGCGGAAGTCTACTATCAGCACCTCTATGATCTACCGGTGGAGAACGATCCCACGAGCGCCTTCATGGTGAACAACATGTCGGAATGGTTCACGAACAAGGCCTTGACGAACAAGGGCGTCGGGTACAACCGAGGCGTGGAGTTGTGCGTGGAGAAGTTCTTCACACGGGGCTACCACTACATGATCACCGCCTCCTACAGCGAGTCGAAGTACAAAGCGTTGGATGGCCAATGGCACAATTCCCGTTTCAACTTGGGGCCAGTGGGCAATGTGCTGGCCGGCAAGGAGTGGAAGCTCGGTCCGGAAGGCAAGGACCGCACGTTGATGGCTGGCATCCGGTATTCGGTGCAGGGTGGGCAGTACTCCACGCCGATCGATCTGCAGGCCAGCATCGCCGCAGCCACTCAGAAGGAGGGCACTCCGGTCTGGAGCCAGAAGGGTGGTGCGATCCACAAGGTCGATGTGGTGGCGAGTTACCGTGTCGGTCGCCCGAAAGTGAACCACGAGTTCAAGCTGGATGTCCAGAACGTCATGAACGCGGCGACCACGGTTTTCAACTATTACGATGATCGATCCGGTACGATCAAGACGGTGCCTCAATTGCCGATACTCCCCGTGATGCAATACACGTTGCGTTTCTGATCGGTGCTCAGGCGCGTAACGCAGAAGCGGGATCCGAAAGGTCCCGCTTCTTCATTCCGGCTATTGAAGAGGTTCAGAGCACCCGTCGCACCATGCGCATACGGTGCGAGTATTTGCCATCTTCCGCGTTGAAGATGCCTTGCTGATCCAGTTTATCGATGCGTACGCGACCGCTCGAATGGGCCACGCGGAGGTCACCCTCATCGTTCCGGGTGAGGATCACGCCGACATGGATGATGCGCCCTTCATCATTGTCGAAGAACACGAGATCACCAGGCTCACAGAGATCAAGGAGTTCGATCGGATCGCCCTCCATGGCCTGTTGGGAGGCGTCGCGGGGCAGGTAGATACCCATCAGGATGAAGAGCATCTGGGTGAGGCCACTGCAATCCACCCCAGCAGGCGTGCGCCCGCCCCAGAGGTAAGGCGCTCCCAGGAACGTGTGCAGGTAGAGTTCGAGGAGATCGGCGCGCTCGAGGTCGGGTTTGTGGTTCGTGACCGCGCTTACGGGCACGCGTTCGTCGTTCCAAAGGATCGTGCCTTGCTCATAGAACGGAACAACGCCTCCATAAGGCACCAACACCTGCCGGTCGCCCAGGTCCACCAACGTGTTCAGGTCGATCACGCGCAGATCGGGATCATAGTTCGGGGTAAGGCAGGGCGCTATCTGCTTGTTGTCCACCCAGCCTTCGTACCCATCGTGGTCGAACTTCAAGCGGCTCCATTTCTCGGTGCGTTCCATGACCTCGGCGGTCTCACCGAAGAGCCACTGGGTCACCATTTCGGCACGGTCGTTCGGTTCCTTCCGGACCGGTACGATGGAGAGCGGGCAGATGACGGATGGCATGGCTCAGAGCGCTTCGATCACGATGGCACTTGCGCCACCACCGCCGTTGCAGATACCGGCCGCACCGTACTTCGCGCCGTTCTGTTTCAGCACGTTGATCAGGGTGACGATGATGCGTGCGCCGCTGCAGCCCAAGGGATGCCCGAGTGACACAGCGCCACCGTTCACATTCACTTTTGCCGGATCGAGGTTCATCAGTCGGGTGTTGGCGATACCCACCACCGAGAACGCTTCGTTCAGTTCGAAGTAGCCGATGTCGCTCATCTTCAGGCCGGCTTTTTCCACGGCGCGCGGCACAGCTTTGGCCGGTGTGGTGGTGAACCACTCTGGCGCTTGTTCAGCGTCAGCGTAGCTCAGCACTTTCGCGACAGGTTTCAGCCCGAGGGCCTTCGCTTTGTCAGCGCTCATCAACACCAAAGCCGCCGCACCATCATTGATCGTGCTGGCGTTGGCGGCGGTCACGGTACCATCCTTGCTGAACACCGCTTTCAAGCCGGGGATCTTGTCGAAGCTCACGTTCTTGTACTCCTCGTCGTGGTCCACTACGACATCCCCCTTGCGCGTCTTCACGGTCACGGGCACCACTTCATCCTTGAACTTGCCGGCGGCCCATGCTGCCGCGCTTCTCTTATAGCTCTCGATGGCGAAGGCGTCCTGTTCCTCGCGGGAGATGTTGTGCTCTTTAGCCGTGTTGTCCGCGCTCACGCCCATGGCGGTCTGGTGGTACACATCGGTAAGGCCATCCTTGCCGATACCATCGATCACGCTGCCGTTACCGAAGCGATAACCGTAGCGGGCCTGCTCCAGGTAGAATGGCGTACGGCTCATGCTCTCCATACCACCGGCCACCACCACCTCGGCATCACCGAGGAGGATGTCCTGTGTGGCCATCATCACGGCCTTCATGCCGCTGGCGCAGACCTTGTTCACCGTGGTGGCCTGCACGGTATCGGGCAGTCCTGCGAACTTCGAGGCTTGCCGTGCCGGTGCCTGGCCGAGATTGGCCTGCAGTACACTGCCCATGATCACCTCTTGCACGGCTTCCGGTGCCACACCTGCGCGTTCAACGGCGGCCTTCACGGCTGTTGCGCCGAGTTGGGTGGCGCTCACTTCGGCCAAGCTTCCGCCGAAACTGCCGATGGGTGTGCGTACTGCGGAAACGATGACGACTTCGCGGGCCATGGAAAGTGGGTTTGGTGTTGAACGAGGCGCAAAAGTAACCGTGACCGAGGTGGTCACAGGCGATCGTGCGATGCGACCCCGGTTGGATTCGAACCAACGGCCAGCAGCTTAGAAGGCTGCTGCTCTATCCAGCTGAGCTACGGGGCCAAGGCTGCAAAGGTCACAAAGCTGGAGGAATATGCCTCGCTAGAAAATAGAAGAGCCGATCCAATGATCGGCTCTTGTCGGGGCGGCCAGTCCCGCAATGCTGCGGGACGAACTGACGACCTTCCCGCTTCCCGCGGGACGCTCTACCGGGCCGCGAAAGCTGAAAGAGTAAGGAAAGCAGAAGAGCCGACCTGGTGGTCGGCTCTATCAGTCGGGGCGGCCAGTCCCGCCATGCTGCGGGACGAACTGACGACCTTTCCGCTTCCAGCGGGACGCGCACCGGGCCGTGAAAGCTGGAAGAGTAAGGAAAGCAGAAGAGCCGACTTGGTGGTCGGCTCTATCAGTCGGGGCGGCCAGTCCCGCAATGCTGCGGGACGAACTGGCGACCTTCCCGCTTCCCGCGGGACACGCTACCGGGCCGCGAAAGCTGAAAGAGTAAGGAAAGCAGAAGAGCCGACCTGGTGGTCGGCTCTATCCGTCGGGGCGGCCAGATTCGAACTGACGACCTCCTGCTCCCAAAGCAGGCGCGATACCGGGCTACGCTACGCCCCGAAAAAGAAGGCCCGGGTCGCGGGCCTTGGCGGAGAGGGGGGGATTCGAACCCCCGGTACAGAATAACCCGTACGGCAGTTTAGCAAACTACTGGTTTAAGCCACTCACCCACCTCTCCAAGGTGTCCCACCACGGTCGGCGGGGCGGCAA
>JAEUTB010000059.1 GCA_016787995.1 Flavobacteriales bacterium | reverse complement strand
GTTGGAAGGCGACTCGAACATCTGGTCGGGCACGGCGCACACCTTGTGCCGCTTCGATCGGCGCACGAAGACCTACCACCACGTGCCCTACCCGCGGTCGCGTTCCGGCGATACCGAACAATTCCTCCACAGCATCCATCGTGCACCGGATGGTGTACTCTGGCTGGGCACCTCCATCGGGTTGTTGGCCTACGATCGCCAAGCCAAGGAAGACGCACGTTGGAGCGTGTACGCGAACGACCGGAACGATCCATCATCGCTGTCCGCGGACATCGTGTACACCATCCTCGGCGATCCGCAGGACGCGCACATCCTCTGGGTGGGCACCAATGGCGGGGGATTGAACAGCTTCGATACGCGAACCGGAAAGGTGAAGCGCTACAGCACCACCGATGGCCTGCCGAACAACGTGGTGTATGGGATCCTCGCGGATGATGCGGGGCGCTTGTGGATGAGCACCAACCGCGGTATCGCGCGTTTCGATCCGAACACCGACACCTTCCGGAACTACGACGCGAGCGACGGCCTGCAAAGCAACGAGTTCAACCGCTACGCCTATTGCAAGCAGCCCGATGGAACGCTCTTCTTCGGTGGGGTCAAGGGGTTCAACTACTTCCATCCGGCGGACATCCAGGACGACCGCACCGCCAGCCCCATCCACATCACCGCCATCAAGCTCATCAATCGCCCTGTCGACGCGCGGGCCGCAGGATCACCGCTCACCGTGCCCGCCTACCTCAGTGAAGGCATGACCATTCCGCACAGTGCCAACATGGTCACGTTCGAGTTCGCGACCATGGAATTCTCCGCGCCGGAGGAGCATTGCTACCAGTACAAACTCGATGGTTTCGACACCGATTGGATCATGGCCGGCACCGACCGCAGCGCCATCTACACCAACCTCGATCCCGGCACGTACACCTTCCGCGTACGCGGGGACAACCGTGATGGTATCTGGGACAGCGCGGGCACCACGTTCCGGTTGACCGTACTGCCGCCGTGGTACCGCACCTGGTGGTTCTATGCCCTGTGCGTGCTCGCCGTGGGAGGCGGCATCCTGCTCTACATCCGCCTGCTCACACGCCAGAAACGCCTGCTCGAAAGCACGGTGGCCGCGCGCACCGCCGAGTTGAGCAAAGCGAAAGAACGCGCCGAACGCAGCGAGAAGGTGAAACAGCAGTTCCTGGCCAACATGAGCCACGAGATCCGCACGCCGATGAACGCCATCGTGGGCATGAGCAACGTGCTGCGTCGCAATGAGCACTTGCCAGCGCAACAGGAACACCTCGATGCCATCGCCACCAGCAGCGAAAGCCTGCTTGGCATCGTGAACGAGATCCTCGACCTCAGCAAGATCGAAGCGGGACGCTTGGAGTTGGAGAAGGTGCCGATGGAACCGCGCCGCGTGATCGCCGGTGTGATGGAGGTGATGCGGTTCCGTGCAGAGGAGAAAGGACTGGTCTTGGAAGCCACGGTAGCCGAGGAGGTCCCTGAGCAAGTGCTCGGCGATCCCAGTCGCCTGCAACAGGTGCTGATGAACCTCGTAGGCAATGCCATCAAGTTCACCGGGACAGGTCAGGTGCGTGTTTTGCTGGACGTGCAGGAACACTTGACCGAAGCCGTGATGCTCCGCGCCACCGTCACCGACACCGGCATCGGCATCGCGCCCGAACGTTTGGCGCGTGTCTTCGACGAATTCACGCAGGCCGAGAGCGACCACGCACGGCGCTTCGGCGGCACGGGCTTGGGCCTCACCATTTGCAAGCGCCTCGTGGAGATGCAGGGCGGCACCATCACCGCACGGAGTGAAGTGGGGCAGGGGAGCAGCTTCACCTTCACCATCCCGTATGCGCTCGATCGGACCGAAAGCGCTGTCGGTAGGAAGGGCGGGAACACGCAAGACGCAACACACCAACGCGTATCGGGGCGTTCTGCACTCCGCATCCTGCTCGTGGAGGATAACAAGCTGAACGTGTTGGTGGCGCAGGAAGAATTGGTGAACGCCTTCCCAGCGGCACAGGTGGTGGTCGCCACCGACGGACAGCGTGCGCTGGAATTGGTGCGTACTGAGTCGTACGACCTCATCCTCATGGATGTGCAGATGCCCGTGATGGACGGCTTCGAGGCCACGCGCGCCATCCGCGCACTAGGCGGTGACCGCTCGCGCATCCCCATCGTGGCCATGACCGCCAACGTGATGGAAGCCGAGGTGCAACAATGCAAGGACGCTGGCATGGACGGCTTCATCCCCAAGCCCTTCAAGCAAGAAGAGCTGATCGCCGCGATCGAGCGCGCGATCACATAGCGTCCATCATTGACGTCCTCTTCATTCGCGGGCAGAAGGCATTCCATTTTCTGATCATCTGATCATCTGATCGAGAACCGGTACTTCTACCGGCTGTGGGGCCAAGTGACGCCGTCACCTTTGGCGCACCAAAACTCCCCACCATGCTACACCACATCCGTTTTTCCCTGAAGGCCATCACCCTCGTCGCAGGAACTTTCCTCTTCACTGTCGACACCCACGCCCAAGTGGAACCCAAGACCAAGGATGGCAGCGTCTTCGCCATCACCATGGTGCGTACCGGCGCCAACACCGAGCAGGATTACCTCAACAGCCTCACGGAGTTCTACATCCCCAGCATGGAAGCCGCCAAGGCGCAAGGCCTCATCCTCAGCTATCGCTTGTTGCAAGGCAACTTCAGCACCGAGGATGACTTCAACGTGATGCTGATGGTGGAGCACGCGAACCTGGCCGCACTGGATCCCGATCCCGCCCGCGAGGCCAAGTGGAAAGCCATCCGTGACGAGATCACCGCGAAACTCGGTGGCGAAGAAAAGCTGAAGGCCCTGCGCAACGGCATGAGCGACCTGCGCATCTTCCACGGCGAGAAGCTCATGCGCACCGTGTTGGTGAAGTAACGAGACCATCACCGGCACACCCGTGCCACCACGAAGGGCCGCAAGGCCCTTTGTGCGTTCATGATCATGAGTGCGGGAGGAGCGGAGTTCGCATGCCTTCCATCGGAAGCTGGCATTTCATCTTTTGATGATCACAGTATCTGATCATCTGATCGGTAGAACCGGTATTTCTACCAGCTATCCACCGAAGCGCGCAGGGGACATTTGGCTTCATCCTCGGACCAACTCTTCCCGCCATGAAACACGTCCTA
>JAEUTB010000051.1 GCA_016787995.1 Flavobacteriales bacterium | reverse complement strand
CTTTCCGCAGGCCAGCATGCGGTTGAGCGATGTGCTCGCCATGGAAGTCCGTTCGGATGAAGCCAAGCCGGACACCTTGCTCTACGCCAAGGAGCTCTTCCTGGAATTCAGCCTCTGGGACCTCTTCAGTGGCGACTACACCGTACAGGAGATCCACGCCACACAGGCGAGGCTCTATCCCGGGTTGGACACCAATGGCCGGGGCAACTACATCGTTTGGAAGACCGATAGCACCCAGACCGGATCATCGCCGATCAACCTGGACAAGGTCAGCTTCAACGACCTTTTCGTGCGTTTCCACGATGATCGATCGGCCTTGATCATCACCACCCATAGTGATGTCCTCGCCCTGAGCGGACGTTTCGGCGAGTCCTTGAACACGCTGACCTTGAACGGCGATGCGCACCTGCTGGCATGGATGGATGGGCGAACGACCGTCCTCGCCGATCGGCAAGCCTACTTGAAGCTGAACATGGAATTCGGCGCCCCCGATGCCCTGTTCCGCATCACGAAAGGTGAGCTCAACAGTGGATCCGTGCCCTTGGAAGTGACACTTGCCGTGACCGAGGGGCCAAAAGGAACAGCCGTGGATCTGCGGGCCAATGGCCTGGGTCTGGAACTGGCCGATGCGGTGAACCTGCTGCCCGATGGCCTCAAGAAAAGCGTCGCAGGCTATACCATGAAAGGTGAAGTGGACCTCGCCGTGCACTATAGCGGGCCTGTAAGCGGCCCATCCCTCTCCCTGGGCGCCAAGGTGACCAAAGGCCGGCTGAAGGAACAACGCAGCGGCACCACGGTGAGCGACGTCTTCGGCGAACTCGCATTGGACCTTTCCCCCAGCGGCGTTCCGGAGAAACTCGTGGTGAAGAACTTCTCCGCTCGAAGCGGTGGTGGCACGTTGAGCGGGAACTGGCAGAGCAACGGGCTAACGAACGCCACGGTGAAAGCCGACCTCCGGAGCGACATCGCCCTGGCCGACCTGCTCCGCTTCGCACAGGTGGATACCTTGGAACAGGTGAGCGGCCGGTTGAGCGCCGACCTACACATCCGGGGCAAGTTGCGGGACATGGGAGACATCCGTGCCGCCGACCTGCGCGCCTTGAACATCAATGGAACACTGGCTGCACGCAACGCCACCCTGAAATTGAAGGGCGTACGACACACCGTGCAACAACTCGATGCCGACCTGGCCATCCACGGGAACGACGCCACCGTGCAGGGCTTGAAGACGGTGCTCCAGGGGAACGACCTGGTCCTGAGCGGGACCTTACGCAACCTCATGCCCTATCTACTCTTCGATGATCAACGCTTGGTGATCGAGGCCAAAGGCAGCTCACCGCGCATCGACCTGCCCGCACTCATCAGCAGCGAGGGAGCGGATGCAGCGAGCAAGGACTACGAGCTCACCCTGCCCGCCTCCATCGAATTGGCGCTGCAAGCGCGTGTCGAGGAACTGGTGTTCGAGGAATTCAAGGCCACCGACATACGCGGAACGGTGAACATGAAGGGCAGCATCCTGCGCGTGAGCCCGATGACCTTCTCCACCGCCTCGGGAACGGTAAATGGTGCTTTGGAATTGGATGCGCGTGATGCTTCACGGTCCTATCCGCTCGCGATCAACGCGTCGTTGCAAGGCATCGAATTGCACCAGTTGTTCAAGGAATTCCAAGATTTCGGACAGGAGTTCATCGGCCACCGCCACATCAGCGGCCGCACCAAGGCCCAGGTGGCCTTCAACGCGCCGCTCTCGCCGACCATGAAGCTCGACATGGACCGGTTGGTCTGTGTCATCGACATCGGTGTGGACAATGGGGTGATCAAAGGACATGCACCGATGCTGGAAGTGGCGGATCACCTCCAGAAGAACAAGCTGGTCGCGCCGTTCGTGGATGTCCCGGAATTGCGGCGGCGCCTTGGCGACATCCGTTTCGCGCGGCTCGAGAACCAGATCGAGATCCGCAACGGCGCCGTACACATCCCGCAAATGCTGGTGAGCAGCTCGGTGATGGACATCGAATTGAGCGGAACGCACTGGTTCGATGACCGTATCGACCACCACCTCAACTTCAGGCTGAGCGACCTGTTCCGCAAGAGCAGTGCGGATGACGAGTTCGGTCCCGTGGTGGATGATGGCACGGGCATGCGGCTCTTCCTGCACATGTACGGCACCGCCAACGACCCTCAATTCGGCAATGACGGCGCCATGGCGGCGGCGAAACGTCAGAAGCAGTTCCAGCAGGAGAAGCAGGAACTGAAACAGATACTGCGGGAAGAACTCGGCCTGTTCAAAGGCAAGACTGAACCAGCTGACCCCGCGGCCACGAAGACCGACCCGGTGGCACCGCGTTTCGAGGTGGAAGAGCAGGAGCTGGATACCAACCCCACCGCAGGGGCTCAAGGCCCGAAAGCGCGAGAACGCAAAGGCTTGGGCCGCTTGATGAAGGAGAGTAAAGACCAGGAAGAAGTGCTCTTCGAGGTGGAGTGATCCACCACAACGACATCAGGTCAACGTTCATCAGCCAAACCCGTGCCGTCGTGGCGAACCCGTAGCGATCGTGGCGTCGTTGCGGTGAAATAGCCGTACTCTCCCGAACTTCACCCCGTAGATGGATCTGTACTCCCGGAAACAACGATGGAAGCTGGTGCTCGCTGTGGTGGCGATGCTCATCGTAGGCGCCTCCTTGTGGTACAGCAACACCATCGTGGACCGCATCCGGGCCGAGGAAAGGCGCAAAGTGGAGCTCTGGGCCGAAGCGGTGAAGAACCGCGCCGAACTGGTCAACTACACCGAAAAGCTCTTCGACCGGTTACGCGAGGAAGAACGCAAGAAGGTGCAGCTTTTCGCAGAGGCCATGCAACGCCTGGGTAGCAGCGACGAGACCGACTTCTCCTTCTACCTGCGCGTGGTGAGCGATAACACCACAGTGCCCGTGGTGATCACCGACGAGAAAGGCAACAAGCGTTTCGACCGCAACATGGACAGCACCGTGGTGAACGACCCGAAGCGCTTGGCCGAAGAGATCAGAGCCATGGCGAAGGTGTACAAGCCCATCGGTATCGCCATACCCGGTGTGGAGAAACAGCTGCTCTATTACAAGGACTCGAAGGTAGTGACCGAGCTGCACGAGGTGATGGATGGGATCATCCGCTCTTTCATCTCGGAAACGGTGATGAGCACGGCGGCCGTACCTGTCATCTACACGGACAGCACCCAGACACGCGTGATCGAAACGGGCAACATCGAACCGGAGATCGCGCAGGACAGCTCGGCATTGCAGGCGCGGATACGCACCATGGCCCAGGCCAACGCCCCCATCGCCTTCGACCTGCCGGGCAAGGGCCGCAACTACATCTTCTACGAGGAGTCGCTGGTCATCACCCAGCTGCGCTACTTCCCCTATGTACAACTGGTCATCCTCGGCCTCTTCCTCATCGTGGCCTACGCGCTCTTCAGCATCTTCCGCAACGCGGAGCAGAACCAGGTGTGGGTGGGCATGGCCAAAGAGACCGCACACCAACTGGGCACTCCGCTGAGTTCGTTGATGGCGTGGATGGAACTGCTGAAGGAGAACAATCCCGAAGCGGTGAACGAGATGCGCAAGGATGTCGATCGCCTGGAGGTCATCACTGAGCGTTTCAGCAAGATCGGATCGGCGCCTGACCTGACACCGGAGAAGCTTTACCACACCCTACGCGCCACCGTGCTCTATCTACGGCCACGTTTACCGGGCCGTGTGAAGATCGAAGTACACCAACCGCCCGATGCTGACATGGTGGTACCGCTCAATAGGGCCCTCTTCAGCTGGGTGATCGAGAACCTCATCCGCAACGCGGTGGATGCCATGGAAGGTGAAGGATCCATCACCGTCGAGATCATTCCGGAAGGTGGCGAGGTTTACGTGGATGTAACTGACACCGGCAAAGGCATCCCAGCCGCGCAGCACAGCACCGTCTTCCAACCAGGCTTCACCACCAAGAAGCGCGGCTGGGGACTTGGACTATCCTTGAGCAAACGCATCATCGAACAATACCACGGCGGCAAGATCATCGTGAAACGCAGTGCACCGGGCAAAGGCACCACGTTCCGGATCACCTTGAACCAAGGTGTATTGCGCACGGCACTGGTGAGCGAATGAACACGCAGAGGGCTCAAGGTCCGTGCCTGGGGGCTACAAGTCGGAACCAGGGAAGACCAAGCCAGCATTGAGAATATCGACCTGAAATGTCCGGCATTTACCTGCACATCCCCTTCTGCCGCCAAGCCTGCACGTACTGCGACTTCCATTTCAGCACAGCGAAGGATCGCGGCGGAGTGTTGGATGCGATGGAGCTCGAGATGATCAAGCGCACCCGCGAATTGGGCGATGGCCGCGTTTCCACGATCTACTTCGGCGGAGGAACGCCGAGCCTGCTGGATCCGGGGCGTATCGCGGCGTTCATCCAGCAGACACGAGACTTGTTCCGAGTGGATCGTGATGCCGAGATCACCCTTGAAGCCAACCCTGATGACATCACCACTGAACGGCTGAGCGAGTGGAAAAGCGCTGGCATCACGCGGATCAGTCTTGGTACGCAGAGTTTCCGCAACGAGCGGTTGCAGTGGATGGGTCGTGCCCACGATGCGGGGCAAGCGCTGACCAGCATCGACCAGATCGCGAAGGCAGGCTTCACGACCTGGACCATCGACCTCATCTACGGGCTACCCGGTATGACCTTGGCCGAATGGGACGAGCAGCTCACCATCGCCCTTGACCATGGCATGCCACACTTGAGCGCCTATTGCCTAACCGTGGAAGAGAAGACCGCTCTAGCCCACCAGGTGAAGAAAGGTGGCGTGCACATGCCGGGGGATGAGGATCAAAGTGCCCAGTTCGACAGGCTGATGGCACGCATGGAAGAGGCCGGCTTGGAGCATTACGAGATCAGCAATTTCGGCAAGCCTGGCCATCATTCACGCCACAACAAGAGCTATTGGGAAGGCACACCCTACCTCGGGATCGGACCTTCTGCTCATTCCTTCGATGGGCATTCGCGCCGCTGGAACATCGCCAACAATGCGGTGTATGCTAAGGCGGTGCGGGAAGGCACATCCTATTGGGAAGAAGAGAGGCTCTCGCCTGCGCAACGCACGAACGAACGCCTGATGACAGGCTTGCGCACCACGGCGGGTGTGGACCTGACCAAATTGGAGGTGGATGCCCTCGGACTCAACTCGTCGGCCTTCCAACGCCATGTGTCGAACGGTCATATCAGCGTAGTGGATGGACGCTTAGTTTTGAGCAAAGCGGGTCGTCATTTCGCGGACCGCATCGCATCGGACCTCTTCATAACCGACGATGATCGCTGAGATCACCCACCACGGTCGCACCTTCCGGGTAGACCTCGCCAGACCGATCGACCTATCTTTTCCCTTGCACGATGGTCCTGAGCAACTGCGCGCTTGGTGGGTGGACCCGGTGCGTATGGAAGCCGTGAAGAATGGCGACACCGAGTACGCGGTGAAAGCGGGGTCACCGGTGAACTTTCGGAACATCTTCTTCAACCCACATGGGCACGGCACCCACACCGAAAGCGTGGGCCACATCGCTCCGGATGTGCATCCTGTGGGGGATCAGCTGAAACGTTACTTCTTCACCGCTCAACTGATCAGCGTTAGGCCTGAAGAGCGCCGTGCCCCCGACGCGAAGACCGACCATGTGATCACGTTGGAACAACTGCGTCACACGGTGAACGAACGGCCTCCCGAAGCGCTCATCATTCGCACCCTGCCGCAAGCCGACAACACCGAACGCGATTGGAGCGGCAGCAACCCCACCTACTTACAAAGCACGGCCTGCTCCTGGCTTCGCAGCATCGGTGTGAAGCACCTGCTCCTGGACTTGCCGAGTGTGGACCGCGAAGAGGACGGCGGCGTATTGGCAGCCCACCACGCCTTCTGGGACTTCCCCAACACAGTGGACCGCGAACGCACGATCACGGAGCTGCTGCACATCACCAGTGACATTCGCGATGGTGACTACTTACTCGAATTGCAGTTGCCCCATTTCATGAACGACGCGGCACCCAGCAGGCCAGTCCTTTATGCCCTATTGCCATGACCTTGGAGGACTTCCGGGCCCATTGCCTGAAGAAACCCGGCTTCAGCGAAGACTTCCCCTTCGGTCCGGAAGTGCTGGTGTTCCGGGTGGGAGGAAAGATCTTCGCTTTGCTTGACGTGGACGCCTTCGAGAGCGTGAACCTGAAGTGCGACCCGGAGCGCGCTGTGGAACTGCGTGAGCGCTACGAGGGGATCAAGCCCGGCTACCACATGAACAAGCGGCACTGGAATACCGTGGATGCACAAGGTGGCGTTCCCGGCAAGCTGTTGTTGGAACTGGCGGATCATTCGTATGAACTGGTGAAGGCCAGCTTGCCGAAGAAGGTTCGGGAGGGTCTCTAACGTGTTCACCGCGAAAGGGCGCCTAGCTTTGCGGCGTTCCCAGCCACCATGAGCCTCACCTCCCGCCGCATCGGACGGATCTTGCTCAGCTTCTTTTTCCGGGGCCTGCTGCTCCTCGCGCCCGTCACCATCATCGTATGGGCGCTCTGGCAGTCGCTGCGCTTCCTGGATGGCATCATCCCGCTGGACATCCCAGGCCTCGGACTGCTTACCCTGCTCGCCATCATCACCGTGGTGGGCTGGTTGGGTACCACCTTCCTGTACGAACCGCTGGCCACCTTCGGTGAAGAACTGCTGCAGCGCATACCCTTCCTGAAGACCTTGTACGACGCGGTGAAGGACCTCGTAGAGGCCATCGTAGGCAGCAAACGCAAATTCGACCGACCCGTGCTGGTGAAACTGGGCGGAAACACCGAAGTGGAACGGCTCGGATTCATCACCCAGAACGACCTGAGCCACTTGGGCCTAGGGCCGGAAAAGGTGGCGGTGTACCTGCCGCACGCCTTCAACTGGAGTGGTAACTTGTACATCGTACCGGCGCAGAACGTGACCCCGCTGGATGCGCGCGCAGCTGATGTCATGAAATTCGTGGTGAGCGGTGGTGTGTCCCAGGTGGATGAGGAGGTGTGACCCACCACCGATCGGCACGTCCATTGTAAAGAAGATCGTCCCATGAACCTGCTTCGTACCCTGCTCTTTCAGCTCCTGATCAGCGGCACCGTCCTTGCCCAACATACGGTAGAGGTCTCGTCCTTCGGCTTCAGCGATGGCGTACATCCCACCTTCAGCTTCTTCTTCGAAGGCACGGATGCCAAGTACGTGGAGAGCTACTGGCGCGACGAGCTGAAGAAGATCAGCGCATCGGTGAGCAACAAGAAGGAGGTGATCGGCCACGGAGCCTTGGTCCCGCAGGTCTCCGGTGACACGGTGCGTGTCTACGTGAAGGCTGAACAACGGAAGAACAGCCCGAACCTTACGGCCCACGTGGCCATCATGACCACGGCGGGATTCGTCAGCCCCACGAGCGAGGCGCCGGTGTTCGAAAGCGCGAAAGCCTTCGTGCAACAGCGCAGCACGGCCATCCGTCGGCAGTTGGCCGAACAGGAGCTCAGCCTCGCAGAACGGGGCTTGGCGAAGCTTAAGAAGGAATTGTCCGATCTGGAGCGTGACAAGGAACGCGACGAGGCCAACATCGAGAAGAGCAAGCAACGGGCCGCCGAAGCGGTGCAGGATCAGGAGCGCACGCGCGTGGAGGCGGATGAGCTCGGCCCCCGGATCACCGCCTTGCAGAACGAGCTGGGCACCACCCCGGACAAGGAGGGCAGCAAGGAATTGAGCGCCTTGATCCGCGACAAGGATCGCGCGCAAACGCAGAACCGCAAGGCCCACGAGGAAGAGGTGAGCATGAACAAGAAGGTCGAAGAGCTCACCCAGGCCATCAAGAAGAACGTGCAGGATCAAGCGAACAAGAGCGCGGAGATCGCGAAGCAGGAGACCTTGGTGGCCAGCTTGCGCGAGAAGCTCAGCTCCATCCGTTGATGCGGGGTTGAATACGGCCCATCACCGCGGCGCCCTGTACCTTGCGGCGCCGCCATGCATGCACGCCGGAACGCCCTGCTCCTCCTCCACCTTACGGTGTTCATCTGGGGTTTCACGGGCATATTGGGCAAACTGATCCAGGAGCACCAGAGCACGTTACAGCTGGTCTATACCCGTACGCTCATCGCCATGGTGGGCCTGGCGGCCGCAGCCCTTTGGCTGAAGCGATCGCTCTCGCCCAACACGCCAGACCTCAAGCACTACCTGCTCACTAGCCTGATCATCACCGCGCATTGGATCACCTTCTATGGCGCCATCGAGATCAGTACGGCCAGCATCGCGGTGGCCTGCCTGAGCACCAGCACGGTCTTCACCGCCTTGCTGGAGCCACTGTGGTTCAAACGCCGGATCCGCGCGTACGAGGTGGTGCTGGGCCTGGTGGTGGTGGCCGCCCTGCTCCTGATCTTCGGCCTGGAGAGCGGCCATCGCAACGGCATCATCGTGGCCACGCTCAGTGCCTTGTTCAGTGCGTGGTTCAACATCGTGAACGCCGTGCTGATCAAACGCGGCGATGCCTTGCGCATCGGATTCTATGAGATGGCCGGGGCAGCCTTCACCATGGCCGTGTACCTCTTGCTCACCCATGCCCTACCACCGCCGGTTTGGGAACTTCCAACGACCACCGTGGTCTGGCACCTGCTACTGGGTCTGGTCTGCACATCCTTCGCTTTCGTGGCGGGCATCGCCGTCATGCGCCAGCTCTCGCCCTTCACGGTGGTGCTCACGGTCAACCTGGAACCGATCTACACCATCATCATCGCGCTTCTTATCTGGGGCAGCGATGAGAAGTTGCGCACGGGGTCGTACATCGGCATCGCCCTTATCCTGGCCTGTTTAATGGCCAATGCCTGGTTCCAACGGAAACGTGACCGTGCTGAAGTGGTGGAGCCCGACCCGCTGACCCAAGGCTGAGCGCGATCTTTGCCCACGTCCGCGCCACATGGTCCGGAGCAAATGGCATGAACAAGATCAAGGGCTTGCTCGTTCTCGTGGGTGTCGCGCTGTTGGTGTTCTTCATCACCCGAGCGGTGTACGAACCTGAACGGGCCACCGAACAGGTCAGTTCCACCGTGCTGCTCGAGCGGATCAGACCGGTCTTGAAGCTGGTGACGGTGGAAGGCGATTTCAACGAGATGTACACCTACAGCGACGCACAAGCCTCGTTCGATTGGTTGAAGAGCTTCTCGCCGTTCCAGAAGAAAGCCATGTTGCGCGTGAAAGCCCGGGTGAGCGTGGGTTACGACCTGGAAGGCATGGACCTGGATCTCGATGAAGCATCGAAGACCCTTCGATTGAAGGGCATGACCGCACCGCAGGTCCTATCCATCGAACACGACATCGACTACTACGATATGGAGTCCGGCACCTTCAATCCGTTCACGGCTCAAGACCACACGCGCATGGAAGCCCAGGCCAAGAACATGATCCGGTCGAAGATCCCGGAGAGTGGTCTCTTCCGCGCGGCGGCTGACCGGAAACAAGAGATGATCACCGTGGTGCGCCTGTTGGCCGAAAGCTCAGGCTGGACCTTCGTCGATGCCAGTCGCGCAGGCACACCCACCAAGGACTGACATTCGACCCCGGTATCTTCGCACCTCCACCAACGCATGTCCTCCACACTCATCGCACCCGGTCAGTATTGCCCCAGCCTCACCCACTACGAACGCTGGAGGACACGCGCAGTCCGCATCGGCGACATCGGGATCGGGGGCCACAACCCGATCCGGGTGCAGAGCATGACCACCACGGATACGATGGACACGGCCGCCACCGTGGTCCAGAGCATCCGGATGATCGAAGCGGGTTGCGAATTGGTGCGCATAACGGCACCAAGCAAAAAGGAAGCGGAGAACCTGGCGGAGATCAAGAAGCGGATCCGCGCAGCGGGCTTCAGCGCCCCCTTGGTAGCCGATATCCACTTCACCCCGAACGCCGCTGAAATCGCAGCACGCATCGTGGAGAAAGTGCGCGTGAACCCCGGCAACTATGCCGACAAGAAGAAGTTCGATGTGCGCGAGTACACCGATGCGGAATACGCAGAGGAGCTGGAGCGCATCCGTGAACGCTTCACCCCGCTGGTACGCATCTGCAAGGAGCACGGCACCGCTATGCGCATCGGCACCAACCACGGCAGCCTCAGCGACCGCATCCTGAACCGCTACGGCGACACCCCCGAGGGCATGGTGGAGAGCGCCTTCGAGTTCCTGCGCATCTGCCGCGACGAGAACTACCACGAGATCGTGCTGAGCATGAAGGCCAGTAACGTGCAGGTGATGGTGCAGGCCTACCGCCTGCTCGTACACCGCATGATGAGCGAGGGCTGGGACTACCCGCTGCACCTAGGTGTGACCGAAGCAGGCGATGGCGAGGACGGGCGTGTGAAAAGCGCTGCGGGCATCGGTGCCCTATTGGAGGATGGCATCGGCGACACTGTGCGCGTGAGCCTCACCGAGGACCCCGAGTTCGAGATCCCTGTGGCGCGCGCCTTGGTGGACCGCTACAACGATCGCAGGAACCACGCACCGATCCCCGAAGTGGCACAGGTGCCCGTGGACCCCTTCAGCCACCAGCGCCGTCACAGCCGCGAGGTGCTCAACATCGGCGCACGCCATGTGCCTGTGGTGATGGCCGACCTCAGCAACCGGAAGGAGATCACGCCCGCCACCCTATTCGCTTGGGGCTATCGCTATAGCGTGCCACTGGACAAGTGGAACATCACCGACCAAGCCTGCGACTATGCCTTCATCGGCAAGCACAGCATCGACTTCGAGATCCCTGGGACGCTGGGGATCATCCAGGAGCACGCCACCTGGCTCACGAACAAGGGCAAGGAGCGGCACTACCCATTTCTCAGTAAGCAGCTATACCTCGGCGGGGCGGAGCGCCACCCGCAGTTCAACCTGGTATATGCAAGCCTGCCACAGCTCGACAGCAGCTTCATCACGGAGCTTAGGGCCGACCCCACTGCCGTGCTGCTCATCGACACGTACAACGCACATGGCATGGCCGAGCAGCGCCGTCTGTTCTTCGAGCTGCTCGCAATGGAATGCCCGGTGCCGGTGATCATCGGGCGTGCATACGGCGCGATCACGAACGATACGTTGGTCCTCCACAGCAGCACTGACATGGGTCCGCTGCTGATCGATGGCTTGGGCGATGGCGTCTTCATCGCCGACGAGCAAGGCGGCCGTGAGGACCTCGTGTGCCGTACTGCCTTCGGCATCCTGCAGGCCACCCGCACACGCACCAGCAAGACCGAGTACATCAGCTGCCCCAGCTGCGGCCGCACGCTCTTCGATCTACAGGAGACCACGGCGAAGATCCGCGCGCGCACCAGCCATCTGAAGGGTGTCAAGATCGGCATCATGGGCTGCATCGTGAACGGGCCGGGAGAGATGGCCGACGCCGACTTCGGCTACGTGGGCACGGGCCCCGGCGTGATCACCCTGTACCGCGAAAAGGAAGTGGTGAAGCGCAACGTGCCGAGCGAGCACGCGGTGGACGAGCTCATTGGCCTGATCAAGGAGCACGGCATGTGGGTGGAGGCGGAAGGCTAACTTCCGGCCATGATCCGTGCCACGCTACTCCTTGCGACCATCGTACTTCCTGCACTTCTTCACGCCCAACGCACACGAGCGCTGGAGCAACTCGCCAGCACCATGGCTGGCTCGTATACCAGTGCCGAGCAGGCGAAGTCCGACACCAGCTACTTCGAGATCGAGCTGGAGATGGTGCGCATCTGGCCCAAGCGCCGGGACGGAGCTTGGCTGTACGTGGAACAGGCCACCGCGGACAGCAAGGCCAAGCCCTACCGCCAGCGCGTTTACCACGTACAGGAGGTGAATGACAGCACGTTCACCAGCAACATCCTGACCATTAAAGGAGGCGAAGCGCTTTACGGCGCTTTCGCGGACCCGATAAAACTCGAACGCCTGAACCCCGATTCGTTGGAACGGCTGGAAGGTTGCGCCATCACCTTGTACCGGCAGGGGAACACCTATACAGGCAGCACGCACGACCGTGATTGCCCGAGCAAACGAGGCAAGGCCGTGTATACCACCAGCGAAGTGGTGCTCAGCAGTGACCGCATGGTGAGTTGGGATCGCGGTTGGGATGCCGAGGGCAAGCAGGCGTGGGGCGCGGAGAAGGCCGGGTATATCTTCATCAAACGAGGGCGCTGAGCAATGGGAGCGCCACCAGTAGAGATCCGACACCGATCACGAGTATGCACCGACCCGGATATACCAGTGTTCATCGCCAACGAATACACAACATGACCATCCCTTGCCTACGGCGTGTTCTACTCGCCACAACGCTCATCAGTAGTCTTGTCCACGCACAGGATGAAACGTTGGTCAATCGAGTCGGAACCAAGCTCGGAACACGAAGTGCATTCATGACCAAGTGTCACAACGCGTGGGCGGAAGAACCTTCGTTCGGGATGTTCGATCGCGACCGATTCTGCGACTGCGTACTACCCATCGTATTATCAACCGAGGCCATTGCTACGGCGAGCAACCCAAGGATACTGGACAACGTTGACCTGGCAGCGTTGGTGATGAACAACCCCAGTTCATTCGAAACGATATCGACGTGTACTGGACTCGACGTGAATTCGGTTCGCCTCGCGACCATCGGTGAAGAAGGCTTGGCCGAAACAAGAAAGGGGTGTGCCGATCAGCTCGCCTTGGAACCGTCCATCAAGCAGAGCGGAGCTGATCCGGCCTTTCTATGTGATTGTGTGGTCAATGAGATGGTGGCGCGTGACCTGACCATTGGAGACTTCTACAAGGCGATGGACCCGAACTCCCCGCTGTTCAACGAGGTGTTCATGCCTTGTGTCACGGAAGCCATGCCAGAGCGCAGAACCGAAAGTGGCTCACCAGAGGACATCACCGGCGCATCCCGAACGATCACCCTACCAGTGGTCACCTACGGTTCGATACACAAAGTGAAGCTGCGCATCGGGAACACCGAGCAGTACTTCATCATCGATTCAGGCGCCGAGGATTGTTTCATTTCGGCGAAACTCCTTGGCGTGTTGCAGCAAGCCCAAGCCATCGACACGCTTACGAAGCTGGAAGACCGAGAGTATGCGATGGCTGATGGCAAGAAGACCACCTGTGCCCGCCACATCGTCAATGACATCGAAGTCGGCACGTGGCAGGTCGACAACGTTGTTATTGCCGTGGTCGAACAGGATATCCAATACCTTCTTGGGAAATCCTTCTTGAAGAAATTCAAGGAGTGGCGCATCGATGAAGCGGCAAAGACGCTCACGCTCGAGCGTCACTAGGACCTTTCCGTGAAGCCTCGCTTACTTACCGCACACCACCCTTGGGCAGCCGCATACGCTTGTCGCGGAACACACCGATGTACTGCAAGCTCACCTCCATGGCACCGCGGTACATGGTCTGGGCGCGGAGCTTGCTGATGTTGACATCGTAGCTGATCGCTCCCACGAACCGGCGTTCCCACTCGAACTGGAGCGTGGGCACGATGGCATCGCCCACCCGGTAGAACGCGCCGAGGTAGATGGCGGAAGAGTTCTTGTCCGTGGTGTAGCGGCTATCCACCCCGATCCGGCGATGCAGGAGGCCACCCACGTTGATCTCACGACTGGTGCCTTGCTGCGCCACGAAGAATTTCGGTAGCCAGATCCAGCGCTTGCCTTCGATGCGCAACTCCCCGTGCGCCACGAAACGACGCATCAATTGATCCTCCGCACCGCCGAAAAGTGAGACCGTCGGCTCGTTCAGATGGAACGCGGAGGCGCCGCCCTTCCAGCGCAGACCGCTCTTCAACTCGCCTTTGACCAGCACACCGGCCCCGAAATCCACGAAACGCGAGGAGCTGTTCGGGACCGCTTCGTTCGTGGGCAGATCAGGATCGTACCACGCGCCATTGTACTGGCTGTCCCAGCGCAGGCCGTCGAATTGCGCACTACGTTGACCATAGCCACCCTGCAGACCGAAAGCCAGCAAACTTGCCTCTCCGCTACGGATAGCGTAGCTCACGCTCAAGTTCGCCTGGGTATCTCCGAAACGGGCAGCACCAGCGCGGTCGCTGAAAGCGTTAACCCCAACACCGAGGTAACGGCCTTTTCCAAGCTTGCCTTCGAGCAGCGGTGTATCATAGCTAAACGCATCGGTGCGGAACGGGCTACCCAGGCTGCGCCATTGCTCGCGGTGGATGATCGCGAAGCGTTGATCGCCGTCCATGTCCCCCGCATTGGCCGGGTTGATGACCAACGGTGCATTGAAGAACTGGCCGAAGTGGACATCCTGGGCTTTCGTGTCGAGCGTGCCGAGCGTCCCCATGAAGACCACCGCAAAGAGCCCGTGTTGCATCCAGGGCTTCCGGGTATGGAGCACGTGACCTTGCTGCGCTTGGTGTTGCAGCGAGTTTCCTGATGTGCTATGGGCCAGGATCCTCATCGCACCAAGGTGATATTGCCTGTCCGTTCGATCCGCGCTCCATCCTCTGCGCGCGCGATCAGGGTGTACACGTACACGCCGCTCGCACTGCGGTCACCTGCCACCGTTCCATCCCACCCCTGATCCACACTGCTCGAGGCGAACAACTGCTTGCCCCAGCGATCGTACACCGCGAACTCCACTTCCACCAAGGTCGGTCCGCGCACGAAGAGCACATCGTTGCTTCCATCACCATTTGGGCTGAACACATCGGGAATGAAGACCGCTTCACTATCCCGTATGCAGAGGTCCATGCTCATGCTGTCCACGCAAAGCCCTTCGTTCCACACCACGAGCTGGGTCTGGTAGTAACCTGCTGTTCCCAGGTCGTAGTTCGGGTTCTCGCCGATCACGTAAGGCACCGTATCTCCATTGATCACCCAGTAGCCTCCTACCGCGTTGTTGCTGAGATCGATGAAGGTGACATCACGCTGATCGAAGTCGATGCACTCCTCATTCGGGTTGCTACTGAAGAGTGCCGTGATCACGGGCCAGCTGGGGATTCGGATCAGGCTGTCGGTAGCGCAGCCGGTCTCCACGTTGGTCACGGTAACGAAAGCCAGTGAACCCGCGTCGAGCGCCAGACTATCCGCTCCGGAGGTCTCACCCTCCACTTCCCAGAGGAACGTGTACGTACCGGCAGCATCCACACGACCGATCACATAGCCGGGATCACCAAAACATTGCAGTGGCGATAAGGTGAATTCGGGAGCGAAGGGTGGATGGACCACGATGGTGACCGCCTCCGTGATCGGATCGCTACATCCATCGTTGATGAACACCGAGTAGGTGGTGGTCGCCAACGGGCTCACGCTCACCGAGGCAGCGGGGTACAAGCCGTTATCCCATTGATAGGTGATCAGCCCTTGTGGATCCCCGCCTTCCGTGCTGACCATGATCGCGGATCCGCCACCACTGCAGATCGGGTTGTTCGTTGTGGTCAGCTCGGCGGTCAATGCCGGATGGTCGGTGAAACGCACGGTATCGCTGGTCTGGCAGTTACCCGACCCATACGTGTAGATCAAGGTGTATTCACCATCGGGCAGCGTGCTCGGGTTGAATGCCAGGGTGCTGAGCCCCTCGAAAACCCCGCCCGTGGGGGTTAATCCGACGGTGACATCGATCGCATTGGAACAATATCGGTCCTGCACACCGCTGATCTCTGCTTGCAGGAAGGGGATCACGGTCACTGCGATGGAGTCTGAACAACCAGCAGGCGAGGAATAATGGACCAGGTGCGTGCCATCACCAGCCGCTGATGGATCGAACGAACCGGAAGGCGATGTGCCCGGTCCTTCGAAAAGCGCACCCGGAGGTACCGCAGCAAGAACGAACGCCTCCGTGGCTCCGCAAACGGTGAGTTCATCGGCGGGCAACGCGGACGGGTGTACGATCGCGAGGAGCGTATCACCACAGGTATTGGCGTTGAAGTACAACGGATGCACTCCGATACCGGCTTCCTGCGGATCGAAGAACCAGTCGCCATCAACGTTCTGATCGATGGCCGTTCCGGACCAGATCCCATCCCAGGGTGTGCGGCCCGTGCTCTCCTCGTTCAACAGCAATGGATCATCACCCACGCAGAAGAAAAGGGTGTCCACATCGAGCGTTGTATAGCCCACCAGGATACCGATGGTGTCCACGCATCCGTTCGGCGCGAAATACAGGAGTTCATCCCAGCCATTACCAGCTTGCACAGGATCGTAGGTCCCTGCGGATGCGTCCACGATACCATCGCCGGTCCACAGGCCACCCGGTGGTAGGGCTGCTGGCTGCAGCGCGAAGGGCGCCGGTTGATCCGGACAAGCGCTCCGGCTTCCTCCGATGTCGACCGGCTTCACATGGATCGTGAATTGCGCATCACAGCCATGCAGTGCGTAGGTGAGCAGGTGCGTTCCACCTTCGGCCTCATCGGGGTCGAAGGTGCCACGAAGCGAGTCCACGATGCCCGCACCATACCACCTGCCGCCCCAGGGCTCCACGGGGATATCGAACGGATAGGTGCTCTGGCACACGGTATCGAGCTGTGTCTCGCCGGAGATCTCGTCCACGTTGATCACTTTGGTATCCGAACAAGCCCCAGCCGAATAGGTGACCACGTAGGACCCGATGGTACTGGGGTCGAACGTTCCATCCGGTGTGATGAAGGGTCCGCTCCAAGTGCCACCAGCAGGTGTATTATCCACGATGAGGAATGGTGCGGTGCCAGGGCATGCGGCTTCATCCAGACCGGCGTCCATGCTGTCCACGAACAGGGTGATCTGTGCCTCGCACCCACCGGGTATACCGTAGGTGAGCACGTGACTTCCCGGGCCGGCGGTATCGGGGTCGAAGGTGCCTGCGAGGCTATCGAGGATACCAGCTCCGCTCCACCAACCACCAGGCGGCGCGCTCTGTAGATCGAAGGCATCGGCGGATTGGCAGATCGTTGATGGGGCACCTGTGATCTGCGGATCGAGCACCACGATGGTGATCGCATGGCTTGCTTGCGCACCAGTGCCGTTCTCGGTGGCCACCACGGAATAGGTCGTCGTGGTCGTTGGACACACGCTGATCGGACCGCGCACGTTGGGTAGACCGTTATCCCAAGCATAGGTGTAGTTCAAGCAGCCGTTCACATCAGCAGTGAGGTTGGTGCAGGTGCCCGCACAAATGGTATCGGCGGAGGCGATGATCTCCACATCGATCGGACAGGTGGTGAGAAGTGTGTTCGCGTTGAGCGTGAAGTACCACAACGAATCGCAGCGATCGCGAAGGCCGATGCGGAAAGCGAGCTGGTAGGGGCAATTGCGGTCGAATGGCGGTGCAACGGCCAGCTGAAGGTTCTGCGTGAAACCCCCGGCACATCCCATTGGTGTTACACCCACCACGTCCGGCGCGCCTTGACCGAACAGCTGCACGGCATCCACCACCATGGAATCGCAGGCGACGGGATAGCTGAAGTGGATATCGAGTCGTGAGCTATTGCACGCCGGGGCAACGGGAATGGTCATCACCGGTGGTACGGGCGGTGCGGCGTAGCTGGTCCATTGTGCTTCGAATCCGCAGTAAGCCACGTTCTGGTCGCTCACGAAATGCACGGTGAGCACGCCACTGTTCGCTACGATGGGCGGCGGTGCCGTAGTGCCCGAGTAGGCCGGACCGATCTGGGGTGAATTGATCGAAGGTCCATCGTGGAAAGTGATGAAGTCATAGCCCTGTTCCAAGCAGAACACCGGACTGAAGACCAACGTGATCTGGCTGCCGGCATCGATGGTGAAGACCAGGTCTTCATTGTTGCCGTACAAGTTGCCTCCAGGACCTTCCTCGCTATCGAGCAGGATGCCTTTGCAATCGGTCACCGTGGTATCGGCCATGTTGAACTCCGGCAACAGCTGCGCACGCACCCCGAAGAACGGCGCGCAAAAAGCGATGAGCAGGAGTGGCCGCATCCGTCGCATGGCATCAATCGGTATCGGCCTGTGCGGTGATGGTGATCGGCGAGGTGGTGATCGAATTGCTGCGGTTTCCAGCACGATCCTCCACGTAGAAGGTGTAGGTCATCACTTCCTGTGCGCTGTTTCCCAAGAGGAAAAGCGGCGCCAACTCCACCACGAGTTCGCCTTGGATCGCGATCTCCGCATCGGGTGGGGCCAGCGGGATGATGTGGTAACCATCGGCCACGGCCAAGCGGCTGTCCTTCACCCAGAGAGAGAAGTCATCGGGATCCGATCGCCCCAGATCGCCGTCACCATCGCTATAGCTGAAGCGGAGCGTTACGGCTTCCTGGAACTCGGTCACCGCGCCGGGGTCCGCGCTGATGAGTTCAATAGCGGGCTCCTTGGGCATGATGTCGGCCTTTTCCTTCTTGCAGGCCGCAAGCGTCAGGAGGGGAAGGAGGAAGAGCACGTACCTCATGCCACCACGCGTAAGGTGAAGTAGTTGGACATCGGTGCGCCGGTGCCATCATCCGGGATCTCCGTGGGCATGTCGTGGTCGGCGTCCTGCACGTAGACCCGCACGAAGAGGACCGTTCCCGGTGCATGATCGCCCAGCGGCACCAGCACCTTGTGCGTGAAGGTGGTGTTCGAGTTGCCCAGATCAGGACCGGTGATGGTAGCTCCTGTCTGCAGCGGCAACTCCGGCACCGCTTCGAACGCCGCACCAGCGGTGGCCACTTTCACCTTGTTGTAGGTGAGCGCGTTGGCAGGTGTCGTATCGTCAGCGAAGGCGAACCACAGGTCCACCGATCCGCCGGAGACTTCGATCGGCTGCACTCCTTCGCCTTCGCCACGCGGAAAGGGGTTGGCACTGCTCCCGGATGCGAAAGCGAGTACGCCTGTCACCTGGGGTTGCAGGTTGCCCTCGCTCGGCGCACGACCGAACATGTCCCGCGCGCCACCGGCGATCCACTGGTCGATCGCGGCTTTGTAGGTCGCACTGTTGGCGGGCCAGTCGCTGTTCTCGGTGAAGCCCAAGGGCATGATGCCCGAGGTGTTCGGAATGAAGATGTTCAACCGGGCATGCAGCAACGATGCGGACACATCGCCAGGCACCACGCGGTGCGTGTAGGATTGTTGCGGATCGTTGGCGATCACCGGATGCAACACCAACGAGTTGTACGAACCACCGATGGTCCTGAACTCCGGCTCGAAGGTGCCATCGTGGCAACCGCTCAAGGCGCAGTTCGGACGCAGGATCCGCTGGTGG
>JAEUTB010000005.1 GCA_016787995.1 Flavobacteriales bacterium | reverse complement strand
CTTCATGGCAGACCTGGATGGACCATCGACCAGTGCAGTGGGCGACCTGAACAACGACGGCTTCCTCGACGTGGCATCCTGGTCGGGTGCCTTCCTCAACAATGGGAACGGCAACAACTGGCTCAAGGTGAACACGATCGGTACAGTGTCCAACACCAACGGTCTGGGCGCTCGCGTGTCCATCACCTCCTCCATGGGCCCTCAATTGCGCGACATCCGCAGTGGTGATGCGTTCAGCACCATGAGCAGCATGACCGCCCACTTCGGGATCGGTGATGACGCCGTGATCGAAGAGGTGCAGGTGCGTTGGCCCTCGGGCATCATCACCACCTTGAACGACGTACCTGCGAACACCACATTGAACATCGTGGAAGGGGTGAGCACCACCGTGGACAACAACCCCGCGAATGGTCGCCTCCGCCTCTACCCGAACCCCTCCGAAGGCGTGGTCACCGTCGAATTGAAGGATCAGGGGGTCATTCAACAAGCGATGGTGGTGGATGTGACCGGAAAGCAGGTGCTTATGCCCGTGCTGCTTGGTGGCCGGATGGACGTTTCCTCCCTGGCTCCGGGAATGTACCGGTTGGTCGTGGTGAGCGAAGGCACAGCCCATGCTGTGAGTTTCGTTCGCGAGTAACACGATCCATAGCCCCAACGAAAAGGCCTGCCGGATACGGCAGGCCTTTTCGTTGGGGTCACCTCGCCCTGTCTATCGTTCCTTCCAGACCACTTCCAACACGGTGCGGCCGACGGCGTTCAGCGAGGCTCGATCGATCACCTCCATGGAATCGTCGTGGGTATGCCAATAGGGGCCGAAAGCTTGTGTGGCCGGGTCGTATTCGATGATGTCGATGGTTGGGATGCGCAGCACCTTGTTCACCGGCACATGGTCATCGATGCCCACGAAGTACTTCGTCTCCTGAACGAACCGATCGCCGTGACCCAAGGCCTCGCCGGTCTTCCACACCTTGCGCACGATAGCCGGCGCGAACTGCATGCTCAGCGCCTCTTGGAAATAGCGTGCATCCTTCGCCCCCACCATATCCAGCAGGATCCCGAAGCGCGCGGTGTAACCGGGCACGTGGGGGTTCTTCACCCAATACTGCGCACCCAGGCACCAGGTATCGATGCTGCTTTCGTCCAGACCCATGGCCCCGCTCGGCTGGCCATGATCCTCCACATCGGTGAAGAGGATATCGACACCGGGTCCGTGCTCCTTGGCCGCGAGGTGTCTAGCGATCTCGAGCAACACTCCCACTCCACTACCACCATCATTGGCTCCATCGATCGGTTCGTTGGTGCGCTCATCGTCCTTGTCGGCGAATGGTCGGGTATCCCAATGCGCGAGCAACAGGATGCGCTCCTTCCGATCGGGATGGAACCGGCCGATGATGTTCCGAAGGGGCAGGCGTTCCTTGTTGTAGCTGATCACGGTACCGGTCTGCTCCACTACGGTGGCCCCGGCAGCGGTCAGGCGCGCCACCATCCAATCGCCGCAAGCCGCATGTGCTTTCGACCCGGGCACGCGTGGGCCGAAGGCCACTTGCCGTTCAACGAACGCATAGGCACTATCCGCATCGAAGGACGGCGTTGGTGGGAGCGCTGGGGCCTTCTGTTCCGGTACGGTGGTGCTGGTCTCAGGGGGTTCCGATCGGCAACCGGACAGGACCCAGATGGCCATGCCGGCCACGATGAGCGGGTATCGAGCAGAACTCAAGCGCGTGACCATGTGGTGCCTTCTTTGGTATCCTTTAGAACGATGCCCAATGCAGCGAGCCGATCGCGAATGGCATCCCCGGCAGCATAATCCTTCCGTGCCTTGGCTTCGGCACGCATGCGGATGAACTCCTGAACGAGACCGTCCAGCACTCCATCATCGGAGGCGTTGACCGCTTCTTGCTGAAGGCCAAGCACATCGTGCACCATGTTGCGCATGAGTTCCTTGAGTTTCCCAAGGCTGGAAGGCGTAAGGCTCAGCTTGCCGTCATTCACCGAGTTGATGACACGCACACCTTCGAAGAGTTCGCCGATCATCACCGGGGTGTTGATGTCGTCGTTCATCGCATCGTAGCAGCGCTGTTCCAATGCAGGTATGTCGGCACCATCCGCGGCGCCGGGCTTAAGCTGATCGAGCAGTCCCATCGCGGCCATCAACCGTTCCAGTCCGCGTTCTGCCGCTTGCATGGCCGCGTTGCTGAAGTCCAAGGTGCTGGCGTAATGGCTTTGCAGCATGAAGAAGCGGACGGTCATGGCACTGTACCCCTTCTCCAGCAGCTTGTGGTCACCAGTGAGCAGCTCTTCGGGCGTGAAACCATTGCCTTCGCTCTTGGCCATCTTGCGGCCGTTCACGGTGAGCATGTTACCGTGCATCCAATAGCGCACCGGGGCATGTCCATCCGCCGCCACGCTCTGGGCGATCTCGCACTCGTGATGGGGGAACTTCAGGTCCATGCCACCGCCGTGGATGTCGAAGGTCTGGCCCAGGTATTTGGTGCTCATCGCACTGCACTCCAAGTGCCACCCGGGGAATCCTTCACCCCAAGGGCTCGGCCACTTCATCAGGTGCTGCGGTTCCGCTTTCTTCCAAATGGCGAAGTCCAACGGGCTGCGCTTCTCCTCCATTCCCTCCGTGTCGCGCGTATTGCTCAGCAGCTCGTCGATCCTACGCCCGCTCAATTCCCCGTAGGCGTACTTCTCGGCGAAACGCGGCACATCGAAATACACACTTCCATTGGCTTCGTAGCCATAGCCGCTGGTGATGATGCGCTCCACCATGCCGATCTGTTCGATCAGATGACCGGTGGCGGTGGGTTCGATACTTGGCGGCAGGATGTTGAACAACCGCATCACATCGTGGAAGCCGTTGGTGTACTTCTGCACGATCTCCATGGGCTCCAGCTGCTCCAACCGGGCGCGTTTGGCGATCTTGTCCTCGCCTTCATCCACGTCGCCCACCAGGTGGCCCACATCGGTGATGTTGCGTACGTAACGCACCTTGTAGCCGAGGAAGGTGAGCCAGCGATAGACCGTGTCGAAGCTCAGGAACGTGCGCACATTACCCAGGTGCACATCGCTGTACACGGTAGGTCCACATACGTACAGGCCGACATGGGGTGGTCGCAGCGGAACGAACTCCTCCTTCTTGCGGGTAAGGGTGTTCGAGATGTAGAGGGGGCCTTTCTTCGGCTCGGACATGGTCTTCACAGTGGCCTGCGAAGGTACAGGCCAGGGCGAAGCAGTGCGGCACGGCTTATTGCCGGTCCTCGTCGGTGATCACCGCATCGCCGGCATAGCGGCCGTGCTTGAAGATCTGGATGCGGTGCAACAGGCCGTTCTTGTCGTAGTTGTAGCGTTTGCCGTCCCACAAACGCCCCTGTTTGAATTCCCCTTGTTGCGAAAGACGAAGCTGTTTATCGTAAAGCGTGTTGTACCCATTCTCCCGGAAGGTGACCGCGTTTGTCGTCTCTTCAGCTGTCACGGCCGGAGCCGGGGTGGCCTTGGCGTCCACCTTCACATCATCGGCCTTGGGCACGGGCTTGATGTACTTGCTGTTGTTCGCATCGATCACCCCTGCATTGAACTCGGCCACTTGCTGCAGTTGGCCGTCGGCCGTATACCGTTTCAAGGTGCCGTCCTCCTTGCCTTGCTCCACCTCCACCTGCACGGCGAGCTGGCCATTCTCGTGGTAGTATTTCTGCTGGCCGTCGCGCACCCCATCCGCCGTAAAGGTGAAGTCCTGCGCTAATTGGCCATTGGGGTGCCACCGTTGGAATTTGCCCGTGTTGCGATCGAGATCCCAACTGCCTTGCTCTTCCACCTTTCCACTGGGATAGTAGGTCTTGTAAGCTCCGCGTGGCCGACCCATCTGGTAGGTGATCTCGCTCATGACCTTGCCGTTCGGCCAATAGCGTTTCCATGTACCAACGCGCTTGCTGTTGGTGTACCGCCCTTCCTCGACCAGCTGACCCTGGGCATAGCCGGGCTTGTCGGCCACCGGTGCCACCACCTTCCAGAAACCCTGCTTGCGGCCCATCTCATCCACCCGGTTGAGGGTATCCACCGAGGTGCCGCCTGCTTGCGCGAAGGAGCACTGTGCGGAAAGGATAAGGCTGACGACAACGGTAAGCAGGACAGAGCGGCGCTGAGTAGCCATGATGACGGAGTGCGGGTAATTACCGCACGCGATACGCAGAATGGCGACCCAAGGTTTCAGCGGTACGGCCGACTACTTCACCTTTTGCTTGAGGTTCAGCATCATATCGTCCACCATGGCCCGCAGGTCAAACTGGGGTTTCCAACCCCAATCCGCCCGAGCGGCACTGTCATCTATGCTCCTGGGCCAGCTGTCGGCGATGGCTTGACGGTGGTCCGGGGCGTAGGCCATCTCAAAGCCGGGGACATGGCGCTTGACCTCGGCGGCGATCTCCGCAGGGTTGAAGCTGAAGCCGGCCAGGTTGTAGCTGGTGCGCTCCTTGACGCTCTCGGCGGGCGCCTCCATGAGTTCGATGGTGGCGCGGATGGCGTCGGGCATGTACATCATGGGCAGGGTGGTGTCCTTGCCCAGGAAGCTGGTGTACTTACCGTGTTTCATGGCCTCATGGAAGATGTGGACGGCATAATCGGTCGTACCGCCACCGGGTGCGCTTTTCCAACCGATCAGTCCCGGATAGCGGATGCTGCGCACATCGACCCCGTAGCGCCGGTGGTAATACGCGCACCATTGTTCACCGGCCTGCTTGCTGATGCCGTACACGGTACTGGGTTCTGCGATGGTGTGCTGCGGGGTGGAATCCTTCGGTGTGGTAGGGCCGAACACCGCGATGCTGCTGGGCCAATAAACGCGTTGCAGCCGTCCTTCACGCGCCAGTTCCAGGATGATGAAAAGGCTCTCCATGTTGAGCTTCCACGCGAAGGCCGGGTCCTTTTCGGCGGTGGCGCTCAACAAGGCCGCGAGCAAGTACACCTCGTTGATCCCGTGCTTGTCGATCACACGTTCGATACCACGGCGGTCCATGGCGTCGACCATGGCGAAGGGCCCGGACCCCTTGATCTGGGGTTCCTTGATGTCGCTGGCGACCACGTTCTCTTGACCGAAACGGGAGCGCAGCCCTTCAACGAGTTCGGTGCCGATCTGGCCGGAGGAGCCGATGACGAGGATCTTCTTCTGGTGCATGTGGGGCAAAGTTGGTGCAAAACCACCGCACTGAAAATGGCCCGTCGATGACGAAGGAAGATCCAAGAACGACCTTCATTCCCGTTGCACCAAGGCTCACTCCTTCTCGAAGGAGGTCAGGAACCGTAGCATGTTCCGTTCTTCGCGCGCCGTGTAGAACGGTGCGGGCGTGGCCGCATTCATGACCACCATACGCGAACCCATGGTGTGTAGGACGACACCGAGGCGGATATCATCCCCATTGTCGAACCATCCTGCCCGCACGGATGCATCCGCACTCCAGGGGTTCGGAGCATCGGTAAAACGAGTACCGTTGACGCGTTCGACGATCAGTGGCCAGATCGAATCAAGGGCAGCGGATGGTTGAAGCCCGGCATAGCGCTGTGGCAATTCGAACCAGGAGGCGGCATATGTGATACCGCTATCCGCGAGGATATTGATGTGGGAGGCGATGGTATCGGCACCGAGGTACAAGGTGCCATTCTGCGCACCACTCTCCTGAGGCATTCGCACCGAAAAGCCGCCGTCATCAACTGCAAGCGAACGTGGCCACTCTTGAGTGGCATCGGAGCACCCCCAGAAAAGGATGACCAACAGCAGGAATGGCTTAGGCCAATTCAAGGACGAAGAACACATGTTGTACAAGGAAGAAAAGTGCGGTGATGAACGATACGGCCTGCAAGATCCCAGCGGCTCGGCCGAACTTGGAATTCCCCCAAGCACCAAAGCCCAAAGCGACACCGATGGCTGCTGAGACCGCCAATGCCACGACAGCGCGTGCCGCAGAGTTGACCACACAAACACAGGAGTCCACATAGGCTTGATGGGTCGATGCGATGGCGATCAGGAAAGCGCCGAGCATCACAGTGGCCAGGACAGCCAACAACGAAGAGTGATCCTTCATGGGGTGCGTAAAAAAATCAAATGGGGAACCTCCATACGGAGGCTCCCCATTCGAACATCGGTCAAGACTAGCCCTTGTCGCAGGTGCAGGAGCCACCAACGAGGGTAGCAGCAGCAGCACAAGCATCTTCGTAGTCTTCCACTTCGCTCTTCTTACCGCAAACTTCAGGGTAAGTGTAGGTGGTGGATGCACCAGCCAGCGTGTAGGTGTATTTGCAGGTGCTGCACTTCTTGCAAGAAGGCAGTGCTACCATGAAGGCGGCCGCAGCCAGAACAACAACGAACTTTTTCATTTCGAAATGGAAGGTTGGTTTGAGGTGTGCGAAAATAGGGCGATCCCGGAAAATAGCAAGTCCTTTTCCGGAAAAAACACGGTGAACACCGTAGGTAGACCTGGGAGTGAAGATCATGAAGGGATCGGCTGCCCGACAGATAAACGCCAATGTTTTTATTTGAATATCAGTCACTTAAGTCGAATCAAACGGACTTAAATATCCTGAAACCCGAAATCGGCCTTGACGCCTGTCTTGTACCTTCGCGGCAATGGATCCGCACCGCCTTCGCAACCTCCGCAGTCCGGAACAGCTCCGCGCCCGTTTGGAAGGCGAGCGGCAGCGCCGTACCACCCTCTCGTTCTACCGCTATGTGCGCCTGACGGACGTGGAAACCCTACGGCACACCCTGTACCAAGAATGGGAGGCCTTGGGGGTATTGGGCCGTATCTACCTGTCCCAGGAAGGCATCAATGCTCAGTTGAGCCTGCCCACGGCGAACCTCGAGGCTTTCCGCGCTGCGTTGAATACCCGCGAAGCCTTCGCTGAAGTGCCGTGGAAGATCGCGGTGGAGGATGATGGCAAGAGCTTCCTGAAGCTCATCATCAAGGTGAAGAAGAAGATCGTGGCCGACGGCTTGGCGGATGATGCATTCGATGTGACCAACGTGGGGGCGCACCTCGATGCGAGGACCTTCAACCAGAAAATGGAGCAGGGCGCGCTGGTGATCGACATGCGCAACAACTACGAGTGCCTGATCGGGCATTTCGAGGGCGCCTACCTGCCCAAGGCCGACAATTTCCGCGGTGCGATCGAAGAGGTTACGAAAATGCTACGTGCCAAGGAAGCGCAGACGGATGATCAGGGCGCCCGTAGCGTCGACCCTGTCATACCGGCCTCGAGCCGGGAGGGTCGACCTACCACCGCCCCCGAGATCCTTCTCTATTGCACCGGTGGCATCCGTTGTGAGAAAGCCAGCGCCTACCTCAAGCACCAAGGCTACACCAACGTGAGCCAGCTGCACGGGGGTATCATCGACTATGCGCGGCAGCTGAAGGCCGAAGGGCTAAAGAGCAAGTACCTCGGCCAGAACTTCGTATTCGACGAGCGGCTGGCCGAGCGTATCACCGACGATGTGGTGAGCTCCTGCATGCAGTGTGGCACCAAAAGCGACCGGATCACCAATTGCCATGAGGCCACCTGCAATATGCTGCTGGTGCAGTGCGAAGCCTGCGCTACTAAGTACGCCGACTGCTGTTCCCCCAGCTGCCGCGAGATCCATCAACTACCGATCGAAGTCCAGCGCGTCTGGCGCAAAGGCCGCAGTACCCGCAGTACCAAGACCAAGGCCGTGAACGATACGGATGGTTTACGCCAACGTATCCGTGAAGAAGAAGAGCTCCTCACGCTCAACGGTACGCTTCATCCGGAACTGATGGATATCAGTCCCAAGCCCAAGTAAGGGCGGGAAATTTCCCGCCCCAACGAACGTCAACAACAACGATCAAGGCCGAGAGCAATGCCTATCTACCATACACTGGGCAAGATCCCCCACAAGCGGCACACCATCTTCAAGAACGGGAAGGACCGCTACTTCTACGAGCAGCTCTTCGGCACCATCGGCTTCGACGGCATGAGCACCCTGAGCTACCACGTGCACCGTCCCACCATGGTGAAGGAGTTACGTAAGCCCAAGGATGTCACCCCCAAGATCGCGATCGAGAAGAACATGCGTTCGCTGCGGCTGCATGGGTTCAAGACGAAGCCGGAGAAGGACCACCTGGCTGCGCGCAAGACCATGCTGGTGAACAGCGACTGTGCGATCGTCCTGGCCGCACCGCAGGCCAAGAGCGTGGACTACTTCTACAAGAACGCCGACTGCGATGAGATGATCTTCATCCACAAGGGCAGCGGTACCCTGCGCACCTTCCTGGGCAACATCGACTTCAAGTACGGCGACTACTTGATGATCCCCCGTGGGATGATCTACACGATGGAGTTCAAGGATGCGGACAACCGCCTGTTCATCGTGGAGAGCCACCGGCCCATGTACACGCCGAAGCGCTACCGCAACTGGTTCGGTCAGCTGTTGGAGCACAGCCCCTTCTGCGAGCGCGACATCCGCCGTCCGAAGAAGCTGGAGACGCACGACAAGAAGGGCAGCTTCGTGATCAAGGTGAAGAAGCAGAACATGCTGCACGAGCTGGTGTACGCCAGCCACCCCTTCGATGTGGTGGGCTGGGACGGCTACAACTACCCCTACGCCTTCAGCATCCACGACTTCGAGCCCATCACCGGCCGCGT
>JAEUTB010000251.1 GCA_016787995.1 Flavobacteriales bacterium | reverse complement strand
GATGCCCGCTGCGATCTTGATCTGTTCGCGGATCAGGTCGTAGTCGATGACCTCTTCGGTGATCGTGTGCTCCACCTGGATCCGCGTGTTCATCTCCATGAAGTAGAAGTTGCGGTCCTTGTCCACGAGGAACTCCACGGTACCCACGCCTTCGTAGTTCACGCTGGCCGCAGCCTTGATCGCCGCTTCGCCCATCTTCTTGCGCAGCGCTTTCGTCATGAAGGGGGAAGGTGTCTCCTCCACCAACTTCTGGTGACGGCGCTGGATGGAGCAGTCGCGCTCGCTCATGTGGCAGAAGGTGCCGTATTGGTCGCCCGCGATCTGGATCTCGATGTGGCGGGGTTCCAGGATGTACTTCTCCATGTACATGCCCGGATTGCCGAAGGCCGCACCCGCTTCCTGGCTGGCTTTTTCGAAGGCCTCTTGGAACTCCTCCTCTTTCCACACGAGGCGCATGCCCTTGCCACCGCCGCCGGCCGTGGCTTTCAGGATCACCGGGTAGCCGATACGTTTGGCCTCTTTCTTAGCGAGGGCGATGTCGGTGACCAGCCCTTCCGTGCCCGGTACCACTGGTACACCGGCCGCGATCATGGTGGCTTTCGCCGTGGCCTTGTCGCCCATGGCTTCGATCTGCTCGGGCGTGGCACCGATGAACTTGATGCCGTGCTGCTGGCACAGCTTGCTGAACTTGGCGTTCTCGCTCAAGAACCCGTAACCCGGATGGATGGCGTCGGCGTTGGTGATCTCGGCCGCTGCGATGATCCGCGGCATGTTCAAGTAGCTCTCCTTGCTGATGGGTGGGCCGATGCACACCGCTTCGTCCGCGAAGCGTACATGCAGGCTTTCCTTGTCGGCGGTGGAGTAGACCGCTACGGTCTTGATGCCCATCTCGCGGCAGGTGCGGATCACACGCAGGGCGATCTCGCCGCGGTTGGCTATGAGGATCTTCTTGAACATCAGCGGGAAGTTTTGCCGCAGAGGCGCAGAGGCGCGGAGAATGCGTGGTGGAGAACGGTCAACAACTGGGACTTGGGGTTGGAGGTCATGGGATCGGCATCGTGATCAACTCTGCGTCTCTGCGCCTCTGCGGCCAAGTATTTAGGACGGATCGACCAGGAACAACGGCTGATCGTACTCCACGGGCTTGGCGTCGTCCACCAGCACCTTCACGATCTTGCCGGCCACATCGCTCTCGATCTCGTTGAAGAGCTTCATGGCTTCGATGATGCAGATCGGTTTCCCGGGCTTCACCTCGTCGCCCACGTTCACGAACACCGGTTTGCCGGGGCCCGCAGCGCGATAGAAGGTGCCGATCATCGGCGCCTTGATGGTGATGTACTTGGCATCGGCCGCTGGTGCTGCTGCCGGGGCGGGGGCTGCTGGTGCAGGAGCGGCGGCAGGAGCCGGTGCTGCTGCGGGCAAAGCCGCTGGTGGCGCGTAAGCCGGTGCAGGGGCGGCGATCACCTGCACTTCTTTCTTCCCAGCGGGTGTTTTGATGGTGATCTTGAAGTCCTTCTGCTCGATCTCCACTTCGCTGACGCCGCTCTTGGCGACGAATTTGATCAGGTCCTGGATCTGGTTCAGGTTCATCGGGGCTTGCTCTTTGGTGGCCGTCATGACGCTCCTTTTGTTGCGCCAAGCGCGTGTTGGAAGAGGAGCGAAGGTAGGATAGTCGGTGGAGTTGCGAACGGGTGGGGAAGAAGTGACCTAAGTCGCTGGCGATCAATTGCCATACGCCCATTTCAGCCAGATGGCACCCCAGGTGAAACCGCCGCCGAAGGCGCTCAGGATGATGTTGTCGCCCTTTTTCAAGCGCGATTCCCATTCCCACAAGCACAGGGGCAGGGTGCCGCTGGTGGTGTTGCCGAACTTTTCGATGTTCACCATCACCTTGCTGTCGTCCAAGCCCATACGGTTGGCCGTGGCATCGATGATGCGTTTGTTCGCTTGGTGTGGCACCAGCCAGGCCACATCATCCGCGGTAAGGCCGTTGCGTTCCATGATCTCCGCGCTCACGTCGGCCATGTTGGTCACCGCGAACTTGAACACGGCCTTGCCTTCTTGGTACACGTAGTGCTGGCGGGCTTCCACGGTGCGCTCCACGGGAGGCCGCATGCTGCCACCGGCCTTCTGGTGCAGGTATTGGCAGCCGCTGCCATCGCTGCGCAGGATGCTGTCCATCACCCCGAAGCCTTCCTCGTTCGGCTCCAACAGCACCGCTCCGCAGCCATCGCCGAAGATGATGCAGGTGGCGCGGTCCTCGTAATCGATGATGGCGCTCATCTTGTCGCCGCCCACCACCACCACTTTCTTGTGCTTGCCGCTCTCGATGAACTGGCTGCCCGTGGTGAGGGCGTAGAGGAAGCCGCTGCAGGCCGCGCCCAGGTCGAAGCCCCAGGCGTTCTTGGCCCCGATGGCGTCGCACACGATGTTGGCCGTCGCGGGGAAGATGCGGTCCGGCGTTACGCTCGCGATGATCATCAGGTCGATCTCCTCCGGCCCGATGCCGCGCTTCTTCAGGAGGCCGTTCACCGCTTCGATGGCCATCACGCTCAAACCTTGGTCCTTGCCCTTGAGGATCCGACGCTCCTTGATGCCCGTGCGTTCGGTGATCCAGGCGTCGCTGGTCTCCACCATGGTCTCCAGCACCTGGTTGCTCAGCTTGAAGTCCGGGACGTAGCCGTTGACGGCGGTGATGGCGGCGCGCATTTTCATGGGATCAGAGTTGATTCACCACAGAGGCACAGCGGGCACAGAGCGGGAGGCCGTGCGTTTGGCGGGACCAAGGTATCGATCGCGGGAGAAGAGAAATGCGCCTCACCCCTAGCCCCTCTCCGAGGGGGAGGGGAATGATCCGTCTAGCACCATTCCCGGGGAGAGGGGAGCAGCTCAAACGAGTGCTTCCCGGATACGGTCGTTCAGTTTGCTCAGCACCACCTCGCGGGCGGCCAGCACCATGCTCTTGATGGCGATGTCGTTGCTGATGCCGTGGCCGATGATCACGTTACCGTTCACACCCAACACGGGCAGGCCACCGTAGTTCTCGTAGTTGAACCGGTGCAGGAAGGGATCATCCACCCCGTGCATCTCCAGCAGGTCGTGGAAGCCTTCGATCACTTTCAGCACCACGTTCCCGGTGAAGCCGTCGCACACCATCACGTCGGCTTTGTCGTTGAAGAGGTCGCGCCCCTCCACGTTGCCCACGAAGGTGTATTGCGTTTGCTCCTTCATCACCTCGAAGGTGGCCTGGCGGAGGATGTCGCCTTTCTTCTCCTCTTCGCCGATGTTGAGCAAAGCCACTTTCGGTGCGCTCACGTGGTAGACGTGTTCCGCCAGCAACGAGCCAAGCAGGCCGAACTGAGCGAGCACATCGGCTTTGCAGTCAGCGTTGGCGCCTACGTCCAACAGCACACCAACACCACCGCCCTCTTTGGGCACCAGGGTTGGGATGCACGGGCGGATGACGCCGGTGATCGGCTTCACGATGAAGATGCTGCCCACCAGCATGGCGCCGGTGTTCCCGGTGCTCGCGAAGGCATCGATCTTCCCTTCCTTCATCAGGTGGAAGCCGATGCTGATGCTGCTCTTCGGCTTGGCCTGGAAGGCTTTCGTGGGGTTGTCGCTCATGGTGATATCGTCCGTGCTGGGGACGATATCGAAC
>JAEUTB010000227.1 GCA_016787995.1 Flavobacteriales bacterium | reverse complement strand
CCTTTTCTGGGTCTTTTACAATGACATGAAGAAGTACTTCACCGGAAAGATCGCGGACAATACTGCGATGAAACCGATGAGCGTGAAGGAGCATGTCATCTTCTGGGTGACCAAGGTGAGTTACGTGGCCATCTTCATCGTCCTGCCCATGTTCTTCGCAGGTGTGGTGCCCACGCTCGTAGGTTATGGTGTCATGGTGTTCGTCACCGGCATCTTCATCGCCGTGGTCTTCCAACTCGCACACGTGGTAGAGGATACGGATTTCGTGCATCCCCCTACGGATGGGTCGCACATTGAAAGCGAATGGGCCGTGCATCAGGTGAACACGACCGTGAATTTCGCCACCCACAACAAGGTCTGGAACTGGCTCTTCGGTGGGTTGAACTTCCAGGTGGAGCACCACCTCTTCCCACGCATCAGCCACGTGCATTACCCGGAGATCAACAAACGACTGAAACAGGTGTGTGCCGAATTCAACGTGCAGTACCGCGAGTTCCCTTCCTTGCGCAGTGCCCTTCGGTCGCATTTGGCGCATCTTAGGCAGGTGGGTATGGCTTAAGGCGATTCTGGTATAAGACCAACGAAGAAGGGCGATCCCGTGGATCGCCCTTCTTGCTGTCGATAACGAAGGTTCACTCCAAGATCACCGGCATGTCCTTGGGGTGCTTCACCGTATACGCGAAGCCGAGTTTCTTGGTCTCCTTAGCCGCCAGGTTGATGTTCCAGATGAGCATGCCGTTGTTCTCGTTCACCGCGGCGCCTCCTTTCTCCACCAGCTTCACCTCGATCTCGCTCTGCGGGCTCATCGGATGTTGGTCGCGCACCTCGAGGTCCACGCTGGTGCCTTTTGTGTTGCGCACGGTGAGGTCCCAGCCGATGGTGACGGTGCGGCTGCCACCGATCACGGCTTTCTCGTTGCTGGCTTTGCGTTTCACACGCTCCACCACCACGCCTTTATCACGACCGAGGCTGATGTCCAGCGTGTCCTTCGGCATGTCCAGTTGCAGGTAGCTCTGGCCCACGAAGGTGCCTTCGAAGAAGACGTTGGCTTCACCGGGTAGAAGGTTAAGGTCTTCCCAGCCCGTGGTGCGTGCATAGAGGAAAGCGTCCTTGTCCAGCTTGGGCGTAGCGTAATGCTTGTAGGAGGCGGCTATGCTGTGGTTCTTAACCCCTACAGTGTGTGGCACACCATCGCTGGGTATCGTGAACGGTGTCTCGATCACGAATTCCGAGGTGGTGGTGCGGTAGGCCACCGTGTTGTTCACCACATAGTTGGCCTCCATGTCTTCGTATTTCTTTTCATCCATTTCGGAGTAGGCCGCGGCTGGTGGTGCGTCGGAGGTGGCTTTCGTGCGCCTTCCCGATGCGATGGTCACGCTTTGAAGCTCCTTCGCTCTGTGCGTGTACAGCGTCCAGGGTGTCAGGTTGGGCATCACACCCCCTAGGGTCGGGTTGCCGCTGCTCAAGCTCAGTTCCACCTTGCTCCAGTCCTCGCCGGTGTTGTTGGTCACTTGCGCCTTCATCAGCAGGTCGATGGGTTGGCCAACACCCTTGGCCCGCAGGTCGTAGGCAGGTATCCAGCCAGCTCCGCCCACGTAGTAGGTGATCGCGAATGTTGCGCTCACTTCCACTGAAGATGTGATCTCCACCACCACCTCGCTCGTCGGTCGTGGTGCCTGGCTTTGAAGCGTGGACAGTTGTTGACGCAATTTCTCCGCTTCCACGTGCAAGGAGTTCAACTTTTCCTGCTGCGCGAGCCAGTTGGTCTTAGTGATCTTCAACCGTTCGCGCACGTAGTCATTCACGGCCGTGAGCTGAGCGGCGGTGAGCCCGTTCTGCTGCCCACCGATGGCGCTGTTCTTGTTGAGCAGCTGCTCTTCGTTCACCCACACATCCTGCATGGCTTTCTCGAAGGCGTAGTCCTTTTCGAATTTCTTGATGCGCTCCTGAAGTTCTTCGATCTCTTTCTTCTTGGGGCTCTCGGTGAGGTAGTTGATGCGGTGGTTCACACTAAGGATGTTGTATCCGCCCTTACCGGTGACCTGGATGCTCTGCGGGTCAACACCCTGCGCGAGACCGGTGAAGACGATGGTGCTGCTACCCGCAGGTATGGTGGCGGAGGCCGTACGAACTACTTGCACGCCGCTGAGGAAGACCTTGGCCTCGGTGATCCTGCTCGGCAGTTGTTTTTCGCCTTCAGCGGCGCTCAGTGTGCCAAGGTTGAATGAAAGACCGATGGCCATGATCGCGGATCGGAGGCCATGTGAATGGAGGAGATGCGTGTTGAACATGTCAGCGTTGATGTGGTGAAGGTAGTCTGGCTGTGGACTACCATGCTCCTGTACACGCCCATCACGGATAGGTTCGATCGGCCTTGAACGAAGAACGGCCCTCGCCAGAAGGCGAGGGCCGTTCCCGAAGGTGGTGATCGCGGCTTAAGGCTGAACGATCAGACGCTCGCTGAAGACCTGCTCACCAGCGGTGAAGTTGACCAGGTACAGGCCGGCGGCCAGTTCACTGTTCAGATCCACAGCTTGGTTCACGAAACCGTCTTGTGCGGTGATCGTGCGTGCAACGATGCGTTTACCGGTCATGTCGTACACGTCCATGGTCACCGTGCTGATCGTGTTGTCGATGTCGGTCATCGACACGAAGAGCTGGTCGCCACGGTTCGGGTTCGGGTACATGGCGAGGGTGGCGTTGGTGGTTTCCACATCCATGCCGCTCAGTACACCGATCGCGGATGCACAGGGGTTGATCGTCACGTTGCACACCTTGCCCCAAGCCTCCGGGTCCGCGCAGGCAGCGGCTTGGCTGGTGCCAGCAGGTCCGAAGCACCAGCTTAGACCGCCGTTGACGCTCGTGCGCACGTCGACCTCATAGGTCTTTCCGCACAACAAGGCGGGTCCGTTGGTCCAGTTCAGGACCAATAGCGCGCTCGTCTGCGGAGGTCACACGATGCACACACCTTCAGAAGGGATGCGGAAGCGGAACTGATACCGGATGGCGCTGCTCGCAACGGCCGGTACGGGCTGTGGAGGATTGGCCGTTATACGGTTGTTCGGGTTGCTGGCTCCACCGAAGTTGCGGAATACACCGCAGCTGAAGTCGGAGGTGTTCGAAGGGTTGTCCTGCAGTTTCACACGCGGGCAGGCTGCGAGCGCTGCGTCCATTTTGAAGAGGCAAGCCGGGCCGAATTCGAGATTGGATCCAGCCACGCGGCCGCGAACGCGCACGTTCAAGAGAACACCATTGGGCAGGTGCGGCGTGGCTACGCTGTTCGTCCAACCATTCACCTTGAAATGGCACGCGCGTGTAGCACCTGAACCGAATCCGTCGCTGGTGGCATGGCTGCGGAATCGACGGTAGCTGTAGCTGCCGTTCGGGTCGTAGAACCAGAACTCATAACCACTGGAGGTGTTGGTGACGCCGAACTGTGCAGAGACGACCGGATTCGCGCTGGCGACGATGAACCTGTTGTTCACCCAATCCAGCTTATCGCAACTGCTGAAGAGTAGCTTATCGGTACCGATAGGCAGACAGAAGCCTTGGCCACCGCTTATTGCGCTCACGCCGCCATTGGTGAAGTTCATGCTGTTGTCGATGATCCGCTCTCCGGTCGCAGTGCGCAGCACGTATCCACCGCCAGCTATCCCATCACCCGCTGCATCGAAGACACTGAGGGTGTAGCATCCATTGAACAGGCAGGTGGTCTCCGCGACGATGGCGTTGTTCGGATAACCACCACCGCCAGTGGCGATCAGCTCATTGCTTCCTTGTTCACGGATCTCCCAAGTGATCTCTTGCCCACCTTCGTCGGTGGTGAACTCCAAGACCACATCATTGGTGCAGGGCAGTCCAGTGTCGAGGATGTCATCCACGCGATCGTTCACCTCTTCGATGCGGGTGTCCAACGATGCGGGCGTTTCGGCAATGGCGTAAGCACTCGAAGTGTGGAAGCTCTTCATGAACTCTGCAAAAGCATCCTGTTCGCTACCCGCAGCGGCGAAGGTGGCCACACCCGGTCCCGCATCGGGCAGGGTGTTCAGGTCCACGCGACCGGTTCCCAAGGTGTTGAAGGGATAGCCATCACCACCACCAGCGAGGAAGTTCAGCGTTACCACGCGGAAGGTGCGTGCGGGGTTCCCGTGCAGCATGCCATTCATGACGAGGGTATCCACAGTGAAGCCTGCGCTGTCGGTGATCACCGCGTTGAGGATACGTGCGCTGGCGGGCAGCGTCTCGTTGTAGCTGAAGCGCACTCCGCTCACTTGCGGGAAACGACCCTGCGTTTGGCCCGGTCCGCTGGCGGCCACACCGTGCTCCAGGATGGTGCGCAGGTTGGCTGCAGTGAGGGTGAGCGTGCTGAGCAGGTTGTTGAAGCGGAGCGAGTTCTCGATGTCGAGTTGGCTGATGTCGCCCTCGAGTTTGCCGGCGAGCGGGTTGGCTGCGGGCGGATCGAGGCTCACGTTGCCACCCACGGCGTTCACCACACCGATGGCGCTGCGGATGCCGCCACCGTTCTTGATGCTGATGGTGACGGCAGGATCGTAGCGACGCGCCATCCACTTGTTGGCATCGGCGCTCACGTTGCCCAGGTTGGTCTCCTCGGTGCGCACGCTGTTGCGGCGGCCCTCCAGGAACACATCCGTACGCCCGAAGATGTTGCCGTCCTTCGCAATGATCACGGCTTCCACCGCACCGCAGAGGTTGGCCACTTCCTGACCCTTGCTGCCAGGTGTGAAGGCATCGGCGTAATCGCCCCACACTTCCACCACACCTAGGCTGTCGGCAGGGTATGCACCACTGATCGCGGCATCGATGCTGCTCGGCACGATGTCACCATTGGCATCGAAGTCCACCACCAAGCGTCCCACATACTTGTATTCGCTCGTGGTGTTCACGATGGCGATCGGCTTGCCGTCCAGACCCGTGGTCAGGAAGGGATAGGTCTCTGCAGCCACGTCACCTGTGCGCAGGCGGTCGGTGGCATCGGCCATCAAGGTGTGCGATCCACCTGCGATGATCACGTCCACACCGTTCAGCAGTGGAGCCAGCGCTTTTTCCAGCGTGAGCTGCTGCAGGTGGCTGAGCACGATGATCTTGTCAATGCCTTCCGCGATGATGAGCGAATCGATCACCGGCTGCAGGATGGCAGCCAACGCGGGCATGTCGTCCGCATCAGGACCGATGATGGTGGTGGCACCGGTCGAGGAGATGCTCGCCAGGATCTGCGTGGTGGCACCCACGATACCGAGCTTCTCACCGTTCACCGTGATGATCGTGCTCGGAGCGAGCTTCTTGGTCGCAGCAATGGCCGCAGCTCCCATCGCGGGGTTGTTCTGGAAGAAGGTGTACTCCTCACGGGTATTGGTGAAGAGGTTGCTCAGGTTCGCATCGGCACTGAAGTCGAGGTTGCTACTGAGGTAGGGGAACTGAGCGCCGAACCAGCGGATGTTGGCACCACTGTTCTGTCCGGCGATGATGTTGCGCAGCTCGCTCGTGCCGAGATCGAATTCGTGGTTACCGAGTGCGGCGGCCTTGATCCCGAGGATGTTCATGATCGTGACGTCCACCCGGCCGATGCCCGCACGCAGATCGTTGTTCGCGAATGGACCACCGTAGTAGTTCTCGTAAGCGATCTTCAGCGGTGCCACCAGCGAGGGGTCCTCACCAGCGCTCATGAAGGGCCCAGGCAGGAAGTTGTCGCCGCTGCTCAGTGTGACAGAGTTCGGATAGGTGTGCTCCAGGCTGTCCACGATGGCGGCGAAGCGCGGTGCATCTTCCGTGGCAGGTACTGCACCTTCGAAGTCGCTGGCGTGGAGGATCTGCAGGGTGAAGGGCGGCGGCGTGGTGATCACATCCGCAGTGAAGCTGACGTTGTCGAAGCGCCAGGTGCCACCTGTGGCAATGCTGGTCACGGTGTTGGCCTGGCGGAACTCCCCGGTGTTGCTGTAATGTGCAGCCAGGATGCGGATACCGAAGTTCGGGTTGTTGTTCGCCCCGCTGATGCCCGACAGATCGATCACACGACGGCCCCAGGAGTCGGAGACGTTCGTGCCCGCAGGAGTGGAAGCGTCGATGCGACCACCGTCCAGACCGCCGCGGTTGGCGCAGGCGCTGTTGTCGTAGTTGGTGCCATCGAGGGAGAGGTTGGTCCAGGTGCTGCCGTCCAGGGTGTACTGGATACGTGCGGTGCGCGTGGCCGAGTTGGAGAGGCGATGGTCGTAGGAGAAGACGATGTTCTCATGACCCACAGTGGAGGTGCGGTACTCGACACCCGAGGACTCGTTGCTGGTGCCGGGGGCGGCGGTGCCGATGGCCCAGGCCGTAGTGCCCGTGACCTGTGCACAACCCGTGTTGCTGCCGGTGGAAGTACCGGCGCCGGTCATGCTGCCCACGATAGCCGAGGAGCCACTACCGATGTTCGGCGTGGGCGCAGTGGCCGTGCCTTGCAGCGGCTCATAGGTCCACACGGCGAGCACACCAGGAACGGGCGGCGCGATGACCTGACCGTCGACGCTCACCGTCTGACCGGTGGCGCCCGTGCTGGCGATGGTGATGTTGCCCGTGTATGCTCCTGCCGTAGTGCCGATGAGTCGCACCTCGATGGTCGCGTTCACCGAAGGACCGGTCAGGTTCAAGCTGGAAGCGTAGCTACCGACCCCTTGTGCGCGCAGCTCGAAGCCGGCCGGGGCGGTGAAGACCAGGGCGGCGGTGAGGTCGCTGGCAGTGACCGTGAAGGTCTGTGCTGCGCTGGGGGTGCCCTCGGGTGTGCTGAAGCCTGTGAGGCTGGTGGGAACGGGCGTGGCGATCGTGGCCAAATTCACGCTCTGTTCGATACCTGCGAAGGTCACATTGTCCATGCGCCACGTGCCACCGGTGGCGGCCGTGTTCACGTTGTTGGCCTGACGGAACTGACCGGTGGCCGCGTAGTGTGCAGCGAGGATACGCACCCCGAAGGTGGGGTTGTTGTTGGCCCCGGTGATCGCGGAGAAGTCGATGGTGCGACGGCCCCAGGAGTCGGAGACGTTGGTGCCCACCGGATCGCCGGCATCCACGCGGCCGTTGTCGATGGCGCCGCGGCTGGCACAGGCGCTGCTGTAGTTGCTACCGTTCAGGTCCAAGTTGGTCCAGGTGGTCCCATCCAAGGTGTACTGGATGCGTGCGGTGCGCGTGCTGGTGTTGGAGATGCGATGATCGTAGGAGAAGGTGATGTCCGAGTAACCCACGGTGGAGGTGCGGTACTCGACGCCTGAGGATTCGTTCGTGGTGCCGGGGTTGGCGGTACCGATGGCCCAAGCCGTGTTGCCGGTGGTTTGCGCGCAGCCAGTGGAGCTACCGGTGGCGGTGCTGGCGCCGGTCATGCTGCCCACCACAGCGGACGAACCGCTGCCGATGTTCGGCGTGGGTGTGGCGGCCGCACCTTGGAGCGGCTCGTAGGTCCATACGGTGATGTTCTCAGGCGTGGGCGGTGCGTTGATGCGGAAGGTGCTCACCGTGCCACTGATCTCGTTGCCGACGATCAGGAAGGGCATGCCGTCGGGGCTGTCGGAGGCGCTCACGAACTTGATGTCCTCGGGACCCAGGTCGAGCGCGGTGCCTGCTGCGGCATCACCGCCGAAATTGCGGTTGTTGATGTACTGGACGAAGACCGGTGCGGTCGGCACGCTCACGTCGTAGACCATGATGCCACCGATGCGCTCCAGCCCGATGAAAGCGTAAGTGCTTCCGTATACATTGGCCACCACCACGGCTTCGGGCTCGGGGCCCTTGTCGTCACTGCGGGTATCGAAGCTGTTGTTCGCGCTGTTGTTGCTGTTGAAATTGGTAGGGTAGGCTGCGGAGGTGATCTGCTCCAGCTGATCGCCGCTATCCCACACGATGGTGCCATTGGCATCGCGGATGGTGAAGGAGCGTGAACCGAAGACGTGGATCTCATCGAAGTCGGTGTCGCCGTCCGTGTCACCGGAGTAGATCGTCGCGTTCAAGCGGCCAAGGTTGGCGTTCTGCTTCAGCGTGGCGGCGTTGGGGAACACGACAGGGTCCAACACGTAGGCCGCGTTGCCGATGCGGCGGGGTTCCACGAAGGTGCCCCACTCGCGGGCATCACCTTCGTTGGCATAAGCAACGTAGGTCTGTCCGCCGATGGTGAAGGCATCGATGGCATCGGGCATGTAGAGGCCCTTCACCGGCCAGTTGGCGATGTTGATGCCAGTGGGACTGTCGCTGGCATCGAGACCATTGCCGGGCAGGCTATGATCCTTCATGCCCAGCGCGGTGATCTGCTCGATGGAGTTGGTCGCAAGGTCGATGCGCACCACGGCGTTGTTCTCCTGGCAGGCCACAAAAGCTTTTTGTGAATCGTCGCTCACGGTGATATACTCGGGCTCCATGTCCTGAGCAACAGTGGCACCGGGACCGAAGATGCGCACACCGGGCAGCATCATCGGCGTGTACGCCGTGAAGTCGATGGAGGTGACGTTGGCACCGCTCACCCCGGCGATACCACCGGAGATGTCGATCACGCTGATCGTTCCTTGGGGATCGATGGTGTAGGTGTTGTCCGGTTCACCCTCGTTGGCCAACAGGACCTTCTGTCCGTTGGGCGTTACAGAGACGTGATCGGGCTGCGCGCCCACGGTCACTTGGCTGAGGAGGTTGCCATTGGCATCGAAGAACACCACCTTACCGGGGTCGGTCTTCGGACTGGCCTCGGCCGCCACCGCGATGCCGCCAGGTACCACACAGAGGCTGTTGGCCACGGCACCATAGGTGGCCATGTCGATGGTGAAGGCGAGCGTCAACGAGGCCGGGTTGCTGGCGTTCAGGGCAACCACCTGGTTGAGCTGTGCGTTCACGAAGAAGATGCGATCACTCACCGGGTCGAAGCTCACGATCTCCGCTGCAGCCGTGTTGTAGCTACCGGTCGCGTAAGTTCCGAGGTGCGTGACGTTGATCTGCGCGGATGCGAGCACAGCAAGACCAAGGCAGGCGATCGTGAGTAGGATCCCGACCTCGATCTCTGGGGCGGTCGTTCGCACCGCGTCTCCGTTCTGGTCCACGCGTGGAGGGTAGTCCAGCCACGAGCGGATGCGTTGAAATAGGTTCATGGTGTAGGGTGTTTCAGGTGGTGCGAAATTCCCGGGCACCTGTTATGTGGATAGTGCGGGCACGCTACCATTGGAACAAGACCACCTGAAATGATCGGTCCGATTGTGTTACGCCAATAGGATCTTTCCTCCCGGACGCACCAAGGCCATTTCTTCAAGGAAGACTGGTCCGCGCGTGGGATGGTAGCAGTCGGTCCATTCCATTTGCGAGCACATCCAAGAAGGGAAGTGCCACCAGTACGCCCGCCATATTGAAGAGCAGGTGTGCGATGCCCACTTGCTTGGCCACGGATACTTCTCCGGCCAGAAAGTCCACCACGTCTAGGAATGGTCCGATCAAGAGTAGACCAACGATGATGGAGATAAGGTTGAACAACAAATGGAATACACCCACTTTGAGTCCATTACGGTCGCTCTTGACAGTGGCCAACAGCGTATCTGAGCAGGTGCCCAGTTCAGCCCCAAGCATCACCGCTACCCCAGCAGGCAAGGAGAGCATGCTTTTCGAGCAAAGGGTGATCGCCATGGCCACCGTAGCCGACGAGGATTGTACCACCAAGGTGATCAGGCCGCCGATCAATGCGCCTTTCAATGGATGCTCCAGTCCATGCAACCATGTGAGCAGCGCTGGATCATCCTTGAAAGGCTCCACGGCGTGACCCATGATGAAAAGGCCTGCGAATAACAGCCCGAAGCTGAATACCACGGATCCCATGGAGCGCCAGAATACCGAACGACCTGCATGTTGAAGCACGATGCCAGCCAGAAGTGGTACTGCGCTCCAAGCCCCAACGTCCAAGGCTACCAGCTGACTGCTGAACGTGGTACCGATGTTCGCACCCAATACCACCCCTAGTGCGTTGCGGAACGGCATCATCCCACTGTTCACCAGGACGATGGTCAGGATGATGACCGCTGAGGATGAGTCCAGCAGCATCGTCACACCGGTACCGACCAAGACCGCGCTCCAGCCGGTCGAGGTGAACCGTCGAAGCCAGCCAGAGAGTTTATCGGAGGCCAGTGATCGTAGGGCGGTCGAGAGTGACTCTACCGCTGCAAGGAAGATGGCCAGTCCGATCAGGACGAACAACAGTACGCTAAGCCAGGTCGGCATGCTTCAACAGGTTGAAGGAATGTTATTCGGGTTATTGGAATGTGGTGCCGACGTGAAGGAACCGGAACAATGCAAAAGCGCCCCGGGCAACTGCCCGGGGCGCTTCCATTAGATCGATCGGTGCTTACGGCTGAACGATCAGACGCTCGCTGAAGACCTGCTCACCAGCGGTGAAGTTGACCAGGTACAGGCCGGCGGCCAGTTCACTGTTCAGCTCCACAGCTTGGTTCACGAAGCCGTCTTGTGCGGTGATCGTGCGTGCAACGATGCGCTTGCCGGTCATGTCGTACACGTCCATGGTCACCGTGCTGATCGTGTTGTCGATGTCGGTCATCGACACGAAGAGCTGGTCGCCACGGTTCGGGTTCGGATACATGGCCAAGGTGGCTGTGGTGGCCGAGTTCGGCTGGGTAGCCAGCGCGCTCGCACCTGGGCAAGCGGCGATGGTCACTTCGCATACAGGTCCCCATGCGCTGAACGGTACGCTTGGTACTGGGCTATCCACGCACCAGGTAGCACCGCCATCCTTGCTCACTCGTACATCTACCGTGTAGGTCGTACCGCACTGCAGAGCAGGGGCGTTCGTCCAGAACAAGGGGAGCACGTAGGTGTTGCTCTGACGGATCACCTCGAACCCTTCCGCCACGTTGCGGAAGCGGAACTGGTAGCGCAAGAGCGAGCTGCTCACAGCAGGGAAGAACTGGGGAGGTTGTGCGTAGATCACGCTACCCGAACGGAACTCGCGAGTGACACCGCAGCTGAAGGTATTGCCTGGGGTGCTGAGCAAGCCGATGATCGGGCATGCAGCGCGAGCTGCATCCACCTTGAACTGGCAAGCCTCACCGAAGGCCGCGTTCACACCGTTCACACGGCCACGTACGCGGATGTTCATCAACACACCATCGGGGATGTGCGGGGTGAGGGCGCTGTTGAACCAGCCGTTGATCTTCATGTGGCAGGCACGCGTGGCGTTCGCGGGCGACTTACCATCGCTCACATTGTGGCTGCGGAAGCGACGGAAGCTGTAAGAGCCGTTCGGATCGAAGATCCAGAACTCATAACCGCTGTTCGCATCCTGCACGTTGTTCGCACCACCGTTGATCCACTCTGCGCTCACAGCCGTGTTCTCGGTCGCTACCACGTAACGGTTCACCGTCCAATCCACTTTACCGCAATGGGCGGCGATCAGACGGTCGTTACCCAATGGGAGGCAGAAGCCTTGTTGGCCACTGATCGCACTCACGCTACCTGCGGTGAAGTTGCCGCTGTTGTCGATGATGCGCTTTCCGCTTGCATTTTCGGTGAGGCTGTAACCTCCAGCTGTGATGCCATCACCAGCGCTGTCCAGCATACGGAAGGCGTAGCATCCGATCGCCAGGCAGCAAGTCTCGTTCACTTCGGAGTTGGCCGGGTAGCTGCCTGCGCCACTGCACAGGGTCGCTCCGCCACCTTCAGGGATGATCTCCCAGCTCGTCTGACCTGGGTTGGCATCCGTGGTGAAGGTGATGTTCACGATCTCCGTGCAATCACCGATCGGAGTACCTGCACAGGTGCAGTTGGCTCCGTAAACGTCGTTCTCCGTGAGCGGATTGTTGTCGTTGCAGGAGGATCCTACCACGGCGGTTCCGCCCGGTACGCCCAAGCAATCCAACGGTTGACCAGCGCAAGCGCAGTCAGAACCGTACACGTCGTTGCCGGTGTTCGGGTCATTGTCATTGCAGGGTGTGCCAGGCAGCGCGGTGCCACCGGGTACGCCAGCGCAATCCAACGGCTGGCCTACGCACTGGCAGCTTGCGCTCCAGGTATCGTTGCCAGTACCAGGGTTGTTGTCGTTGCAAGGGGTGCCAGGAACAGCCGGGCCGTTCGGGGTGCCTTCGCAGTCAACGCCTACTGGCGTGCCAGCGCAAACGCAGTTAGCGCCGATCACATCGTTCTCGGTGTTCGGGTTGTTGTCGTTGCAGACGTCGCCGATCAGACCTGGTGTGGTGGGGCAGTTGTCCGTGTTGTTCGCTACGGTACCGTCCGGGGTGATGCAGGTGAAACCAGCAACAGGAGAAGCTGGATCGCCGAAGCCGTCACCGTCCACATCGGTGTAGTAGGTAGCAGCCACATCGGCTACACCGCAACCGCAAGCACCTGGTGCGATCTTGTTCGCATCAGCAGGGCAGAGGTCGTTGTTGTTGGCTACGTAGCCAACAGGCTGGTCGCACTGGTTCAACACCACGTTGGGGTCACCAGCGCCGTCGTTGTCGGCATCTTCATACCAAACTCCGGTGGCGGTCTCGGTCACCGTCACCGTGGCGGTGGCGTTGCCTGTGCAAGGAGCCACTGCGGCTACCGTGTAGGTGTAAACACCCGCATCCATCGTCGAGGGGTCGTAGTTGCCGCCGATCACCGTGCTTGGACCGCTCCAGGTTCCACCTGCATCAGGTGTACCACCGAGTTGTGCGAAGAGGCTCTGCGCAGAAGCCGTGGAGCAGATGGACAGGGTACCATCCGTACCAGCGTTGGGCTGTGCTTGCTCAGAAACGGTCACCGTGGCGGTGGCGTTGCCGGTGCAAGGTGCTACAGCAGCTACCGTGTAGGTGTACACACCAGCGCCCGCGAAGGCAGGGCTCCAGGTTCCACCAGCTTCTGGCGTACCACCGAGCTGTGCGAAGAGTTGAGCGGCGTTCACCGTGCTACCAGCACAGATGGTGAGCGTGCCGTTCGTTCCAGCATTGGGCTGTGCCTGCTCGGAAACGGTCACCGTGGCGGTGGCGCTACCGGTGCAAGGTGCTACAGCAGCTACCGTGTAGGTGTACACACCGGCGCCCGCGAAGGCAGGGCTCCAGGTCCCACCAGCTTCTGGTGTACCACCGAGCTGTGCGAAGAGCTGAGCGGCGTTCACCGTGCTACCAGCACAGATGGTGAGCGTGCCGTTCGTTCCAGCATTGGGCTGTGCTTGCTCAGAAACGGTCACCGTGGCGGTGGCGTTCGTGCAAGGCGCGATGCCGGTCACCGTGTAGGTATAAACACCGGCACCAGCGAATGCTGGGGTCCACGTTCCACCGGCGTTCGGGCTACCACCGAGTTGTGCGAAGAGCTGAGCGGCGTTGACCGTGCTGCCTTCGCAGATGGTCAGTGTGCCGTTCGTTCCAGCGTTGGCCGGTGCGTTCACCACCACGTTCACCGTTTCGGTGGCGTCGGGGGCACAACCGTTGCTTGCCGTTACCGTGTAGGTGCCCGTGGCAGCTACGGTGGCGTTGGCGATGCTCGGGTTCTGAGCCGTGCTGCTGAAGCCATTCGGACCGCTCCAGCTGTAGGTGATGGTGGCATCACCGGTGGCGAGGGCGTTCAGTTGCAGGGTGCTACCGGCGCAGATCGGACCATTGCTGGTGAAGCTGCTGAACACGGGAGGGTTGCATGCAGCAGCCGGGTAGGTGAGGAAGGGGCTTACCACTTCACCTGCACCAGCGGTGCTGTGTACATAGGTCTCCACGTTGTTGTTCGGATCGGCGAGTGCCACGTTGATCTGGAAGGAGAACACACCATCCGTGGTGAATTGGCCGACCAAGAGGACGTTCGACCCGGTGGGGTCGATGCCGGTCTGGTTGGGGAGGGTGGACCAACCGTCGTTCACCATGGTCAACACGTTGCCGTCCACGGTGAGCGCGTCGAAATTCACGCTAGCGCTCAGGTTGTAGGTCAACGATGGTGCCGTGCCGGGAATGCTTCCGTCGTTACCGGAGAAGTCAGGGTAGACCCCGCAGGTGGTGAGGTCGCCATTGGTGTCCAGGTTGCGGCGGATACCCAGTTGTTGGGTGGCGCTTCCGCAACCGGCCGTTCCTCCTGAGATGCCGGTGGTTCCCACGGTGATGTAGCTGTCGAAAGCCGTTCCCTCGTCGATACGACGTGTCTGGCCGGGTACTTCGCTGCCGAAGTTGTCATCGTTCCAGAACGTGGTGGTCGTGTTGATGGACAGGGGGTTCGGAGAGACCGATCCACCTTGAGGGATAGCGCTGCCGAACACGGAGGAGAGGCGGTAGTTCGGTGCCATATCGACATACACACGGTACACTTTGGTACCCGGTGCGATGGCGAATGAGCTGCCAGCGATATCGTTGTTGATCACATCGGCGTCGGCTTGCGTCACCGTGTGGAACTCCTCCACGATGATGCCTTCCAAGCCTTGTGCTTGCGCGGCCGTCGCACCCAGGAACAGGGCGCTACAAGCCAGAAGTTGTTTGAATATCTTTTTCATGGTTGGTGTTGTGCTGATCCCTGTCCGCACTGCGAACGTGGGACGGTTCGCAGTGCGGTGACAGGGTGGTCGCTTAGAAGCAGCTACCGCCGAAGTTGGCGCCGAGCAAGTTGAAGTCCGTGATGTTGATCACACCGTCGCGGTTGATGTCGCCGGTGCAACCTGCAGCAGCGCTCACGTCCAGACCGATCTGTGCGGCCAGGGTCCAGCCCGTGGTCCAAGGCTCAGCACCAGGCTGGAAAGCACCGCGGTATTTCGCACCGGTGAAGAAGCCATCCACTGGAGGCGTCAACGTGGTGGAGGCGGTACCAGCGGCTGGAACCGGGTTCACCCGGTCGGTCAACACGTTGCCCGGTTGGGTCATCGTGTAAGTGGCATCGATCAGGCTGTTCGCACCCACGATGAGGTTGCCATCGGTGGTGGTGAACTTGGTGAAGGCAGGGCCAGCACCGGTCACAACGCCGTTGATGCGCAGCGGGTTGGTCACTTCCTGGAAGGTGCAGTTCTTCACGTTGAACTGACCAGCGTTCCACGACGTCTCCACGGCAGTCGTCATGTTCAGACCTTGAGCGGAACGGGCGAAGATGCTGTTCGCGATGGTACCCAACGTGCGCTCCTTCGCTTCGATCGCTTCGTCGTTCAAGTTCCGGCTGATGATGGTGACGTTGTAGATGGTCGGGTTGGACGAGATGCCACCGTTGGCGATGTTCGTCGCTGCATCGTCACCATCGGCCTCGAAACCATTGTCGCCCTGGTTGTTCGCACCGCCGCTATTGTCCGGGCCTTGAACGCCGTAGACGAATTGCAGCTTGCCGTTCCAACCCTGGTCGTAGTCGATGTAGTCATCATCGCAGTGCATCGCCACGAGGTTCTTCGCGCTTACGGTGCCGCCGAAGAACTCGTAGGCATCATCAAGGTTCGCGATCACTTCGATGTGGTCGATCGTGGTGCCACTACCAACGCCACCAAGCGTGAGACCGTTGATCTCGTTGTTGGCTCCGATGACCTGACCACCATGGCGGAGGCTCACGTAACGGAGCACACCGCTGTTGTCTTCGTTCATTTCCTGACCTACAGGCATGCCGTACAAGTGACGTGTGTCACCAGCAGCAAGACCCTCGATGGTGCCAACGCCGTTCGTGGAGGTGGCGGTCGGGTCGCCATCCGCCGTGCGCTTGTTGGTGTAGGCACGACCCAATACGATCAAGCTTCCCCACTGACCGCGGTTCTGCACGCTATAGCTGCCATCCAAGGGATCGGCGGTCGCGGTCATGATGATGGGGCAGGCTTCGCTGCCGTTGGCCCAGATCTGGCCTTCGCGGGCAACGATGATGGCATGTGCAGCTCCAGGGTTGGAGTTCGCTTTGATCACGGTGCCGGGCTCGATGAAGAGGTCCTGGCCAGCGTTCACGTACATACGGCTATCCAGCGTGTACAGGTTGTTGCAGGTCAACGTGGTGGTCGAGCTCAACAGGTTCTTCGTGGTGGCATCCACCAGGGTGGAGATGTTCACCGGCGTTCGGGAATTCACGGGCGGACAACCGCAAGCAGCCCCGATGGACTGTGCGTTCGCGCCCGTCACGGCCATGGCTGCCACACTGGCTGCCACGATCGACTTGCGTACATTCTTCATGTCTTCTACGGTTTGGGTTTTGGGAATTTCCTGACCTAGGGAACCACCTTTCTGGTGGCCGTCAAAAGTGTCCCCAAGGCTGTCGGCCCACGGTTAGCGGCATTCT
>JAEUTB010000168.1 GCA_016787995.1 Flavobacteriales bacterium | reverse complement strand
GTAGTGTTCCAGGTAGTAACGTTTGACGAACTCCACGCACTGGTACTTCAGTCCAACGTTGTAGCCATCCACCACATGGCGTCCATGCGTGGCGCGCATGCCATCGTTGTGGAACACCACCACACCATGCAGGCTGTCGAGGGCATCACCAGGTCGGCGCTCGATCGTAAGACCCGGCACGATGGGCTTTCCCGAGCGGATGCCGAACCACACGGACACGCCGATGACCGCGAGTACCAGTACTATGGTCGTGCGCTTTCGCACCGGTCCTCACATCACGATGCCTGCGATGGTGGCGCTGAGGTAGCTTGCCATGGTGCCGCAGAAAAGCGCTTTCAGGCCGAGCTGGGCCAGGTCCGCGCGGCGCTCCGGAGCGAGCTCACCGATGCCGCCGATCTGCATGCCCACGCTGCTGAAGTTGGCGAAGCCGCAGATCGCGAAGCTGGTGATCAACAAGCCTTTCTCCGTGAGTACGGGGATAGTCTTATCGGTCAAGCTCTTGAAGGCGACGAATTCGTTCACAGTGAGCTTCTGTCCGAGCAAGGTGGCCACACTGTTCACATCCTGCATGGGTACGCCCATGGCCCAAGCGAATGGCGTGAAGATCTTGCCGAAGATCCAATTCAGGCTAAGGTTGAACTCGGGGTTGAACAGGTGACCGGCCCAGCCAAGGATCCCATCGATCAAGGCGATGAGGGCGATGAAACCGATCAGCATGGCCACCACGTTCATGGCGATCTTGAACCCATCACCGGCGCCATGGCCGATCGCATCGATCACATTGGTGTAGTTGCTCTTCACCTCCAACTTCACGGTGCCCATCGTCTCACTTCGCTCGGTCTCGGGGAAGACGATCTTGGCGATCACCAACGCGCCCGGCGCGGCCATCAGGCTGGCGGTGATCAACTTCGGGGCCAGGTCCATGCCAGCCGCCGCACCCATGTTCGCATACACGATCAGGATGCCGCCGGCAATGCACGCCAGCGATCCGCTCATGCTCGCGAGCAGCTCGCTCTTCGTCATGCCTTTCAGGTAGGGGCGTATCATCACCTGAGCCTCCACCTGGCCTACGAAGGCGCTGGCCACGTTGCTCAAGGCTTCGGCGCCGCTCACGCGCATGATGAAGTTCATGCCCTTCGCGATGATGGAGACCACACGCTGCATGAAACCGATGTGGTAGAGGATGGCCACCAGCACGCAGACCAGGATGATCGTGGCCGTGATGTTGAAGGCGAACACGAAACCACCGCCCCAGTAATTGCCCATGCTGCCATCGGGCTGTTCGGTGATGATGCCACCGTAAACGAAAGAAGCCCCTTTGCGCGAGTAGTGCTCGATCTTCTCCATACCCTTACCGAGCCATTGGAAGAAGGCCGTAACCGGCGGCACCTTCATCACCAGTAATGCGATCGCCGTTTGCAAGAGCAGGCCACTGAGCACGAGCCGCTTGTTGATGGCTTTGCGGTTGTTGCTCGCCAGGTAGGCGAGGCCGAGGATGAGCGCGATGCCGATCAGGCCGGTGAATCGTTCCATGGGGGTGGTTGGTGGCGGGTGAAAGTACGCGGAAGTATGATAGGTAGCCCCGGTCCATGGTCCACGTCCCGGACTGATGCGAGATCTCGCGAGCACTTTAGTATCCGCACATAGGGATGACCAACTGCATCGGTGCAGCCTGCTTCTTAGCACACATGGTCAACCTGCGCCGGGCGTAATGTGGAATTCGGAAGCCGCTGAAGGCCTTTCAGCGGCTCTGCCCGATGCGGAGCGATGTAAGGTAGGGCTACTTCACCACCATCAGCCGCTTGCTGCCGACCATGCCTTGATCGGTCTCCATATGGTATAGATAGGTGCCAGCCGCAAGGTCTGCGGTGGTGATCGTCATACTGCCCGTTTCGGTGACCGGGATGCGCAGAACGACAGACCCGCTCAAGGTGGTCATGACGAGTGTTGCGCGATCAGCCCCAGAGGGTAGCGAATAGGTGATGGTGGACTCCGAGCTGGCCGGGTTCGGGAAAGCATGGAGCTCCGGTGGCGCTGGCCGTAGCTCCTCGTTGCCCACCGTCATTCCGAGTGCGGAAACCGTGCCATCGCAGGCCAGGCAGGGCAATGTGCCCGGAAGTGAATAGAGGCGGGTCGGGTAGTCGGAACCCATGCCGTCGCTGGAACCGGTGAGTATCATGCGGGCTCCATCCGGGGTGTTGAAGATCGGCTCAAAGGCAGAGCCAAGAGTGAAAAGGCTCTGGTTTTCGGCGGTGAAGAGAATGGTTCCATCGGCGCGGATGACCGCGAAATGGTTGTGGACGCTTCCCGATGCGCGCATAGTGATCGCGTACTCGATCGTGGTCGGGTCGGTGTCGAAAAGGTCCTCGGTGACATAGTAAGGACCAGACCAGAACGAATAGCCCGGTATCGCCGGGAAGTTGATCGTCTGGTACACGTTCAGGTCGAGATCGCGTAGCACGAAACCAACAGGAGCGTTACTTTCCAGGATCTTGAGGCCAGCGGAGGGAAGGGTCTTGATCACACTTGGAGCGACCATCGTCCCCAGGTCGGTTATCTGTGCTTCACAGAAGGTGATGGATAGTCCGAAGACAGTCGCGATGAGCAGGTTTTTCTTCATGGTCATGTCGTGTGGTCGTGGATCTTCCTTGATCCGTTCAATAGACGGGCGTCCGCTGAATGGTTGCCGTGCATATGCACGGGTTGAAGTAACGCTTCCGATCGTGTGGAAAATGCGCGTGGAGGTCACCCGACTTAGGTTCTTCCCAGCACGGTCGGCACGATCTTGCGGCGGATCCAACGCGGGAGCAACACCACCCCGATCAGGATGTACGGGTAGTAGCTCATCAACCGCCACAACAGGGCCAGGGCTGGTGCCAGACCGGTGGCGATGAACATCCCGAGGAAGTCGTTGAAGATGAATTCGGCCAATCCGCTGCCGCCCGGTGTGGGGCTGAGCAGGATGATGATACCCATGACCACCTGCTTGCCGTAGATCACCGCATCGTTCAACCCGGCACTCGGGTGGAAAGCGTGCAGGATGCAGTTGACGATGGAATAGCGCGCGGTCCACGAAGCGAAGGTGGCGAGCAGCGCAGGCCACCAATGGTCCCAGCCTTTTTTCTTCAGCCCGTTCGCAGCCGTGATGAGTTGATCCCCGGTGGTGACCATATCACGACGCCACCGGCGGAGGAGCGGTGCGGAGAAGATGCCGACCAGCGCCCGTTTCACGAAGACCGGATTGACGAAAAGGGCGTATCCCACGAACAGCTTGTACGCCAGTATGCCGAAGTACACCGTCCAGAACCACACGAAGAAGCCGGTATCCCAAGGTCCGCTGCCGGTGTCCACGCCGGCGAAGAGCGCTTCGCGACCCACCACGAAATACATCACCGGGGCCATCACGGCCAGGAAGATGCCATCGAGGAAGGAGGTGAAGGTGATGATGGTGATGCTCTTGCCCGCTTCGATGCCTTCGCGCGTGAGGATGAGGATGGCGAAGAGGAATCCACCGCCGATGATGCCCGGGGCCAGCGCCGAAGCGAATTCCCACAGCATGATCACCACGAAGCTGCGCCCCCAGGTGAGCTGGCGCTCGGTGAGCAACCGGATCCGCACCATGTACGCATAGTCGCGCACCACCACACTGAGGGCGGCGAGCATCATCCAGAACGTGGTGCGCCAGGTCCATTGCACCGCATCCAGGGCCTCCCAGTTGGCGTTCCGCCAGATCAGGAAGGCGGTGAAGGCGAGACCGATCACCACAGGCAACAGCACGCGTCGGGTGCTGAAGGAGCGGAGGATCTGGGTCTCGTCTAAGCGCATGGTCGACGCCGTAAGCTTCGCGGTGGTCGGTATACGGGCCCCAAAGTACCCATGGCAGCAACATCCTCCTATGTCCATCCGCATCAATGGTCGAAAGCGACAGTGGAACCTCGTTCTTGGCGTTATGCATCGAAAGCCCCATCTTGGTGCCGCATCCCGAAACAACGCCATGGCGAACAAGCTCTTTAAGATCAAGCCGCTGGACCACATTCTGGCAACTGGTTCCGCCGAAGGCGGCCACACCTTGAAGCGTACCCTCACCTCGTGGTCGCTGGTGGCGTTGGGCATCGGTGCGATCATCGGTGCGGGCCTTTTCGTGCGCACGGCTGCGGCCGCGGCGCAGAACGCTGGACCAGCGGTCACGATCGGTTTCCTCATCGCTGCGGTCGGCTGCGCCCTTGCGGGCTTGTGTTATGCGGAACTGTCATCATCCATCCCCATCTCGGGAAGCGCATACACCTATACCTATGCCACCATGGGCGAACTGCTCGCGTGGATCATCGGGTGGGACTTGGTGCTGGAGTATGCTGTGGGTGCGGCCACGGTCGGGATCGCCTGGAGCGAATACCTCAACAATTTCCTGGTGGAGGTGATGGGGTTGTCACCCATTCCCTATCAATGGTGCCATTCGCCGTTCCAGACCTCCATTGACGGTGTCAGCGGCATCATCAACCTGCCTGCGCTCTTCATCGTCACGGCCATCAGCCTATTGCTGATCCGGGGGATCCAGGAATCCGCCTTCGTGAACAACCTGATCGTGATCGTGAAAGTGGCCATCGTGGTGTTGATCATCGCGTTGGGCTGGAGTTTCATCAACCCTGCCAACCACGCGGTCTACATCCCTGAGGCCACCAAGTACGTGGACCACCAGGGTATCACGCACAACTATGGCGGTTGGCTCGGCATCCTCGGTGCTGCCGGCACGGTGTTCTTCGCCTTCATCGGGTTCGATGCGGTGAGCACCGCCGCGCAGGAAACGAAGGATCCGAAGCGGTCCATGCCCATCGGGATCCTGGGCTCCTTGTTGATCTGCACCGTGCTGTACGTGTTGTTCGCTCACGTACTCACCGGCCTCGTTCCCGTGGAGTTCTTCCGCGATCCGACCAAGGGCGGTGAAGCTTCCGTGGTAGCCGCCATCCAAGAGGCCATGCCCGGCTTCGGGTGGTTGAGCAAGTCGGTCACGGTGGCCATCCTGGCGGGATTCTCCTCGGTGATCCTGGTGATGCTGCTCGGCCAGAGCCGGGTGTTCTATTCCATGAGCCGCGATGGGTTGTTGCCGGGTGTCTTCTCAGAAGTCCATCCCAAATTCAAGACGCCTTACAAGGGTAACCTCGTCATCCTGGTCTTGGTGGCGTTGTTCGCGGCCTTCGTTCCGGGTGATGTGGTGGGCCACATGACCAGTATCGGTACGCTGTTCGCCTTCATGCTGGTATGCGCGGCGGTGATCATCCTGCGGAAGACACAGCCCGACCTTCCACGCCAATTCAAAACGCCGATGGTCCCCTTGTTGCCCATCCTTGGTATCGTGGCCTGCGGGGCCATGATCTTCGGCTTGGGCAAGGAGAACTGGATCCGGCTCGGCATCTGGCTCGCCATCGGCTTCGTGATCTACTTCGGCTACAGCCGCAAGCACAGCAAACTGCACAAGCACCACTAGCTCCAGATGAGCGGGTTCAAACGTTCGCTCGGGCTGTGGGATGCCACCATGCTCGTGGCCGGTTCCATGATCGGCTCGGGCATCTTCATCGTGAGCGCTGGCATGATGCGCGACCTGGGATCACCGGCCTGGATGCTCGCTGCATGGATCGTTGCGGGCTTGCTCACCGTGATGGCCGCCCTGAGCTATGGCGAACTCGCCGGCATGATGCCCAAGGCCGGCGGACAGTTCGTGTACCTGCAACGCGCATACGGCAAACTCACCGCCTTCCTCTACGGATGGACGGCCTTCACGGTGATCACCTCGGGCATCATCGCTGCGGTGGCGGTGGCCTTCGCGAAGTTCAGCGCGGTGTTCTTCCCGGTGCTTTCGCCCGATAACGTTCTCTTCGACCTCGGCTTCGTGAAGGTGAGCGCGGCGCAGGTCTATGCGGTCTCTACCATCATCCTGCTCTCGCTCTTCAATACCCGAGGAGTGCAAAGCAGCAAGACGCTCACCACGGTCTTCACCACGGCCAAGATCGTCGCACTGCTGGCATTGATCATCGTGGGTCTCGCCGTTGGGCTGGGCACCGAAGTGCTCGCCACCAATTTCAGCACCGGATGGCAGGCGGCCACTACAGGCGCAGATGGCGCGCTCACGCCGCTCACTGGTGTGGCACTGCTCAGCGTGCTCGGGGTGGCCATGGTGGGCTCGCTCTTCAGCAGCGATGGATGGAACAGCATCACCTTCATCGCCGGCGAGGTGAAGGAGCCGCAGCGCAACATCCCGCGCAGCCTGGCGTTGGGCACCTTCATCGTCACGGGCCTGTATGTGCTGGCCAACATCACCTACCTCGCGTTGCTGCCGAGCGAAGGGATCATGAACGCCGAGGCGGATCGGGTGGGAACGGCCGCCGCACAGGTGATCATGGGTCCTGCGGCCGTTTCGGTCATGGCCATCCTCATCATGATCAGCACCTTCGGCTGCATCAACGGCTATGTGCTCGTAGGGCCACGCATGTACTATGCCATGGCTAAGGAGGGTCTGTTCCTCAAGCAGGCAGGCGAATTGAGCGAGCGTGGTGTGCCGCAATGGGCCCTTTGGGTGCAGTGCATCTGGTCGTGCCTGTTGTGTTTCAGCGGTACCTACGGCGACCTGCTGGACTATGCGACCTTCGCCTCGTTGCTCTTCTACATCGTTACGATCGCGGGCCTCTTCATTCTGCGCAAACGCGAACCGGATGCTGAGCGCCCGTACAGGGCCGTGGGTTATCCGTGGATCCCGGCCTTGTACATCGTGTGTGCGCTGGCGTTCTGCCTCAACTTGCTCGTCTTCAAACCCACCTTCACCATCGGCAGCTTGGTGATCGTAGGTCTCGGCGCTGTGGTCTACTTCGTCACCATGCGCACGAAGACCTCCCAGTAGTCCAGATCAATTACGGGGTCTTGACCCTTTAGTCTTGAGTCTTGCGCCTTGGACCTTGAGTCTTGAACCTCGCTCAATTCGTCCCTTCCCGCTTCTTGATCTCGTCGCGGATCTTGGAAGCCTTCTCGTAGTCCTCGTTGTCCAGGGCCTCTTCCAATTTGGTGCGGAGCTCGTCCATTGTCATGGAGGAGGTGGACTTCTTCTCGCCCTTGCCTTTGCCCTTGTTCTCTTCAGCCTGCTCTTCGCTCTCTTCTCCTTCCTCCACCTTCAGGCCGGCAGCGCTGAGGATGAACTCGTAGGTGAAAATGGGGCAATCGAAGCGCAGGGCCAGGGCGATGGCATCGCTGCTGCGGGCATCGATCTCCACTTCCTTGCCGTCCTGATCCAGAACCAACTTCGCATGGAAGATGCCCTCCACCAGGTCGTTGATGATCACCTCCTTCAGGTTGATGGCGAGCGTGTCGCACATGTTCTTGAAGAGGTCGTGGGTGAGCGGCCGGGCGGGTTTGATGTTCTCCACCTGGATGGCGATGGCCTGGGCCTCCACACCACCGATGATGATGGGCAGGCGTCGGTCACCCTCCACTTCCGACAGGATCAGCGCATAGGCCCCTGCGTGGGTATGGCTGTAGGTGATTCGAAGGAAGCGTAGCTCGACCTTGTCCATCCTTGCTCAACGGGGCCGTGAAGATAGGGAGGAGATGTGAGTCGCCGTGTTGAAATGGCGCCTGGGCAGCTCCAGCGGACATTGCCCCTGCGCCTGCCCCTGCTCCTTGAGTTCTCTACCGCTCTGCGTTCAACTTCTTCGCCGCTTCCACCAGCTTGGGCAACACATGGAAGGCGTCGCCCACGATGCCATAGTCGGCAGCCTTGAAGAACGGTGCCTCGGGATCGTTGTTTATCACGCAGATCACCTTGCTCTGGTTCACCCCAGCGAGGTGCTGGATGGCACCACTGATGCCGATGGCGATGTACAGGTTCGGGCGAATGGCCACGCCGGTCTGTCCCACGTGCTCGTGGTGCGGGCGCCAGTGCATATCGGCAACCGGACGGCTGCAGGCTGTAGCGGCGCCGAGCTCCTTGGCCAATTCCTCCACCATACCCCAGTTCTCCGGGCCTTTCATGCCGCGACCGGCACTCACCACGAGTTCCGCCTCGGGCAGGGGCACACCGGCACCCGCCTTGCGCACCTCCTTCACGGTGATGCGCGCTGGGCCGAGGTCGCCGCTATATTCTTCCACCGTAGCGCTGCCGCCGTCCTTGCCGACCGGGATGGAGTTCGGCATCACGCTGATCACCTTGGTGGCGCTGGAGACTTGCAACCAAGCTTGTGCTTTTCCGCTGAACACGTTGCGCTTGAACTTGTCGCCTTCGGGTAAGGCGATCGCACCGGCCACGTGGCCAGCTTTCAGTTTTGCGGCCACACGCGGCGCCACGCTCTTACCGGTGCCATCGTGCACGAACACGATGGTGTTGGCGCCTTCCTTGGCAGCCACGTCCGTCACCAGTTTGGTGAGTTGTTGGCCATCCACCGCGGTCACCCCACGGGCCACGATCACCTTCGAAGCGCCTTGTGCACCGAGGGCCTCCAAGCCACTTGCACCACCGAAGGTGATCGCGGTAACGGGGCCGCCGGCGAGTTTACTGGCGTAGGTCACGGCTTCCTGGGCCGCTTTCGGCAGCTTTTCGCCGCGGGTATCGATGAATACGATCGTGCTCATGTTCGTTTCGGTTTGGGCCGATGATCATCGGCCCATAAATCGTTCTTGTTCAGATCACCTTCGCCTCGTTGTGTAGCAGCTCGATGAGCTTACCGGCCTCGTCGGCGGGGATCATCTTCACGGCACCTTTGGCCGGAGGAAGTTCGAAGGAAGTGGTAGCGGCCACGTTATCGGTCGTAGCGGCGGGGATCACGGTCAAGGGTTTGGTGCGTGCGGCCATGATGCCACGCATGTTCGGGATGCGCTGCTCGGCCATACCCTTCGCGGCGCTGAGCACCAGCGGGAGGGAAGCCTCCAGCACCTCAACGCCACCGGGCACATCGCGCTCGATGGTCGCTTTGCCGGCCGCCACATCCAATTTGCTGGCCAGTGCGATGTAAGGGAGGTCCAGCAGTTCGGCCACCATGCCGCCGACTTGGCCACCGTTGTGGTCGATGGTCTCCTTGCCGGCGATGATCAGGTCGAAGCCTTTGTCCTTCGCATAAGCGGCCACTTGTTCCGCCACTTGCAGCGCTTCGGTGGGCTGGGCATCCACGCGCACAGCTTCATCGGCGCCGATCGCCAGGCCCTTGCGGATCGTGGCATCGGTATCGGCACCGCCTACGGTGATGGTGGTCACGGAGCCTGCACCGGCCGCTTCCTTCAATTCGAGGGCACGCACTAGGGCGTACCACTCATCGTAAGGGTTCACGATGAAGGTGACACCATTGGCATCGAACTGCGTGTTGCCGTTGGTGAAGGCGATGCGGGCCGTGGTGTCGGGCACCTGGCTGAGGAGGACGAGGATCTTCATGTTTCGGTAGCAACATTCCGCACAACGAAGTGGTTCGGTGCACGGGGCGGCGAAATTAGGCACCAAGGTCAAAGGCCGAACGCTTAACTTGGCGAAGCGAACACTCCCGACAGGCAACACGAGCGTTCCATGGTCCGTCACTTTCTTCGAACCACCGCATGAAGCAACAGTACACCTCCGCCGTCCTCTTCGCGTTCTGCCTCGCATTCCCAGTCCTTCTGAACGCCCAATCCAATGCCAGCCTCGATTTCGATGGGGTGGATGACCAAGTCGTGGTGGAGAACGGGTCCGCTGCGTTGGTGGAGGCGCCGGGGTATACGCTGAGCTGCTGGGTCTATCCCACGAACACGGCACCATCCTATCCGGATTTCGATGGATTCGCCGGTATCCGCAACGAGTTCGATGCGGCCTTCTACCTGCTTCAGATCGCTCCAGCCACCACGGTGGAAGGGCGGTTCCAGAACAGCGAAGGCTCGGAGTTCACCATCACATTCGGTGGCCTGGCCCTCAACGCCTGGCAGCACCTGGCCTTGGTGTATGATGGCGCTGAGCTGGCCATCTGGCACGATGGTGATCTGGTGGTCTCGGAACCCGCCTTTGGGTCCATCGCCAATGGCTCTGTACCTCTTTACATCGGTAACGTTCAGTTCAACACGGTACCGTTCCTGCTTGATGGCCGGGTGGACGAGGTGGCCTTGTTCCAACGCGCGCTCAATGGGGAAGAGATCGGATGCTTGGTCTCCGGTGCACCCGATCCAACGGACACCGATCTGGCTTTTTACTTCGACATGAACGAGGGCGTGCCCAATGGCGACAATACCACCATCACGACCTTGACGGACCAGGTTAATGGACTGTCCGCGGCGATCGAAGGTTTCGCGCTTACCGGAAGCACCAGCAATTTCGTGGAGTCACCCGTCCTTGGAAGCGTGGTCCAGGCATCGCTGTGCGAAGGCGGGAGCTACCTCTTCAATGGCGAGACGTTGACGGAACCGGGCTCCTACACCGCCACCTTCCAAGCCTCCAGCGGTTGTGATTCCACCGTGGTGTTGGAACTTGTGGTGGCCGAGGTGGACAACGGCGTGGTGCAGAACGGCAGCACCATCATCGCCACAGCGACCGAGGCGGAATACCAGTGGTACGTCTGCGGCACCTCGGGCAACACCTTGATCCAAGGAGCCACGGCCCAATACTACCAGGCACCCTTCGTAGGCCAATTCGCGGTGGAGGTGACCCAGGACGGGTGCAGTGCGTTGAGCGATTGTGTCACCGTTTCCTCCATCGGCATCGAGGAGCGCCAGGCACCGTTCTTCACCCTTTCGCCGGTTCCTGCTGGCGATGTGCTCACGGTGGAGCTGTCCCGCCCGGCGCAGCACGCTCAGCTCACCGTGGTTGACATGACCGGTCGCGAGGTGCTCACGCGCGGCATCGGTGCCGCCCGGAAAGCCAATTTGGATGTTTCCACCCTGCGACCGGGCGCCTATTTCCTGCGGGTGCAGGCCGATGGCGTGTCGCGTGTGGTCCGTTTCGTACGGGGCTAGAAGCCTTGTTACCTTCGCCCCGCTTTGGTTTGGCCCGTGTTCCATGCGGAACAGGTACCGATCAGGCAGCCTTGAACCTTTTCCAGCATGCGTACAGTCCAGATGCGTGAGGCCCTCAACGAGGCCATGAGCGAAGAGATGCGTCGTGACCCCAACGTCTTCCTCATGGGTGAGGAAGTGGCGGAGTATGATGGCGCCTATAAAGTGAGCAAAGGCATGCTGGCCGAGTTCGGGGAGAAGCGCGTGATCGATACCCCGATCGCCGAGCTGGGTTTCTCCGGCATCGCTGTAGGTGCGGCCATGAACGGCTTGCGCCCCATCGTGGAGTACATGACATGGAACTTCGCCATCCTCGCGGCGGACCAGATCATCAACCATGCGGCCAAGATGCTGCAGATGAGCGGTGGCCAGTTCCACGTGCCCATCGTATTCCGTGGCGGCAATGGCAGCGCAGGTCAGCTCGCGGCCACGCACAGCCAGAGCTTCGAGGCCATGTATGCGAACATCCCGGGCCTCAAGGTGATCAGCCCCAGCAACCCCTACGATGCCAAGGGTCTTCTTAAAGCCGCTATCCGCGACAATGACCCGGTGCTCTTCATGGAGAGCGAACGCATGTACGGCGACAAGGGCGAGATCCCCGATGGCGAGTACCTCCTGCCCATCGGTGTGGCCGATGTGAAGCGTGAAGGGAAGGACGTTACCATCGTTTCTTTCAACAAGATGATGAAGGTGGCGCTGGCTGCTGCGGAAGAGCTGGCCAAGGAAGGCATCGATGCCGAGGTCATCGACCTGCGCACCATCCGCCCGCTGGACCATGCCACCATCATCAAGAGCGTGAAGAAGACCAACCGCTTGGTGGTGGTGGATGAGAACTGGCCGTTCGGTAGCGTGGCCAGTGAAGTGGCTTATCGTGTGCAGAAGGATGCCTTCGACTTCCTGGATGCGCCTGTCTTCCGCGTGAACCAGGCTGATGTACCGCTGGCTTTCACCCCTACGCTCATCGAAGCTTCCCTCCCCAGCGTACCCCGGGTGGTGAAGGCGGTGAAGGAGGTGATGTATGTGGTGAAGTGATCTACGTGGTGAGGTAATGCCTTTACCGCTGTAAGGCCGTTGCTCCTGCCCTGCTTCGCCTGCCGAAGCCTTGCATAGCTCGCCGCAGCACAGCGAAGGAGAGGCGAAGGCATGGCCTCTGCCCCTGGACTCACCACCCCTGCACGCTGAGTTCCAATGCGTTTCCTATTTTCGCGCCCCGCTTGGCATCATGGGGATGAAAAGCGTTGAGACACAAAGACATACACAACAAGGAAGATGGGAAGTGAACTGATGTACTACATCCCGGCCCTGGGCGTCCTCGGCCTCGTGGTGATGATCGCCAAAGCGGCCTGGGTCAACAAACAGGATACGGGCGATGCCAACATGCAACAGCTGGCGGGCTACATCGCCAAAGGAGCAAGTGCGTTCCTGAAGGCCGAATGGAAGGTCTTGGGCGTATTCGCCGTGATCGCCGCTGTATTGCTTGCCTGGAGCGGAACGCTCGTGGAGCACAGCGATTGGGTGATCGCCGTGGCCTTCCTGATCGGAGCTTTCTTCAGCGCTTTCGCGGGTTGGATCGGCATGAACATCGCGACCAAGGCGAACGTGCGCACCACGCAAGCGGCGCGTACGAGCCTGGCCAAGGGCCTGCAGGTGAGCTTCAATGGTGGCACGGTGATGGGTCTCGGCGTGAGCGGTCTCGCCGTATTGGGCCTCAGCCTGCTCTTCATCGTGTTCTATGGCATGTACGTGAATGGTGCTTCGCCCAACGGCGAGGAGATGATGAAGGCCCTCGAAGTGCTCGCCGGATTCAGCCTCGGCGCTGAATCGATCGCGCTCTTCGCCCGTGTGGGCGGTGGCATCTACACCAAGGCCGCCGACGTGGGCGCTGACCTCGTAGGTAAAGTGGAGGCCGGCATCCCCGAGGATGACGTGCGCAACCCCGCCACCATCGCCGACAACGTGGGCGACAACGTGGGCGACGTGGCCGGCATGGGCGCCGACCTCTTCGGCAGCTATGTGGCCACCATCCTTAGCACCATGGTGCTCGGTCGTGAAGTAGTGAGCGCGGACAACTTCGGTGGCATGGCCCCGATCCTGCTGCCCATGCTCATCGCAGGTCTGGGCATCGTGTTCAGCATCATCGGCACCTTCTTCGTGCGTATCAACAAGGACACCGACAGCGTGATGGCCGCGCTCAACAAGGGCAACATCGGCAGCATTCTTCTCACCGCCATCGCCAGCTACTTCGTCATCGGTTGGATGTTCCCCAGTAGCGTGGAGTTCATCCGTGGTGATGTGCGCCTGGTGGTGGAGAGCATCAACATCTTCTACGCCATCGTGCTCGGCCTAGTGGTGGGCTTCCTCATGAGCTACATCACCGAGTACTACACCGCCATGGGTCGCAAGCCGGTGGACAGCATCGTACAGAAGAGCGGCACGGGCCACGCCACCAACGTGATCGGTGGATTGGCCGTGGGCATGGAGAGCACCTTCCTGCCGATCATCGTGTTGGCCGCGGGCATCTTCGGCGCCTTCCACCTCGCTGGTCTGTACGGCGTGGCCATCGCAGCCGCTGGCATGATGGCCACCACCGCCATGCAGCTCGCCATCGACGCCTTCGGTCCCATCGCCGACAACGCGGGCGGTATCGCCGAGATGAGCGGCCTGCCGAAGGAAGTGCGTGAGCGCACCGACATCCTCGACGCCACCGGTAACACCACCGCGGCTACGGGCAAAGGCTTCGCCATCGCTTCTGCGGCCCTCACCGCATTGGCGCTTTTCGCCGCCTACGTAGGCCTCGCTGGCATCACCGCCATCGACATCTACAAGGCCAACGTGCTCGCCATGTTGTTCGTAGGCGCCATGATCCCCTTCCTCTTCAGCAGCTTGGCCATCAGCGCGGTGGGTAAAGCCGCCATGGATATGGTGAAGGAGGTTCGTCGCCAGTTCAAGGAGATCCCTGGCATCATGGAGTACAAGGCCCAGCCGGAGTATGAGAAGTGCGTGGCCATCAGCACGCAGGCTTCCATCCGGGAGATGATCCTGCCCGGTGCCTTGGCGCTGTTGAGCCCCATCATCGTCGGCTTCGCCTTTGGTCCCGAGGCCCTCGGTGGACTGTTGGCCGGTATCACCGTGAGCGGTGTGCTCATGGGCATTTTCCAGAACAACGCCGGTGGCGCTTGGGACAATGCCAAAAAGAGCTTCGAGAAAGGTGTGCTGATCGACGGTCAGACCTACAAGAAGGGCAGCGATCCCCACAAGGCCGCTGTGACCGGCGACACGGTCGGTGATCCCTTCAAGGACACCTCGGGTCCCTCGATGAACATCCTCATCAAGCTCACCTCCATCGTGGCCTTGGTGATCGCGCCGCACATCAACGAGAACGAAGCAGCGCATGTGCAAATGCCAGCTGCCACCATCGAGCATACCGTGGAAGTCGCTGCCGATGGAACCACCTTGGATGTGAGCGAGCGTTTCTGATCCTCGCCTAACTCGAACGAAGAAGGGGCTGCCTCATCAGGCAGCCCCTTCTTCGTTTCAAGCCAGGAGTGATTCAGATGGAGCCATCTTCACCGCGCCACGGTGAACCGCTGACCAGCGATGTTGGAGCCATCCTCGGTGAGAAGGTTGAGCACGTAGGTCCCATTGCTAAGTGAGCTCACATCCAACACGCTGATATTCTCCCGGGTGGACCGTTGTGTAAGGCCCATGTCGATCACAACCCGTCCCACCGCGTCAAGTACCATCATTTGAGCTGGTGCCACCGTGCTCCAACCGATGTTCAATGCCGTGTTCGCGGGTACAGGGAACAGTTGTAGGATCTCACTATTCACTCCATTTTCAACCAAGCCCACGGTTCCGCAATCGAATTGGAGTTCCGCCGCACCCATGTCACGTTGTGATCCGAAGATCGGAAGGTCGCGTTGATCGTTGGCCACCAGATCGGGATCGCCCATGTTGATGGCAGGGCTGCCACATTGCAGTTCCATCGTCCAGGTGGATCCTCCATTATCGGCAAGCGATCCCAGCAGCGGGTCAACACCCACACGATTTCCGTCCATGCCGTCCATGATGCCGGTGACACCACCACCATCCTCCACGAGCGTGAAAGAGACCTCATTCAGTGTACCGCTCACATCCGGCGCCATGGCTGCGGAATTATCCGCGATGATGGAACTGTTCATGTTAAGGGTGCCCATCATGTGGTAGGTGCCGCCGCCCGCCTCAGTGGCCAGGTTACCGGCGATAGTACTTGCCACAATCGAGCCCACGCCACCGTTCACTTGAACACCACCGCCTGTTGTCGCCATATTGTTCGCCACCGTGCTGCGTTCCACCCACAAAGTGCCGGTAGCCCCCTCGCCGCCTTGCAAGAAGAGGCCACCTCCTTTCGGTGCTTGGTTCGCGTACACCGCACTAAGCGATACGCTCATCATACCAGCGTTGGCACCCCAAAGGCCACCTCCTTCGTTCCCCGCTGTGTTATCCGTTACCGTACTGTTGTCGAGGGTGAAGGCTCCCGCACCTGTCACGTGCACAGCTCCACCATTCCCTGGAGCGAACGCTTCCAGCGCTCCCTCGGCAGAACAGTCGTTTCCGGAGAATACCGAGTTGCTCACGGTGATGGATCCTGCGAGCGATTCAATGGCACCGCCAGCACGCACGCTTTCATTCTGCTGGAACAGGACATCATCGATCATCACGGAACCATTCAAGTTGAAGAGACCACCACCGCTACCTGCGGCACCGTCGGCCATGTTGTTCATCAGCATGGTGTTGTTCCGCACCACCATCGTTCCGCCATTGTTGAAGAGTCCGCCGCCACCATCATCCGCTGCAGGTCCACTGGCCGAGTTGCCATTGATGACCACATCGTCCAAGGTCATGGTGCCAGTACCGTTCCAGTACCCACCACCTTCGCGTGCTGCCGTATTCCCCGTGGCCATACCACCGTTGATGTTCGTATCGCCAGGCCCGGTGATGTGCACTGCTCCACCATTCCCCGGCGCAGCACCTGTGCTGTTGCCGATGAATTCAACGTTCGTCAGCGTGGTCAGGTACCCTGCTTTGCTGAACACTTCGATACCACCACCTGCCCTGGTCGCATGATTCTTGATGAATGCGGAGTTGATGACGGTGAGGGTGGCCAGCGTATCGTTCATGATGCCGCCGCCGCTGCCAGCAGCGCCCATGGCCATGTTGTTGGAGATCACCGTGCCGTTCTGCACCGTGAGCATGCCGGCCAGGTTGAATATGCCCCCACCACCCTGGTCGGCCAGCGCACCTCCAGCCACGTTACCCTCGATCATCACGCTGTCCACTACCATGGTACCGGTTCCGTTCCAAAGACCGCCACCTTCCAGTGCAGCGGTGTTCCAGTTCACCGTACCGCGCCTGATCATCGCATGGCCTGCACCCGTCATGTGGAAGCCACCACCGTTTCCAGGCGAACTGCCAGTGCTATTGTTGTTGAGGATCATATCCGTAAGGTGCACGCTACCGTTGGCGCCGGCATTGTCCTCGATACCGCCACCGGCCCGTACAGCGGTGTTCCAACTGATCGTGCTTTGGTCCACCATGAGTTGACCGCCCGTTTCGTTGAAGATGCCACCACCGCTTCCTGCGGCACCATCGGCTACATTGTTCATCACCTGCGTTTTGTTCTGCACGATCAGTGTTCCTCCGTTGTTGAACAGACCACCGCCGCCATCATTAGCAGCCGGACCATGCGCCGCATTTTCGGCGATCATGACATGGTCCACGGTCATGGTCCCGGTAGCGTTCCACAGTCCGCCCCCTTCGCGGCCAGCGTTGTTCCCATTCACCGTTCCGCCACTGATCATGATGTTCGCTGCGCCTGTGGCATGCAGGCCACCGCCATTTCCAGGGTTGGGTGTGCCGGACAGGCCCGCCACATCATTTTGGTCCAAGTGGGCATCTTGTAAAGTGAGGTCACCAATGGTGATCTCGATACCACCGCCAGCGCGGTTCGCCGCGTTGTCGTGGATCATCACATGGTCAAGCAATACCGACCCTGAAACGGTGAAAAGACCACCACCACTTCCGCTGACCCCGTTCGCCATGTTGTGATGGATAGTGCTCATGCCTTCCACGGTCAACATGTTGTCCATATTGAAGATGGCACCACCACCTTCCGTTGCAGCGGCACCTGATGCGGTATTCCAAGCCAGTTCCGATCCGCTGATCCGTAAGGTTCCACCAATGGCGAAAATGGCTCCGCCGCGTAGCGTCGCCATGCAGTGGCGGACAGCGATATCGCGCAGCATGACCTCGGAGCCGGTGATGTGCAGAGCGCCACCATCATCTGCTTGTCCCATGATCAAAGTCACACCCCGCAGCTCTACGTTGGCCCCTTCGGTCATTCGGAAGATCCGGCTCATCATGTCCGCACTGATCACCGTGCTCGTCGTGTCGTTACCAACGATGATGAGGTCTTCATCGATGAGCAGTTCACCGGAGCTGAGCAGGATCGGAATGCCATTCGTGCTCGGGGAGAACACGATCGAGTCGCCAGCTACAGAAGCCATGATAGCGGCCCGCAAAGATCCAGGGCCGGAGTCATTGGAATTTAGGACGGTGCGCGTGGCGGCTTGAAGGCTTGGAGAAAGAAGAAGGCCGAACAAGCAGGACAGCGTTAGCCAAGGTCGAGTAGTTCTGGTCATGATAGAGAAGGGTTAAGGGTTTCGTTCATGCGGTCATGCTCATGTACGAGAGTCGAAAGCGAACGGATCGACCCCGCAAGTGGATCGCGTTACCAGGACCTGCCGCGTCGAAATGCAAAACCCCGCCGAACCGCTCGAATGCGGAAGGCAGGGCTGCGTTGTACAGAGTAAAGGACTAGCGCTTCTTCGCCACTTTTTTCGACGCCGGCTTCGCAGCGGCTTTACCCTTCGTCATGCTCTTCTTGTCCTTAGTGTCGGCCTTTCCGCTGGTGCGGGCAGATGACGTCTTCGTGGGATTGGAGGTTGGCTTCGGAACCGCTTTCCCATTGCTCGGCGCGGGCTTGCCCACGTTGATCACCTTCACCTCCGGCTTGGGGCTGGCGGTCTCCATTGGGAAGAGGCCATGGATCTCCGCATCGATGCGGCTGATGATCTTGCCGAGGTCTTCAGGATCCTTGTGGAAGCTATTATCCTCCACATCGATGATGAGCAACTTGCCTTTGTCGTAGGTCTGGATCCACGCCTCGTACCGTTCGTTCAATCGCTTCAGGTAGTCGATGCTGATGCTGTTCTCGTAGTCGCGGCCGCGCTCGCTGATCTGCTTCACCAGCTTATCCACCGGCGCTTGCAGGTAGATCATCAGGTCGGGCGGTGTTATCGAGTGGTCCATGTTCTGGAACAGACGGAAATAGTTCTCGAAGTCACGCGTGGTCATCAGGCCCATGGCATGCAGGTTGGGGGCGAAGATGAACGCGTCCTCGTAGATCGTCCGGTCCTGGATCACGTTGCGGCCGCTGCGTCGGATGTCGATCAGTTGCTCGTAGCGCGAGTTGAGGAAGAAGATCTGCAGGTTGAAGCTCCACCGCTGCATGTCCTTGTAGAAATCGAACAGGTAGGGATTGTTGTCCACGGCTTCTTGCAACTGGTCCCACTTGTAGTGTTTGGCCAGGAGTTGGGTCAAGGTGGTCTTGCCGGAGCCGATATTGCCTGCGATCGCGATATGCATGAGGAGTGTACTGGGAAGGGCCCGCATCGCGCGAGCAGGTGCGAAGATACCCGCACCCTCCGACCTCATGCGTGTTGTGGAAAAGTCGTGGGATCCTCACCCGGGTCAACGCCCCGAGCCCACCTCGTGGATGAAGATGCCCTCAGCGGTGCGCACATACAACCGCCCACGCTCCACCCGCAGGTCGAGCATCGCGCTCTTCAACGCATCGGGCATGGGGATGGGGGCGATCGCGAACGACCGCATATCATAGACCTGAGCTTCGCCGCCCTGCACGAAATACAACGCCTCACCCCGTACCTCGAAGCTGGTGACTTCCGTCAGCGGGATCGTGCGCATATAGGTGCCGAACACATCGAACACGAGCAGGCCATGGGCGGGATCGTTCACATAGAGTCGGCTATCGAACTCCTGCAGGGCCACGGGGCTCACGGTGAAGCCGAGCAGCTGGTCCAGGCGGCCCGTGTTGGCCAGCTTCCGCAATTGGGCATCCACACGGATCAGTTCCATTTCCTGCTGATCGAAGAACCAGAAGCCGTTCTGCACACTGGCACAGGCCAGCACCACTTGCGGGAAACCGTTCCGGGGCAGGCTCAGGACGCTGCCTTGCAGGCTCAACGTATTGTCCAGAACGGCAAGTTGCCCCTGTTCCTGGGAGAAGATCACCGGCTTGAGGGAGTAGAAGGCATCGATGCTGCTGATGCGTCCGAAGGTCTTCACGCTGTTGCGCAGCCACGAGGCGCCCTTCGCATCGTACAGTTCAAGCACATCGCCGCGCAAGACGTAGATGTTGCCTACTTCGTCCGTGGTGAAGGCGTCCACAGGACCCGGGATCACGGGCGTGGGTTGCCCAATAGCACCACAGGTCATCAGCAGGGCGAGAAGGAACGGGATGGTGCGTGCGGAGGTCATGCAGGAACAGGCGCGAGCAAGCTGTCGATCAAGGAACGATCATTGCTGAGCCGTGGTACCTTGTTCTGGCCGCCGAGCTTGCCGCGTTGTTTCATCCACGCATAGAACGTGCCAGCCGGTACACCGTGCACGATCGGAGCGCGCAGGGCCATATCACCGCGTCGCTTGGCGTCATAGTCCGAGTTGATGCTCCGCATGGTGCCGTCCAGTACCTGAACGAATGCGCCAATGTCATCCGGTGGCGTGCTGAATTCGATCACCCATTCGTGCCCGCCGCGCGCTTCTGCATCCATGTACACCGGAGCGGCTGTGTATTCATTCACTACGGCACCGGTGGCGCGGCACGCGGTCTCGATACCCTTGTCGGCGTTCTCCACCACCAGCTCCTCGCCGAAGGCATTGATGAAGCTGCGCGTGCGCCCGCTCACCTGGATCCGGTACGGCTTCACGCTGGTGAACCGCACGGTGTCGCCCGGCATGTAGCGCCATAGGCCACCGTTGGTGCTGATCACGATGGCGTACGAGACGTCTGGCTCCACTTCATGGACGAGCAGGGTGCGCGGGTGGGTCTTCCCGACTTCGTCCAAGGGCATGAACTCGTAGAAGATGCCATAGTCGAGCATCAAGAGCATGTCATCCGCGCCGTGGCGGTCCTGGATGGCGAAGGATCCCTCGGAAGCGTTGTAGCTCTCCAAGTAGTTCATGGTGGGCGAGGGGATCAGCGCTTCGAACTGCGCCCGGTACGGCCTGAAGCTGACACCGCCATGCATGAAGAGCTCGAGGTTGGGCCAAACCTGCAGGATGTTCTTCTTGCCGGTGAGTTCGAGGATCCGGTGCAACAGGATCAAGGTCCACGAAGGCACTCCGGCGATGCAACGCACGTCCTCGCGCATCGTCTCTCGCGCCATCCGCTCGATCTTCTCCTCCCAGTTCTCCATCAGCGCGGTCTCGATCACCGGGGTGCGCCGCACCTCCACCCACATGGGCAGGTTGCGGATGATGATCGCGCTGAGGTCACCGCTGTACGCATCGGCACGGAATTGTTCCAGCGTGCTGCTGCCGCCCACCACCAGGCTCATGCCCTGGTACAACTTGCTCTCGGGGAACTGCTGGTAGTGGAAGGCGATAAGGTCCTTGCCGCCTTTATAGTGGCAATCCTCCAAGGCCTCGCGGCTCACGGGTATGAACTTGCTCCGGTCGCTGGTGGTGCCACTGCTCTTGGCGAACCACCGCACATCCGTGGGCCAAAGCAGGTTCTGCTCACCCTTGCGCAAGCGCGCCACATAGGGTTTCACGTCCTCGTAATCCTGGATCGGCACCCGGGCTCGGAACTCGTCCGGGTCGGCGATGTCCTCGTACCCGTGCTTGCGCCCCCATTCGGTGTAACGGGCGGTCTGCACCAGATGGTGGAACACCTCCAATTGGGCCATGCGCGGGTTCTCGCGGAACAGGTCGATCTGCTGCAGCCGCTTCTTGATCAGGAAGGAGACGAGGGCGTTCACGGCAACGAAGAAAGGGTGGGAGGTTCGTTGGGGGGCCTATCTTCAGCCCAAAAGATACGCACAGCTTCCAATGAGCGATGGTTCACCCCTGCGCAAGATGCTCGCCGGCTTCGATGGTTCGGTGGCTTACGCACTGCCCTTGGCCGATGGTCCGGTCGAGCTTGCACCCTACATCGGCGGGCCTTTCACACTGCGCGCCACCGGCGTGCTCAGCTGTGTCAGCTGCGGACGTCGCGTGAAGAAGCTCTTCGCGCAAGGGTTCTGTTATCCGTGCTTGCAGAACGCACCCGAAGCGGCAGAGTGCATCGTGCGACCGGAACTGTGCCGGGCCCATTTAGGTGAAGGGCGCGATCCCGACTGGGAGCGTGACCACCATTTCACCGAGCACGTCGTCTACCTCAGCTACACGGGCGGCATCAAAGTGGGCATCACCCGCAGCACCCAGGTTCCCGTGCGATGGATCGATCAAGGGGCCGTGGGTGCGCTCATCATCGCACGGGTGCCGTATCGCCAATTGGCCGGGCTCATCGAGGTGGACCTCAAGCGCATCTTCGCCGATCGCACCAACTGGCGCGCCATGCTCAAGTTGGTGCCCAGCGATCACGGTGTGTTGTTCGACGCCCGGCAGAAGGCACAAGCCACCTTGCGCGAGGATTTGCAGCAATACCTCTTGATGGACGAGCAGCCATTGGACATCCACTACCCCGTGCTGGCCTATCCGCCTAAAGTGGCCAGCGTTTCCTTGGAAAAGGAGCCGGTGCTCTCTGGGAAGCTCCTTGGTGCCAAGGGTCAATACCTGCTTTTCGAGGATGGAAGGGTATTCAATGTGCGGAACCACAGCGGGTTCCATGTGCTGGTGGATCCGGTGGGCCAGGCCGTGTAACCTTTCGCAGGAACCCACCGTTCAAAAGGCAGGTTTTGGTTAGTGAACTGATCGTTAGGGCAAGCGAAGGGCCGCAGGAAACTGCGGCCCTTCGTGGTTGTATTCCCTTCTAGGCTCCGAAACCGGTCATCGAGAGCCTGGCAGCCGCAAGCGGGAATGCGGAGCGGTCTCGTTGCGCGAGCTACGCTCGCCAACTGTTCTTCACCGGATAACCAGGTCGAACGGCATCCGGGCCTGGATACCCCTCTGCTCGGTGGCCTGTTTCGCCTTCTGGTATTGCTTCAAGAGGGTGGCGTCTTCGCCAAGGACCTGGGTGGCCACCCAGCTCCGCGCGGTGCCGTTCAGGTCCTGCATCAGCTGCTCGAAGAAGTCCTTCTGCTCCGGTAGTTCCACGCGACGGTAATCCGTCAGGTTGGCCAGTTCGGCGGCTTTACTGATCGCTGCCTCAAGCCCTCCGAGTTCGTCCACCAAGCCGAGGCGTTGCGCATCCACTCCGGTCCACACGCGGCCCTGCCCGATGCTGTCCACCTGGGCCACGGTCATCTTCCGCCCTTCGGCCACGCGTTCGGTGAAGCCCTTGTAGAAGTCGTCGATGTAGCCTTGGATGATGCGTTTCTCCTCTTCGGTCAGCGGGCGGCTCACCGTGAAGAGGTCGGCGTGCTTGTTGGTCTTCTCGCCGTCGAAGGTGATGCCGAGCTTGTTCTTGAAGAAGCCCTGCATGTTGGGGATGATCCCGAACACACCGATGGAGCCCGTGATGGTGTTGCGCTCGGCGAAGATGTGCGTGGCCGGTGCGCTGATGTAGTAACCACCACTGGCGGCCACATCGCCCATGCTCACCACCACGGGTTTCACCTGCTTGCACAATTCCACCTCGCGCCAGATCACATCGCTGGCCAGGCCGCTTCCGCCCGGGCTGTTCACGCGCAGTACCACCGCTTTGATCGTACTGTCTTCACGCGCTTCACGGATGGCCGCGCTCAGGTCGGTGCCGCCGATGGTGCCTTCGCTGCTCTCACCGGGCATGATGTCGCCTTCCGCGTAGATCACGGCCAATTTGCCCTTCGTGCTGGAGTACTTCATGTCGTCCGGGGTGAAGGACCGCACGTACTTGCTCAGGCTCACGAATTCCAGTTCGTCATCCGCCGGTATGCCCATGCGCTCGTGCAGCACCGCCAGCACTTCATCGCGGTACTTCAATCCATCCACGAGGCCCAGCTTCAGGGCGTCGTCGGCGTTGCGCACCAGCAGGCTGTCGGCGATGGTGTTCAGCCGCGCCTTATCCAGTCCGCGCGCTTCGGACACCGCCGTCTGCACTTCATCCCAGAGGCCGTTGAGGATGGCGCGGTTCTGCTCGCGGTTGGCGTCGCTCATGTGGTCTTCGGTGAAGACCTCGCCGAAGCTCTTGAACTTGTTGTTGCTGCCCCGGATGAACTGCACGTCGATGTCGAGCTTCTCGAAAAGGCCCTTGTAGAACATGTATTCACTCTGCAAGCCCGTGTATTGCAGGTCGCCACGTGGCTGCAGGAAGACCTGATCCGCTGCGGTGGCCAGGTAGTAGGTCCCTTGGGTGTACGTATCGCTGAAGGCGATCACGGGTTTGCCACTTTCCTTCTTGAAGCGCACGAGCTTGTCGCGGATCTCCTTCACCGTGGCCGACCCGGTCTGCAGGCCGGTGAGATCGAGGAACACGCCCTTGATGTTGTCATCCGTCTTGGCGTTCTCCAAGGTGGAGAGCACTTGGTTCAAGCCTACCGGCATGGTGCCCTTGAAGGGGCCGAAGTCGAGCATCAGCTCGTCCTTGTTGCCGCGGTCCACGATCTGTTGGTCCAATTGCAAGTGCAGGATGCTTCCATCACGCACCGTGGTGGGTTGGCTGGCGGTGGAGAAACTGGAGCCGATCGCGACGAGCGCCCCGATGAAGAGGAAGATCAGCACCACTCCGATCAGGAGGGTGCCGAGCATCGAGGCGAACATGAACTTGAGGAATTGGCGCATGGGAAAGGGAGTGCTAATGTGGCCACGAAGCTAGCCCTGAGGGTGAACGGAAGGCAGCGGCCGATCCATGAGCGGGGTGTGCTGTGGATGGGAGGCCGAGCCGGATAGCTTTGCCGCATGCCCGAGCAGGAGATCGTGTTGTTGTTGGGGGCCGACCTGGGTGATCCGGTAGGGCAGTGCGACGCGGCCGAGCGGGCGGTAGGGGAGCGGATCGGTCAGGTGGTAGCACGCAGTCGCGATCATTGGTCCAAGCCATGGGGGTTCCAGGCGGAAACGCTTTTCCTCAACCGGGCCTTGCTGGTCTCCACAGCCCTGGAGCCCGAGGCCATCATCACGGCCTGCCTGGCGATCGAGCACGACATGGGCCGTCAGCGTGATCCAGATGGCCGCATCGTTTCCAGGCTCATCGACATCGATGTACTGCTGATAGGGGAGCGTGCCTTCGAAACGCCGGGCCTGGTCGTGCCCCATCCGCGCCTGCACTTGCGTCGCTTCGCCTTGGCCCCCTTGTGTGATCTGTTGCCCGACTGGGAACATCCGATCCAGCATCGCACCGCCTTAGCGTTGCTCAATGCCCTCCCGCGCACATGACGCCGTTCCATTCCTACATCGCGGTGGAAGGCCTGATCGGTGCCGGTAAGACCACCTTGGCGCGCCGCCTGGCCGAACGCTGGAACGGTCGGCTGGTACTGGAGGAGTTCGAGGATAACCCCTTTCTGCCGAGGTTCTACGAGGACCCCGAGCGCTACGGCTTCTCCGTGGAACTCTCCTTCCTGGCCCAGCGCTACCACCAGCTCAAACGCGTCACCGAACAGGATCTCTTCCGCACCTGCACCGTGGCCGACTACTCCATCGGTAAGTCGGTGGTCTTCGCCAACGTAACCCTGCAGGCCGATGAGTACGCCTTGTTCCGCGACCTCTACCAGATCATGTACGCCGATCTGCCCCGGCCGGAGCTCATCGTTTACTTGCACTTGGACATGATACGGGTCAAGGATCGGATCCGCTCCAGAGGCAGGAGTTATGAACAAAGTATCCCCATCGAGTACCTCGCAAAGCTCCAGGAACGCTACTTGGATCACCTCCAAAAACTGCCCGACGATCGCGTGCTCGTCGTGGATCTGCAAGGCCACGACTTGCTGAACGATGCGCCGGTCTACGAAAAGCTCGTGGAAGCCCTCTCCGTGGAAGTGCCCAAGGGGTGCCGCGTGATCACGTTATGATACACCCTACACTGTGGACAAGTGCCACGGATGTGAAGAACGGACGCGCGTTCAGGTGGTTAAGTTTGCGCCCTAAGAATAAGAACCAAGCACCGAATTATGGAAAAGCGGTACCTGCAGGGACTGGCCCTGATGCCCATCACTCTCCTCGC
>JAEUTB010000134.1 GCA_016787995.1 Flavobacteriales bacterium | reverse complement strand
CGATTCGCTGCAACTCGTAGGGCCGAACAACGCGGGCAAGACCACGTTGATCAACACCCTGCAATTCCTCTACTTGGACAACCGGAACCAGATGGTGTTCGGCGACCACGACTCAGAGGCCACGCGCGAGTACTACTTCCCCGACCACTACAGCTACCTGCTGTTCGAGTGTAACGGTCCGGGTGGGTCGTACATCCTCGGTTGGCGCGGTCAGGGCAAGGCCAGCGGTGGCGACCCGGTGCGCTTCACCTACGACGGCACCTACGACATCAACGACTACATGGATGGTGATCGCGTGGCCGATCCGAAGAACGTACTGGCCAAACTCGCCGAGCGGAACTACCGCGAGATGAAGGATGCCGCCGCACACCGCGAAGCCCTGTTGGTGGCCACCAAGGGTGAGAGCAACGGCATGGGCATCGTGCACCTCACGGAGAACGACCGGTATGCACACTTCAAGGAAGTATTGAAGAACCTGCTCAGCCTGCGCAGCATCGACCAGCACGAGATGAAGCGTAGCCTGCTGATGCTCGCTGGCATTCCACCGAACCGCCCGGCTCTGGAAGCGAACCGGTTGATGACGGAAGAATTCGAGCGGATCCGCGACCGCCGTGTGAAACTGAACACACTGAAGGCCGAAAAAGAGCGCTTGGAGAAGTATGTGGCCATGAGCGATGTGCGCATGGGCCTGGAAGCCCGCCTCGCCACGGTCTACAACGATCTGATGGAGAAGCGCCGCAAGGCCCACGACCACAACAAGCACGTGAAGGAGGCGATCGTGGCCAAGCAGGAAGCCTTGGAGAAGGAGAAGATCAGCACGGCGGAGATCCTCAAGGACTTCGATGATCGGATCGCCGAACTCGCAGGGAACAAAGGCCGTGTGGAGGGCGACCTCGCACGCATCGCTGACCTGAGCAAGGGCCTCGGCGACTTCGTGGAGAGCTTGGAGCGCGAAGCTTTGAACAACGCGAAGGAGCGGCTCACCGCCCTGGACCGTCGGTTGGGCAACGCCGAGGAGGCGGACCGCCAACGCACGGCCCGCAGCTTGGCGGAAGTGACCGGCCGTGTGGCCAACACGGAGAAGGCCATCGCCAACTTCGACAAGGCATTGATCTCAGAGTTGCGCTCCACACTGAGCGAGGATCAGGTGCATGGTCTTTCCAAGCTCTTCAACCTGGACCTGCTCAAACTCCCGGTGGAGAAGGGAGGCATCGAATTCAAGAAGCGCAAGGAGGTCGACAAGCTGCTGAAGGCCATCGCGGAGAACATCACCAACGACAAGTACGCGGACTCGTTGATGAGCTTCCCCTTGCCGGACAACAGCCACGCTTGGAAGGAGCTCGTGGACGTGAAGGCGCTGAAGAAATCGCTTACGGACCTGAAGGCCGAGCAAACGCGCCTGTCACAGTTGATGGAAGCGATCGAGAACCGTGAGCATCTGGCCAAGGAACGGGCGAAGACACAATCCGAAGTGGACGAGCATCTGCGCAAGCTGGCCCGTTGGGAGCGTCTGCAAGTGGAGAAGCAGGACGAGGCACGCTACCAGAAGCAGCTCGCCGAAGTCACCAAGGAAAAGACCACTGCCGACCGTCAGCGCAAGGAGGTGCGGGACAAACTCGAGGAGATCGGAGTGAAATTGTTCGAGCAGCGCACCGCCTTGAACAAGGAGGACGAGCGTTTCAACCGACTGCTTCACCTGCTCGAGCAGTGCATCCCGCCCCCCGATCCGGAGGCGAAGGGCAAGGAGCTCATCAGCGTGCCGAACGACGCCGAGGACGCCATCGAACTGTACCGCAAGCTCACGCTGGAGCACAACAGCATGAGCCGTGAGATGGACCAGTTGCGTTCGAAGATCGAGCAGGTATTGAAGAGCGACATCATCGGTCCCAATGAGACGGAGACGGTGCGGTTGATCCGCGAGCAGATCGAAGGCCTGCCCACGTTCGAGGAAGCCTTGCGCAAGGATTGGGACACCTACCTGCACCAGTTGCGCGCCAACTTCGCCCAGGTGCTGAACGGTCTCAACGACATCAAGATCGCCGCGGACCGCTTGAACCGTCGCTTCACCAACGTTAGCGTCTCCAACCTGGAGAGCTTGAAGATGGAGGTGATGGACCAGAACGACCTGGTGGGCGCCCTGAAGGAGCTCGCCGAAACGGACCACACGGGCCTCTTCGACGACAGCAAGAAATTGGATGCCGCCTACCAGAGCTTCCGCAACAAGTTGAGCGAGCGCATCACGCTGAACTACGGGGACCTCTTCACGCTGCGCTTCACGGTGAGCACGCGGGCAGGCCGCACGCACAGCTACGACAATCTGCAGGTGGAGAGCCACGGTACGGCCATCACCATCAAAGTCCTTTTCAACCTGCTCGTGCTCCGGAGCATGCTCAAAGAGGATCCGAAGCTGAACTCTCCACTGAGCCGCGTGCCCTTCTTCCTGGATGAGGTACACTCGCTGGATGCCATCAACCGGAAAGCGGTACTGAGCATGGCCAAAGACCTCGGTTTCATGGCCATCACGGCCGCACCGGAACCGGTGAGCGAAGTGGACAGCCTCTACTTCCTACGCCCGAAGAACGGTCGACTGGTGTTGCGGAACGAGTTGCGCATCGGCGTGAAGTTCGACGAGCAGATGGCGGAGGCGTAGACCTTGACCGATCGATACGTACAAGCCCCGGTGTTGAGCCGGGGCTTGTCGCATTTCAGGAGTTAGCCAATGCCTTAACACCAGCTACGTTCTCGATAGCAATGGCGTGACGGTGGATACGTACACAAGAATATTTCGTTGGTAGGACCGTGTAAACACCACGGCGTGAACGAAAGATGTATACGCCAATGGCGACAGCCCGCCCAAGGAACAGCCCATCGTGTTACAATGTTCTTAACCGCGCGAAAGGCGACGTCTCAAGGCTAGAGCGATCGCTGCCAACGACAAAAGCGCGAGGATCACCCACCACCCATACCGCGCCCAAAAGCCCATCTCGATCGGTTCCACATCACCGACCAGCACGAGGCCGGCCCAATAGTATGGCATGCTGAGTTCCTCATCAGCGGTGGCCAGATGATCCAGCTTGGCCTGGCGCAGTGCTTCATGCTTGGGTAGGCCGTCGGCAAGGAGTTCGTAGAAGCGTGTGATGATCGCAGAGCTGGTCTTCTCATCGATGCTCCAAAGCGACATCACAAGACTGGGACAGCCCGCATACGCGAAGCTGTAGCCCAACGAGCGCACACCCTCGCCATCATCCGCACCTGTGCCGGTCTCACAAGCCGCCAGGACGGCCAGTTGTGCACGTAGGTCGAGTTCGTAGATCTCGTACGCATGCAAATAACCATCCGCCTCCGGATCATCGCCGCTCGTGGTAGCGCTGGCGCCGTCTTTGTTGAGGACCAGCCGCGAGTACATCGGGTTGGTCGCATTCATTTCCGCGTGGGTTCCCAAGTGCAGGATCCCATGATCACGGGATCCATTGCGGAAGGCCCGCTCGGTAGCACTCGGGCCAAGGAGCAGGCTGGCGTTGAACGTTCTTCCCAATGCCTCGGCAGCGCGCATGGCGAACGGTTGGCGCACATAGCGCAGGTAATCGCGGTCGATACGACTGCTATCGGTTGTGCTGGACAGGTATCGTTGCTTCACTTCATCGGTGAATCCGGGGGCCAAGGCGAGGGTCTTTCGTGATCGTTCCCTAGAGAGCTCCGCGAACTGGACCGCGGTAGTGGCGCTGAGCAGGTAGGCGATGGTGTAGCGGTGCAGGAGCAGGTTGCTCGTCTCCATGCTGATAGAAGGATCCTGGGTTCGCAACACCTCGAAATTGACCAGCCGTAACGCGCCATCCGGAATGATGAGGAGTTCATCCCCATTCAGGTGCGGCAGCAATGGTTCAACGAGTTGTCGGTAGAGGGTGAACGCCATCGCCTTGTAGCCGGCCAGGTCACGTTCGGCGATGGCCTTGTTCAGCGCTTGCACGCGTTCGGCAAGGCGTTCGACCTTCAGTTCCACCAGCACGCAGGTATCAACACTCACCACCAGGGCATACAACGCCGATCCACTCTCCGCAAATGAGATCAAGGCGCGGCCAGGCTTCAGCAGTCGCCTGCGCACGTCACCGATGGATGTTACCGCCTCGCCATGCCGCAAAGCGAAGTAGTTCGGATGGTCCTTTCGCAGTCGATCGAGGAAGGCCATGTAGGCCAGTTCATGTTCGTGGAGTCGGGTAGCACTGCTCGGATCATCGGGATCGATGGTCAAGGCTTGAAGCAACTCCTGCTCCAACGCGATGATGCTGTCGGGCACCCCGGAGAAGCGGATCCCCTTGAATGCGTTCAGCCGCTCCTTCAAAAGGATCGAACGATCGGCTTCCGAAACAGCGAGGAATCTGCTGCAAGCCGCTTCCATGCCCACAGACCCGTTCGAAGCGTAAGCAATGTCCAATGCCAGATCGAAAAGACGTTCCTGGGCACCGGTCAGGAGCAATTTGGAAGCGGCATCATCCATATCAGCCTTGTTGCGTGCAAGCGCTGCGATGGCGAGATCGATATCCGTGTTCCATTGGATCCATTGATCACGGGTGGGATGTGCACCCGCGAGCGCCTGCTCTGCGCGAACCTTCCAGTAGATGGCGTCGGGCACGATCTGAGGTTCGGGGTACGTGGTGGGAAGTGGACTGTTGCGAAGTGTCATGATGCGGTCATCCAGCGCCTGCAGTGCTTGCATCGCGTGGGCCTTCGCTTCAGCATGATCCCCTGCAGCGAAAGCCGCTTCAGCGGAGAGACCGTCGATCTGTGCCACCTTGTGATGGGCGCTGTCGTGGATGTTAACGAGCACCTGGCGGGCGCGCTGGAGATCGACCTTCGCATCGGCCGGCCTCCCATCCTGAAGACGTGCTACACCCCGCAGCTTCAGGGTGAAGGCGAGCATGGCATCCGTTTCCGCTTCCCGACCGTGCTCACCGGCGGCGAGGCTGATGCTGAACAAGGAATCGGCCTTCGCGAATTCCCCTTGTTGGGCATGGACCTCGGCCAGCTTGGTCGTAGCGCGGATGTACTCTTCGCTGTGCAGGCCGAACTTGCGTTCACTCGCATCGACATAGGCTTCCAAAAGGACCTGCGCCTTCTCGGGGTTGCCTGCGTTGAGCTCAAGATCGGCATACCGTTCCTTGACCGCCAAAAGCTGGGGATCGTCCGGTTGGAGCACCTGGCTTCTGTCCCGCCACGCCAGATCGAGGAATTCGCGTGCCCGACCATTGTTGCCACGTTCGAAATACACCGTGGCCAGATTCAGGTAGGTGCGCGAGCGATTGACCATCGCTTCGTCCCGCGTGAACTGATCCTCGGTGGAAGCCAACATCCGATCATAGATCCGGAGCGCTTCGTGGTAGTACTGTTGCGCACGGGTCACATCCCCCGATGTTTGCCAGAGGACGGCAAGATTGCCGAAGGCCGAACCTTTCCGGGTAAGGATGGCTTCTGAATCGCCATCACCGAGTTTCTCCAAGGCCTTCATGTAGTAGCCCTCCGCCTCGCGCACGCGACCGAGACGCCAAGCGGACACTCCTGCAGCCGTGTAGGACTCGGCCCATTGAGCAACAGGAATGGAATCGGCTTTCTCGTACTGCGCGATGGCTTCGAGGGCCCATTTGCCGGACCGGCGGTGATCACCCAGCACGCTGTGATCGAACGCGAGGTATTGCCGGGCACGACCGCGCTGTCCGATTGGGACCGACGCATCGCCGTCTGCGACCACCACGGCGATGGAATCCACGCGGGCGCACTGCTTCAGCTCACCGACGTCATAGTAGATCCAACTGAGGTCGAAGAGCGCCTCCAGTTCGTTGTTCGCGTTCTTCCTCGCTTTCACCAGATCGTAGATGCGTTCTGCCGCAGCGATGCTCGCTGGAGCGTCTTTCACTTTCCGATACGCGCGTCCGTATTTGTACAGGTAGCGGTGCAGTGAATCCGCGTAGGTGGTCCCTTTCACCGATCCGAGTTGCACGTCGATCTCCCGGATGAGTTCCGGGAACCGCTCAGCTTCGTATAGCTCGCCGATACGGATATGGCGCGCGGCGACCGGATCCACTTGCCCCTGGAGCGCGCTGAAGCAGCAGATGAGGAGCGATGCCAGCACGCCGCGCATGGCTTATTCCAGTTCAGCGATGACGGCCTTCGCTTTGATGGCGTACGGATGGTCCTCCGCGAACGGCACAGCACGGGCCGCAGCCACATCGCCATTTCGCACCAATGCGAGGAACGCGTACCACCGGGCCTTCGCCGCGAAAGCGGAACCGGACCGATCGGCCACGGACATCAGCATGGCCACTGCACGATCGGAGCGGCCAGCATTCAATTCCGCGCAGCCGATGTAGTAGCGCAACGTATCGCTGGAAGGTTTCTCCTTCAATAACGCCGACCATTTGGTGATGGCCTCATCGTGATCACCCAGCTTGTAGGCCACCATGGCATCGTGGAAGGCATGATCGTCGGATGCGCTCATGGCCACGGGAAGGCCCGGGTCGGGTACGAAGTGAGCGGCGTAAACGCGTTCGTTGGCGTTGGGTCTCGCTATGAACCACAAGGCCGCACCGAAAAGCACGGCGACCACTGCGGCATACTTCAAGTAGGAGATCCAGGATCCACCTCGTTCCTGGTCGATCACCTGCTCTCCGCGCACTTGCTCCAGCACGCGTTGCAAGCCGCCGAGTTCAATGGCCATGATGTTCTCACGCTCCAGCTCGACCTCTGCGCGAAGTGCAGCATCCGTGACGAGGCGCTGTTCGAAGGCGATGCGCTCATCCGCGCTCAAGCGACCCAGCACGTAGGCCTCTATCCGCTCGAAGGTGGGCTTATCCAATGCGCTCATGCTTCATCCATGTATTCGTCGCCTGCGATGGTCTTGCGCGAGGCCCGCAACTTCATCATGCACCGGTACTTGATGGTGCGGATACTCTCTTCTTCCACGCCCATGCCTGCGGCGATCGTGGCCAAGTCCTTCCGCTCGAAGTAGAACTGGTCAAGGACCTGGCGGCACTTATCATCGAGCTTGGCATACACCTCCCGCAAGCGGGCGAGCTTCTCCTCGGTATCGTCCTGCACTTCCGCACGAACGTCCGTCTGTCGATCATCGTGTAGTACCCTCATGTGCTTATGCGCGGCCGACCGCACCACATCGAGCCATTTGTACTTCGCCACCCTGAAGAGGAAAGCGCCAGGCTCGGAGGTTTCCTGCACGGAACCCTCCTTCACCTTCAGCCAGAGCACGGTGAGCGCTTCCTGGAAGATATCCTCGGCATCGCTGGAGGTGCCGCTGTTCTTCAACACGTAGTGCTTCACCGCTGTGAAGTGCTCCTTGTAGAGCAGGCGCACGGTCTTCGGGTCGTTCCGCTGAAGACCCGACACCCAGGCGGGTGGAGCGGTGATATCGGCTTTGGCTTGCACGGGGAGAGCGAAGCGGAGCACGATAATACGGAGATCGGTCGTTCGAGCGCATGTTCTGGGCAACGGCGATCGGTCTGGACCGCCTTCCAAGGACACTATCGAGGAGGGCGGTGGAATGTGAACACAAGAAGCCCCCCGACTTTCCGGCATGGATGCGGCAACAACGTGGGGGTGCTTCTGGGACCATCCTGATCGTTCACATTCCGGCTGAACGCCGATGGAGGGTACACCAACCGAAAAACCCTATGCGTTCAACCCTACTCTCCCTACTGCTCGGCGCCGGCGGATCGATCATGCCATCCATGGCCCAGACCCCTACGCTCCTCAAGGACATCAACCCGAGCGGTGCTTCCAACGTCGCACACCTGACGTGTATCGATGGCACGGTCTACTTCCAAGCGAGTGACGGCGTACATGGAGCCGAGATCTGGAAGTCCGATGGCACCACGAACGGAACGGTGATGGTGAAGGATCTGCAGCCCGGTGCCGATGGGTCCTTTCCAAAGGACTTCATGGCGGTGAACGGATCCATCTACTTCACCACGAACGACCTGTCGAACGGCGTACGGCTATGGCGGACCGATGGAACAGAGAATGGAACAGAACTCGCGCTGACCTTGGCCGATGTGCCTGGTTTGCTGGAGTGGATCTCCTTCGTGCCGTTGGGTGACCGCATCTTCTTCCGAGGCCACGAGACGACCACGGGTCGCGAACTCTGGAGCACCAATGGCACTCCTGGCGGGACCCAGCTATTCATGGACATCCATCCTGGGACCATGAACAGCGGCTTCCAGAACCCGATGGCCCATGACGGCAAGATATACTTCAGCGCATCGGACGGCACCAACGGTACTGAGCCGTGGATCAGCGATGGAACGATAGCGGGCACGCACATGATCGCGGAGACCATACCAGGCCCCGGTAGCTCAGGCACCAACCCATCGAACTTCACCGCGGCCGGCGGGCTCGTGTTCTTCCGCGCGGGCACGAGCGCCACTGGCGATGAGTTGTGGGCGACCGATGGTACCGAAGCCGGTACGGGCCTGGTAAGGGACCTCTACCCGGGGAGCAACAGCAGTTTGCCATCGTTCTTGACCGAGCACAACGGAGCGGTCTATCTACGCGGGTTCAACTTCTCGGGCAACTACATCTGGACGAGCGACGGCACCACGGAAGGCACGGTGCAGCTTCCCATACCTACGAATGGCTACAGCCTTGCCGAGAACCTGTGCAGTCACGCTGGTGGATTGTACTTCACCGGGTACAACGGAACCTCGCGGCAGCTTTGGCGCACCGATGGCACGGCCGAAGGCACGCAGGAGATCCTGGTACCGGGCAGTGATGTGGCCCAGCCACTGGACCTTTCAGGTCCGCTGCGGAGCTGTGATGGCCAGTTGTTCTTCCGCGCGAACTATACCAGTAGTGTTGGTCAGGAGCTCTACACCCTGAACACATCCACGGCTATCGACCATTCCGAACGCCCTACCGTACAGCTGTACCCGAACCCGGCATCCGACGTCCTCTCCCTGAGCGGTCATCACCCCGATGCCACATTGGAGCTCCATAGTACGGATGGCCGCGTGGCATTATCGATACCCGCCGCTGCACGCATGAACATCAGCAGCCTGAGCCCCGGAATGTACGTGGCCCGGATCGTCGATGGAGCCGGTGGAACCGTCCATCAGCAGAAGGTGCTCATTGAGCGCTAGAGCGGCTAACTACAGCCGAACACGACCCGAACTAAAGACGCAACACGAAGCTCTGGCCTTTTGGTCAGGGCTTCGTGCGTTAGTGGTGCCGACATAACGGAATGGATACATTATATCCTTGTTCCATTGATCCATGGTGCTGTTGTATGGGCATCCCCGCACATGAAAGGTAGATCAATGGTGAACGGCGCCTAACGCGAGGCTAGGTCTGAAGACCAAGTTTTGCGGCCCGATGTGCTCCCTCCATAGAACCCTTGTCGCGCTGGCCTTGGGGCTTGTTTCCTTCGGTCTTTCGGCGCAGCTCACCATTCGCGGTCGGGTGACCGACCAGACCGGCGCCACGGTGATCGGCGCCAATGTGGTGGTGAAGGATATGCCAGGGGTTGGCACCATCACCGATCTTGATGGTCTGTACTCGCTTCAGTTGGACCGCACCACCGCCGTAACGCTGGTGTATTCCTTCATCGGCCTTGCGCCTCAAGAGCATGTGGTGCAGCCACAGACCAGTGTGGTCATCCTCGACGTGGTATTGAAGGACAACAGCGTGGAGTTGAAGACCTTCGAGGTGGAAGGCAAGGCGCGTCGCGGCAGTGATGTTTACCTCGATCGGATGAAGATCAACTCGGCCACGGCCTTGGACTTCATCTCGCGCGATGTGATGTTGAAGACGGGCGATGCCGACGCTGCAGCTGCCGTGCGGCGGATCAGCGGGGTGAGCACGGTGGGTGCGTTCGTCACCGTACGCGGCCTAGCCGACCGGTACCTGGTCACGGGGATCAACGGCGGTCGGGTACCCACGTTGGATCCGTTCACCAACAACTTACGACTGGACCTCTTCCCGACCGGGTTGATGGACAACATCGTGATCACGAAGACCCTGACACCGGACCTGCCAGGTGATTGGGCCGGCGCCTACTTGAGCATGAACACGAGTGACTACCCACAGCGGCTCACCGTGAGCGTGGCCACCACCGTGGGCTACAATCCGAACAGCAGTTTCAAGGACATCGTAAGCGCAGGCACGAGCAGTACGGACTGGTTGGGCCGGGATGACGGTCTACGCGGGATACCAGATGGTGTACCCGAAGCGGTAGAGGATTATCCGGTATTCCAGAACCCTTCGCTCTATCAACAACTCGGTCTGCTTGGGATCGGAGGTGCATTGACCCGGTACGGGATCACCGGAACCACCCCTGGCTTCAACACCACGACGATGTCCGCAGGCAACACGTTGCAGTCCGTAGCCCTCGCCGAATTGGGACTACTCGCACCTGCTCTCGTGTTGGACCAGAACGCCGTGGCCGCGGCGGTCAATACCTACAACAGCACCTATGACCTCGCGTATTTCTCCCCACAGGTGAATGCCGAATTGGCCTCCCTGAACACGGCCTGGGACAATACACGCTGGCGGGTCGGCACGGCGAAAGGCAGTCCGAACTACAACCTATCCTTCACCATCGGCAACCAAGTGGACCTCTTCAAGAAAGCCAAGACGCCGAAGCAGCTCGGTTACCTCTTCGGTCTTCGCTACGCCACGGAAACGCAGAACGATGAGCATTCCACGGTGCTACGGACCATCGAGCGTTTCGAGGACGAGGATCTAGGAGACACCTTCAACCGCAAGGGAGAGCAACGGGTGAGCGTGGTATCCGCAGGTTATAACGCGCTGGGCAATCTGTCCTTCAAACTGAACAGGAACAACAGTTTCTCGCTGCTCGCGATGGGGAACGTGCTTGGGCAGAACAACGCCCGATACCTCACCTTCCTTGATCCCACGGTCAGCGGTGAAACGTTCATCTCCGAGGAGCAATTCTGGGAGCAGCGTGAGTTGTGGGTGTTCCAATACGGGTCGAAGCATTTCATCCCTGCGATCCAACTCACGGTGAACGCCGATGTGTCGTATTCCGATGGGGAGCGCGACCTCCTGGACCTGATGGTGGTGCAATACGTGAAGCCCCCGGATGGGCAGCCCATCACCGATGTGGATGGTGCGCTACGTCCGCCTGGTCGCATCTACCGTTTCCTGAACGAGCAGGTCATGGACGGCAGGCTCGGTTTCGAACTACCGCTGGACGAACCCGGTAAACAACGCACCTTGAAGTTCGGCGGTTCATACAGGACCAATGAGCGCCGGAACGACCAGAAATACTACGTGGTGATGGGCGCACCCGGCCCCGCCCAATGGGAGGAACCTGGTCGGTTCACGATGCGGCCCGATGGAAGGTTCACCAGCATGTATGCGCCGTTCGGTTCGTTCAAGGACAACGACATCGGCATTCTGAACGTGAGTGCGGGCTACTTGATGGCCGACTACGCGATCACCAAACGCTTCCGGATGGCCGGTGGCTTGCGCGCCGAATACACTTCCTTGCTGAGTGACATCTACCAGTACTATGTGGACGGCCTCGCGCCGGACGATCCCAGTCGTGGCACGGTGGGTGACCTGAGTGTGGGTGGCTCCAGCTCACCCGAACCGAAACCTGCAATACCGGGAACGATCGAACAGTGGGACCTTCTCCCGAGTCTGAACCTGATCTGGAAGCTCAATGATGGGGAGGACAAATCGATGAACTTGCGGGCATCATACTTCCGTTCGCTGAGCCGCCCGAGTTTCCGCGAATTCTCGGTGGTCCAGTATTACGACTACCTCTTGCAAGCACCGGTGTATGGCAACCCCGAGTTGAAGATGACCTCGGTGGACAACTATGACCTCCGTTTGGAGCGGTATTTCAGCAGTGGCGATAACATCTCATTGAGCGGCTTCTACAAGGACTTCCGCAACCATATCGAGTTGCTCCAGACCGCACAAGGCGGATTCACCTGGAGGAACGCAGCACGTTCACGGGTGATCGGTGCAGAGCTGGAAGGTCGCGTGAAGCTCTTGAAGCCCTTGGAATGGCGCGGGAACCTGACGGTGATGGATTCGGAAAGCGAACTCTTCGTGATCCTGGACGACCAACGTGTGGACTACAAGACGCCGATGTTCGGACAAGCACCCTACATCGTGAACAGC
>JAEUTB010000121.1 GCA_016787995.1 Flavobacteriales bacterium | reverse complement strand
TAAGTGGCCGTTCATGGGCGTTCGGGAAGTCCTTTTCTGAAGGGGATCAAACATACGTTCTTAACCGTTGTGGAAAGGATCTCAATTGATCCGATTCCTGTTGAGCCAAACCACCTTGCCTTCGGTGGTGGTGCGGCCTTGAGCCGTGTGGGCCTCGACCGCCACCATGTACATGCCATCCTCACAACCGTCCCCGGTCCATGGTTCACCACTGTTCGTGCTGAATACCAAGGCGTTAGACTTTAGGGAGTAGACGCGTACGAAGAGGGCAGCGTACGATGCACCGTCCACCATGTAGGTGTCGTTCACACCATCGCCATTCGGGGTGAAGGTGTTGGGCATGAACAACTTAGGAAGGGCCGGTGAAGTAGTCGTTTCGATGGTCTCGCCCGATGGATCGCCATTGAGGGAAACTTCAGTATTAGATCTCGTCGTGTTCGCTGGCTTGGAAGCGCTGCCGGGCTCTGGTTCCGCAGTGAGGGGCTGCTGCTTCACCTGCTCTTCCAAAACGGTTATGATCTCCGATACCACCGCCGGACCATCTTTTTCCGTTCCTGGTCCATCGATGGCAAGCGGCGGCGGGAGCTGTTCCGAGGCCGGTGGCGAGGCTGGTTCTACCGCCTGAGCCCGGTCTTCGTTGGGTTTCTGCTGCGGCGCAGCTTGCTTGATCCTGCTGACCTTCGGTGCGGGGGCTTTCTCCGAGGCAGCCGGTGCGGTAACCGGTACTTCTACTCGATCGGCCACTACGGGTTGGGTCGTCGCCGCTGGAACGGAGTTCGTCTGCTCGACCTCAGCGACCGCTTGCTGAGCGTTGTTCTGAACGGGTTCCCAAAGCACCGCGGCCGTAGTAACGACCACCGCAGCCACACCCGCCGCTACCCATGCCCAGGCCGAACCTACACCGCCGGCAGCTGCTGAATGGCCCAATTGGCCACTGATGTTCGCCCATGCGGAGGGGTCCACTGGTGTTTCATGGCCTTGGAATCTTTCCCTGAACAGGTCATTGACCGCGTCAGCCGCAGGTGCCGCTGCGATCAGTTGCTGCTGGATGCCCTCCCAAACACCCGCGTCCACCGGGGCCTCGTGGCCCTGGAAACGCTGCTGGAAGAGGGTGTTCATACTATCCTTCATGGACATGTCCGAATTGGGCCACCACCTCTTTGGGCAGCAGCTTGCGCAGGTAGGCCCGCGCTTTCATGAATTGCGATTTGGAGGTGTTCTCCGAGATGCCCAGCATGTCGGCGATGTCCTTGTGCGGGTATCCTTCGATCACGAACAGGTTGAACACCGTGCGGTAGCCCGTGGGGAGCGCTTGGATCAAGGCCATCAGCTCATCGGTGCTCATTCCGGACAGCACGTGCTCGTCCTCGCTGTGCAGGTGCTCCGCGTCGGTGAGGTCCAGGCTTTGGTCGTATGGCTTGTTCCGGCGGATATGGTCCAAAGCGGTGTTCACCATGGTGCGTGCGATCCAACCGCCCAACGGCCCGTCGCCCCGGTAGTGATCCATCTTCTGGAACACCTTCACGAAGCCATCCTGGAGGATGTCCTGTGCCTGATCACGGTTGTTGGCGTAGCGCATGCAGATGCTCATCATCTTCCTGGCGTACAACTGGTACAAGGCCTTTTGTGCCGAGGGGTCCCCCTTCAAGCAGCCTTCCACCAGCCGTTCGTCCGTCATGGTCATCCGTGTAGATGATGCGATCCGCATGCACAAGGTTGCCTGAAACCCCAACGGCTCGGCATTTCCAAAGGTACGGCACCTTGGATCCAGCGTCGA
>JAEUTB010000052.1 GCA_016787995.1 Flavobacteriales bacterium | reverse complement strand
CGCAGCCAGCACGCGGATCTGCTCTGGTGCAACGCCCGTGTGAAGGCGGTCGGGTTCTACGAACGCGAAGGCTTGATCAAGGAAGGTCCCGAATTCGACATTCCCGGCATCGGAGGCCACTTCGTGATGTACAAGCGTTTCGCCGCAGGCGGATAGCTTCGCCCCGTGCCTGCTGAACGCACCGACCGCCTCCTCTTGGCAGCCCTCTTGCTGCTGAACCTCGCCTTGAAGTGCAGTTGGTTGGGGGTGAACGTGCTCTTCAACGACGAGCCCTTCACCGTGTATTGGAGCCAACAGCCTTGGAGCGCCTTGTGGCCCATGCTGGCGGCGGAGAACAATCCCCCGTTGTACTTCCTGCTCATCAAGGTCTGGAGTTGGATCACACCTTTCGAGGCGGCTTGGCTGCGTGTACCAGCTGCGGTCTTCAGCGCTTTGGTGGTGTGGCCGCTTTACCTGCTGGCGCAACGCCTCAGTAGGCGGCGTACCGCGATCCTGGCCGCGCTCCTCTTCACCTTCAACAACTACCATTATGGGTATGCCCATGAGGTGCGGGCCTATGCCTTGTTCACTGTGCTCACTGTCACCAGTCTATGGCTGCTCGTACGGGCCAAGGACCTGCCAGCCAATGTTCTGCGCGCACTGTTCGGTCTGTCGGCCTTGAATACGGTCTTGGTCTACACCCATTTTTTCGGTTGGCTGGTGATCGGCCTCGAATTCCTGCTCGTCTTCACCTTGCCCGAGCTGCGCCATCTGCGGCGGAAATTCACCGTGGGCGTTGGTATCACCCTGCTCTGTTTCACCCCGTACCTCCGGCTCTTCTTCCACAGAATTGGGCAAAGCGTTGGAAAAGGCACATGGCTGGAGCCCCCGGTAGCCGAAGAGCTCTACAACATGTTGTGGCGCTGGAGCAACCAACCGGTCCTGGTCATTCTATTCGTCGCGTTGATCGTGGCGGCCGCGTGGAAGGACAAGCTTCGATCGCTCGCCTCTCGGTTCGCACTGCTTTGGTCAGTGGTGCCACTTTTCGGCATGTTCCTGATCTCCTTCGTGGTTCCGATGTTCCTGGATCGTTACCTGGTCTTCGCCGCACCGGGTTTCGCCCTTGCGGTGGCCATTTCGGCGGATACGCTCCTGCCCAAGCACAGGATCGGTCACCTCATGGCGAGCGTCCCGGTCCTGGGCATGCTCTTCACCTTCACGCCCTGGAAACCAAGCGTTCGGCAGCCCGCACACCTAGCGGAACAGGTGCGCGACTGGTGTGGGGAAGGCTGTGAGTTGATCGTCGTACCGGCTTGGTATTGGCTCAACTATCTGGCGGTGGAAGACCTGGACCAACTGCGGAAGGACCAGAACGCAAAGCTGAACGGAGCTGATCGGAAGACCGCCCCCCCTAGTGTCGACCCGGTCGTGGTGGTGGATGCCTCTGGCGACCTTACGGACCTGGACCGGAGCTGGCGCTGGGAAATGAGCAGCACGCTCCCCGTGGTCGACTCCACCCAAGCGGACCACAAAGTCTGGGTTTACCGGTTCAGCAGGTGAGTGACCGGCAACTCATCCATTCGTCCAACCGTCCATGGATCCCCGGTCGGATGATCACCTGCGGATCACACCTTTGCACCTCGGAACAAAACCAGAAAAATGACCCCAACCCTCGATCGGACCCTCGGACTAGCCACTATGCTGGCCGGCACCATGCTGCTTAGCGCATGTGGCAGCGGCAAGCAGGAGGCCAAACAGGCAGAAATGACGCCACCGCCGACCATTCCCATGCAGGACCTCTTCAAGAACCCGGAGAAGGCCAGCTTCCGCATTAGTCCCGACGGGCAGTACATCAGCTACCGTGCGCCGTGGAAGAACCGCATGAACATCTTCGTGCAGAAAGTCGGTGACAGCACCGCCGTGCAGGTGACGGCCGACACCATCCGCGACGTGGGCGGTTATTTCTGGAAAGGCGACCGGATCCTCTACAGCCGCGATATCAACGGCGACGAGAACTTCATCGTGTTCAGCGCCAGCATCGATGGCAAGGACGTGAAAGCCCTCACGCCGGAGAAAGGTGTGCGTGCCGGAGTGCTGGACGATCTGGACAAGGTGGCCGGCATGGAGCAGAGCGTGATGGTGCAGATGAATGAGCGCAATCCGCAGGTGTTCGACCCCTACCTGGTGAACATCGTCACCGGCGAACGCAAAGCCATGTACGATAACAGCAAGGAGAACTTCGAAGGGTGGATCACCGACCACAACGGAGTGATCCGCATGGCGACGAAGACCGACGGTGTGAATACGAACATCTACTACCGCGCGAACGAGAAGGAACCCTTCGCGCTTTACATGACCACCGGTTTCAAGGACCAGTGGGCGCCGCAGATGTTCACCTTCGACAACACGAACCTGATCGTGAACCACAACCTGAACGGCCGCGA
>JAEUTB010000222.1 GCA_016787995.1 Flavobacteriales bacterium | reverse complement strand
CTTGGCAGGGTCGCCCACTTTGCGTTCACCACCTTCCACGAAAGCCACCACACTGGGGGTGGTCCGCTTTCCCTCGCTGTTGGCGATCACCACCGGCTCGTTGCCTTCCATTACGGCTACGCAACTGTTGGTGGTCCCCAGGTCGATCCCGATGATCTTGCTCATGCTATTGGTTGTTCATCGACCTATACCGTTATGGCCGACGCCCGCCGTGGTCAATGTCCGTGCCATGCGTCTTTCTGCCGATCGATGCTGACAAGAAGGACAAAGCCCGCTGGCGGAGCGGGCTCTGGAACTGCCAAATGGACAGATCGTCAGGGGCAATAATTCGGACTTAGCACGTCCAGTGGCATGCCTGAACAGAACCTGCGGTTGGCCAACAGGTCGCTATCGGCCAGGAAGTTCAAGGAGGTGGAGCCCAGGCGTTTGCCGATGATCTGCTTCACATAACGGCTACCGAAGATCCCATAACCGTTCACGATGTTCGAATAGGCAGGTCGATCCTCGATGATGCCGGATACCGGTTCGGTCAATGTCAGGAAGGTGTGGAACTCGTCGTTGGCCACCGAAATGATGAAGTCGATGCCCAGGAAGATCCTGCGTTCCACGGATGGGTCATTCGGGATGGCTGCGGCCAGATCCTCGAAGAAGCGCTGTCCATCGATGGTGGCGCTCATGTCCTCGCCAGGGGTGGTGCCGATGCGCACCACGGTGGCCATGCGTTTGGTGATGGTCTTCAATTCTCCCACCTCACCATTCCGCACCTCCCGATAGTTGAACCGGTAGTCGGCCACATACCGCTTCCCGTTCAGGCCGGCGTCCCAATTCAGCTCGAACGAAGTATAGTCCGAACCCGCAAGGAGATTGATGACCTGATTCCCTTCCGTGCTTTGGTCCGCAGCCTGTATGCTGAAGTCGTTCACGATGTTGGTGGTAGCGCTGATCTCCTCGCCCTTGATCTTCAACTCCACCGAATAGTCACTTGCTTCATCCAGATAGACGGGTACGAACTGCCCACTGATCTGTTCGAGCACACGATAGTCGGTGACGAAGTAGTACAGGCGTTGGGTGGGTGCATAGAAAGTGCCTGGCTCCCGATCGTTGAGGATGGTGTCGCGCAGTTCGTAGGTACCCAGGACTTGACCATTCCGCCGACGTACCACCCGGGCGTATTCGATCGCATCGCTGCTCCACTCGTTGGAGTCGGGGATCTGGGCATAGACCAAGGCATCGCCTTCGCCAAGGAAACCCTTGTTGATCTTGATGAAATTGATGCTGTCGCGCATGTTCAGCAGCCCTTCCACCACCGTGATGTTCTTATACGGTGCGTTGATCTCCAACTCGGTGCTACAAGCTGAGAGTAAGGCGCAAAAGGCGAGGAATGTTGCGGTTCGTTGCATGGGTTGGCCGAATGCCGAGCGCCAAAGATAGGTGGTGGCCACCGCCAGGGTCGCCGTTGGACCGGCCATGCCGACCGTTCCTCCGATCCTGGGCCTCCCGGCTGGCCATTCTCCTCCGAACCGTCTTCGCGCTTCCGCGTAGTTTTACCGCATGAGCACCGGAACTGCGAACCCGAAGCGCGTGACCACCCACACCCTTCAGGAGATGAAGGCCAAGGGCCAACGTATCGCCATGCTTACTGCGTACGACTATTCATTGGCCCGCTTGGTGGATGGAGCCGGAGTGGACGTGATCCTGGTAGGGGATAGCGCCAGTAACGTGATGGCTGGCCATGAGACTACCTTGCCCATCACCTTGGATCAGATGATCTACCATGCTTCGGCGGTGGTACGCGGCTGTGCACGGGCGCTCATCGTGGTGGACCTGCCCTTCGGCACCTACCAAGGCAACTCCAAAGGGGCCTTGAATTCGGCCATCCGCATCATGAAGGAAAGCGGTGCGCACGCCGTGAAGCTCGAAGGGGGTAAAGAAGTGATCACCTCCATCGAGCGCATCCTCACAGCGGGTATCCCGGTGATGGGGCACTTGGGACTCACTCCTCAAAGCATCTACAAGTTCGGTACGTATGTGGTCCGTGCCAAGGAACAGGAAGAGGCTGAACGCCTGCGGTCCGATGCGCGCTTGCTGGAAGAAGCCGGATGTTTCGCCATCGTGCTTGAGAAGATACCGGCTCAACTGGCACGCGAAGTGGCCGCAAGTGTGAGCATACCCGTGATCGGTATCGGTGCCGGCAATGGGGTGGATGGGCAAGTGCTCGTGCTGCATGATATGCTCGGCATCAACAAGGAGTTCAATCCGCGCTTCCTACGCCGGTATGCCGATCTTCATGATGTGATCACCGGGGCGGTCACCTCCTATATCGCGGATGTGCGCTCACTGGATTTCCCGAACGCGGACGAGCAGTACTGAGCCATGGTGCCCTTGCGCATCCTTTGGTCCCATGACGATCTGCTTGCGGTTTGGAAACCCTCCGGTATCCCGGTACAACCCGATCCCACCGGTGATGCGGACCTGATTAGCCTTCTCCAGGCTCAGTTCAACGGTCAACGGTTCTTCGTGACCCATCGTTTGGACAGGCCAGTGAGCGGAGTGGTCCTGGTGGCGCGTTCTTCCCCAGCTGCCGAGCACATCAATGAGCAGTTCAGGCAGAGGAGTGTTCGCAAGGTCTATTGGGCCATCGTGGAAGGAGAGGTCGCTGCTCCGATCACCCTGGAAGGGTCGATCCAACGCGATGGTCGCGCGCGGAAGGCTCGTGTGGTGCTCACGGATGGCGCCATGGTCAAGGCTCGATTGAGCGTTCTGCCCATTGCCAAAGGTGACCGCTACACCTTAGTGGATGTCGTGCCAGAAGGAGGAGCCTTCCACCAGATCCGGGCACAACTCGGTGCGGCGGGCTGGCCGATCAAGGGCGACGTGAAGTATGGTGCGCGACGAGGCGAAAAGGACCGGAGCATCGCTCTACATGCGCGCTCCATCGCTTTTCGAATGCCAAGCACCGGCGAGGACGTGGTGGTGGATGCACCTGCACCTGAGGCATCACTTTGGAATGCGTTGCTAGCCTTGGTCCCGGATCAGGGTTGATCCGCAAGGATCGAGCGCAGAACGAAAAGCCGTGTGGTGGTGCCCTCTACGGCTACTTCGTTGAAAGCGCTGCGGTATCCACCATCCAGGAATTGCCGCCATGTCGGGTCGTTAAGGAACCGGTGGTCGCGCTCCAACCGCGGTGAGCTCACGATGATATTCACCGCGCTGTCGTTCAATAGGTCAGAAAAACCGCTCGTGGTCGCTTGGGCCTTGATCCGTTTTGTGCTTGGAGGTAGGTAGGCATCATATCCACCATCGGCTTCAAGAATGACCATGGGTCGGGTGCTGGGGATCAAGCGAAGCGTATGGATCGTGGCCAGGGTCGGACGCCCTTGTGGAGCCACCGGCATATCAAGGTGTAACCCGATCAGGAGGATCGCGGCCATGCCGGGGACCCATGCCACTATTCCACTCGTTCGAGTAAGGGTAGAACGGTAGGCCGAGGTTAATAGCAAGAGCAGTAACAGCAGTGCTGGAAAGATGAGGTAGTGCTCTCGCGGGTGGATCACGATCGCGGAAAGGAGCGCTGGCAGGCAGAGTGCGCCCACCGCCGGCAAGACCCTCCTCAACGCATCGTTCGGTATCCTCCGACCTCGATGGATCAAGAACAGCAGAGCGGTGGACGCTATGATCAGCAACACCCATCCACACCAGGTCATCCGTGCTCCAGCAGGCAAGTACATGCGCCCCCAAGTGGGTAACGCTTGGGATAGGTTCCGCTGCACATGCCAGAAAACGCGGTCGGGTGCGTTCCGCAAAGCCGTTGTCAAGCTCTCGGTCGTCCCCAGGTCGTCCTGTGCGATGGTCTCCCAATTCGTCCAGGGGTCCACATGCGCTTCACCAGCATCGATCACATTCAACGCGTAGTGCTGCCCGAACGCGACCATGCTGCGACCGTTCGCGAACGGGTTGCCGAGCCTAGCGAAGAGTGCTACGATCAGGACCAACGCCGCCAATGGATACGACCAAGTGATCAGCCCTCCTCTGCGCTTGCGGCGAACCAGGTCGAAGAGCCAAAGCGCCAAGAGCACGAGCAGACTGAGCGCGAACTCGGGCCGGATGAACAGTACGACTGCCGTTGTTGCTGTGATGGCGAACCAACCACCGTCCCGGCGTTCGCTGCGGAGGAAGAAGATGAGGCCGATGAGCAGGATGATCAAGGCGAAGACCGATACCCTGGGCCAATTGAGCACGTTCAGATCGGAGAGCAACACGAAGACACCAACGACCAGACTTGGTACCAAGGCAACGCGCGAGACCCGCAGCAGGGTGAAGGCCAGCACGGGTAGAGCGGCCATGGTGAACGCATAGTTCACGAAGTAGCGTTGGATCGGGTCACTTATGATGAACTGGAGCGAACGGTACCACAACGAGTACAAGGGTGCCATGTCCGCTGTTGGCAACCCTTGCTTGTCGATCCAAGCGCCGCGTTGCAGATACGCCGTCTCATCGTATAGTCCGATATCCAAACGCCCTACCAGGACGATGGAGGTGAGGATACAGCCCAAGATGAAGAGCGTGGACACCAAGGGTTCCCATCGCTTCATGCTCGCTCCGCTTGCAGAACTGGTCACGGGTCGTTGTTCAAGTTCGTGATGGATGTCGCGGATGATCAGATCGGGTCCACATCGGTGACGAGTTGGACCGAACCGTGCTCCGAAGCGCCGAAGACCCGGTCGATGGTATCGCGGAGGAATTCCTTGTCCGTTCGGTAGCTCGACCGGGCGAGTTTCACCAGCAGTCGGCGGAGGTGTTTGTCCCGGATCCGTGATACCACGGGGATCTCCGGCCCGAGCACCAAGTCACCGAACCGCGGACGAAGGGCCGTGGCCAGATGCTGGGCCGTGCGAGCCACCCGTTCTTCCGAGCGGTGCTTCAAGGTGAGTTGCACCAACCGCATGAACGGCGGGTAGCCATGCGACCGGCGGTGCTCCAATTCGCGCTGGTACATGCCTTCCACGTCGTGCCCCACCACTAGTTCTAGGATCGGATGCTGGATCTCTTGCGCTTGTATGATGACCGTGCCCGCTGTTTTCCTGCGTCCCGATCGGCCCGCTACTTGTGCCATCAACTGGAACGCGCGCTCGTGCGCTCTGAAGTCGGGGAAACGCATGAGGTTGTCCGCGTTCAGGATGGCCACTGTGCTCACGTGGTCGAAGTCGAGGCCTTTGGTCACCATTTGGGTACCCACCAGCACATCGACCGCACCTTGGCCGAAAGCGGTAAGGATCCGGTCCAGTGCGTTCTTACCCCGGGTGGTGTCCTGGTCCATCCGAGCGATGCGGGCGGTGGGGAAGAACTCGGCCAGTTCCTCTTCGATCTTCTCCGTCCCGAAGCCGAGCATCTGCAACCGCGGGCTGCCGCATTGTTCACACTTGGTGGGTGGTGCATAGTGCCTTCCGCAGTAGTGGCACCGCAGTTGGTGCTGGAACTTGTGGTAGGTCAGGCTCACATCGCATTGGTCGCATTGAGGCACCCAGCCGCAAGAGCTGCACTGCCAAACAGGGACGTATCCTCGTCGGTTCTGGAACACGATCACTTGCTCGCGCTTGTCGAGTGCTTGTTGGATGTGTTCGATCAAGGTGGAGGTGAAGTGGCCGCGCATGAGTTTCCTCCGTGCCGCATCGCGCAGATCCACGCGGGTGATCACGGGCATACGTACATCACCGAAACGCACCAGTAGTTCCACCGACCCGTACTTTCCTTGGCGTGCGTTTTGCAGGCTTTCCATGCTCGGTGTGGCCGAGCCGAGTAAGACCTTGGCGTGATGCAGCCCGGCAAGCACGATGGCCATGTCGCGCGCATGATAGCGTGGGGCGGGTTCGTGTTGCTTGTAGCTCGGGTCGTGCTCTTCGTCCACCACCACAAGACCGAGCTTGACGAACGGCAGGAACAAGGCGGAACGCGCACCAACGATGACCCGTGGTGAACCCTCGCCGACACAACGCATCCACAGAGCGGTGCGTTCGTGTTGGGCCATGCGCGAATGGAATACCGCTATGTCGTCCGCGAACCGCGCGCGCAGTCGAGCGATGATCTGGGTGGTCAGTGCGATCTCCGGCAACAAGTACAGGACTTGCTCCCCGCGCGCCAACGCTTCGGTGATCAAGGTGGTGTACAATTCCGTTTTTCCGCTGGAGGTGACACCCCGCAGGAGTACCACGTCTTGCTTTTCGAAAGCTTGTTTCACTGCGGTCAACGCTTCCTGTTGCGCGGCCGATAGCACTGGAGGCGGAGTGGAGGTGGCGCTGGGATCCGGTCTTCCTTCCTCGCGCTCGTACCGCTCGAAAAGCCCCTTCTTCACCAGTTGCTCAACCGCGGCGGTGGAGCTATCGCTTGCATGCACGAGTTTCGCTCGTTCCACTTCCTTGGGGCGGTCTGTCAGACATTGGCTCAGTTCCACGAAGCGCATCAGCACGTGCAATTGCTTGGGCGCTCTCTCCAAGCGGTCGAACCAGGCATGCAGGGCTTCTTCCGTGGCGTTCTCCGCGCTTAGTCGGATGTAGGTGGCCATGCGCGGCTTCCAATCCTGCTTCAGTTGCTCTTCCAGCAACAACGCGCCTTGCTCCATGAGCCGTTTCACTGCCGGTAGTGGGTCCTTCAGACCAAGGAGTTCGCCGGCTTGTTCCAAGGTCACCACTTGGCCATCCTCCAAAGCGTTCAAGAGGAAGACCGCGCGTTCCTGACCGGGTATGAAGGACTCCACCATCGGCCCCGCGACCAAGCGCGTTTCGCTGGAAAGGGAGAGTTGCCCAGGCAAGGCGGCGATGAGCACCTCGCCGACGGTGCACATGTAGTATTCGGCTATCCGGTCCCAGAGTTCGAGCTGTTCGATCCGCACGATCGGGGCCGCATCCAATACGGAGAGGATGGGACGGGGCTTACGGTGCAGCGGGTCTTCGTGGTGCGTTCGCCGTACCAACGCGCCGTAGAGCTTTCTGCCCCTACCAAAGGGCACGGCCACGCGCATCCCTGGCACCACCTCCAAGCCTTCGGGGACGGTATAGGTGAACGTGCCGGGAACGGCCAGAGGTAGGATGACTTCGACGTACACGGGCTTCGCTGAAGCCACAAAGGTGATCGATGAAAGGATCATCGGTAGCATCCACGGAAGTAGTAGACCTCATCGAACGAGGAACGGTGGGCAACATTCCGGGGGAGCTGCTTGTCTTATTGGCATGAAGCGCAAGCAGAGGGTGTTCGACCATGCGGCGGCCAAGGCGCGCCGTATTCCGGTATCCGGTGAGCCCGCAGTGGAGAAGGATGTTTATGACCTTTCCACCCCGTTGTGGCACAAGTACTACGAGCAGGTGCGGAAGAGCATCCGCTTTCCCCGCTATTACAAGCATGAGCTGAATTGGTGAACCGATTGCCGTTCCACAGGGCGTTGTTCACGAGGTAGGCAGGGTAGGAGGTAGGGTGTGCTTGGGCGCCTCTACTTTCACCCCATGTCCCGCTCCACCAACACCAGCGCTGCGGTCTTCATCCTCGGTGCGCTATTCTTCATCTTCGGGTTCGTCACCTGGTTGAACGGGACTCTGATCCTGTACCTCAAGATCGCGTGTGAGTTGACCACGAGCCAGGCGCTTTGGATACCGGTCGCGTTCTACATCTCCTATTTCTTCCTGGCGCTGCCATCATCATACATCCTGCAGCGCACCGGGATGAAGAAGGGCATGATGCTCGGCCTATTCGTAATGGCTTTGGGCAGCTTGCTTTTCCTGCCGGCCGCTATGGCAAGGTCCTACGCTCTTTTCCTGATCGGCCTTTTCATCATCGGAACTGGCCTTGCCTTGCTGCAGACGGCGAGCAATCCATACATCACGGTGGTCGGCCCCATCGAAAGTGCGGCAGCGCGGATCAGTATCATGGGCATCTGCAACAAGCTCGCAGGTGTTCTTGCTCCCATCATACTATCGGCGGTGGTCCTGAACGATGCTGACCAGCTCACGGCCGATCTGACCTTGATGGACCCTATTGCCCGATCCGTACGGCTTGATGAACTAGCGCAGCGCGTCATGCTACCCTATGCCTTGATGACCGGTGTGTTGGTGGCTTTGGGCCTTTGGATCAGGTTCTCGCCGCTTCCGGACCTCGAAGTGGAGCAAGATGGTGCGGCTGCCGAGTCGCCCACAAGAACGGTTTTCTCCTATCCCTATTTGATGCTCGGCGTCTTCGCCCTTTTCCTCTACGTCGGCGTAGAGGTGATGGCGGGGGAGACCATCGGTCTATATGGGGAATCCCTCGGAATACCGCTGTCGAATACGAAGTACTTCACCGCGCTCACGTTGATCGCGATGGTCGCCGCTTACATCTTCGGCAATCTGACCATACCCAAGTTCATCTCCCAATCGAAAGCCCTCCTGCTCTCGGCCGTTCTTGGGGTGGTGCTCACGGCAGCCGCTGCGCTGGTGCCGTCCGAGTTGGCTATGACCGTTCCTTTCGTCGACCTGGCGAACTTCACGGTGATCCATCTCACCGTACCGCTCACCGTGGTCTGTATCGCTCTTCTGGGCCTCGCGAACGCACTCGTCTGGCCGGCGATCTGGCCACTGGCGATCCATGGCCTTGGCCGACTGACCGCTACGGGTAGCGCGTTGCTGATCATGGCCATCGTGGGCGGGGCCGTACTTCCGAAGCTGTATGGGGCGTTGGCCGAAGGACCCTTGGGTTACCAAAGCGCCTATTGGATGATGGTGCCATGCTACCTGTTCATCCTCTGGTACGCCGTGAAAGGCTCTCGGCTCCAGCGCTGGTGAAGTCCGGGTTACCGATGCCCTGTTGAAAACTGCTGGGGAACAAGGGGAACCCGCCCTTTCGATGCCCCTACCTTCGACACCCGGATATCGAAACCATCCGCGCTGATCATGTCCGTGCCAACCTCATCGAAGATCGCCCTGGGCCTCAGCTTCGGGCTGCTCCTGGCCGCCTGTGGAGGCTCCAATACCGAAGACCAACAGACCGCTACGGATACCCTTGCCGTGGATACCACGCCCAAGGAGACCGAGTTGCTCAACGTGGGCGGAAAGATCTTCAGCATACCGTCGCCTGTACAGACCGCACTGGCCTTGCGCAAGGCAGGTTTGAAGTACCAGAAGGAGTTGGCCGCCCCGCTTGAAAAA
>JAEUTB010000175.1 GCA_016787995.1 Flavobacteriales bacterium | reverse complement strand
GGGATCTCGATGCGGCCTTTGCCTTCCGTGTTCTGTTTCACCACCACGCGGGTGCCGAAATGCTGGGCGAGCAATTTGCTCAGGTCCTTGTTGGGGCGTACCGGACTTCCGGTAGAAGCACCACGCGGACCCTTCACCGCTGCTGCACGGGCGAGTTCCTCCACTTGGCGCACGCTCAACTGGCTGGCCACGATGCGCTGGTACAATTCCACTTGTTTGGCAGGGTCGGCGATGGCGATCAGCGCGCGCGCATGGCCCATACCGATGGCTCGTTGGCGCAGACCCAATTGGATCTCGGGCGGCAACCGCAACAAGCGCAGGTAGTTCGTGACCGTGGTGCGGTCCTTTCCAACCTTCTCGCTCAGTTGTTCCTGGGTCAACTTCACCTCATCCACCAGGCGTTGGAAGCTGATGGCCACTTCGATGGCATCGAGCTCTTCGCGTTGGATGTTCTCCACGAGCGCCATTTCCAGCATGGCCTCATCGTTGGCGATCCGCACATAGGCCGGCACTTCTTCCAAGCCTGCCAATTGCGAGGCCCGGAAGCGACGTTCGCCGCTGATGAGCTGGTAACGGTCGTAACCCATCTTGCGGAGCGTCACGGGCTGGATCACGCCCAGTTCCTTGATGCTCTGCGCCAATTCCAGCAGCGCCTCTTCACTGAAATGGGTGCGCGGCTGGAAGGGGTTGGCCTCGATCTGCGCGATGGGCACCATGCCTATGGGGCTGGACGCGCGCGTGGGCAGGGGACCACTGCTCGGTGCTGGTTGGTCGTTTCCGGACGAGGTGGTGATGTCCGTAGCCGGATCGTCCAACAGGGCGCTCAATCCGCGGCCCAGGCCTTTCTTCTTCATGCTCATTGTTCTGCTTCAACGGCGATGGTGCGCTCACTATCGGGGATGCGGGTGAGGCTGTTCTTCTGCAGGATCTCGCGCGCCAGGTTCAGGTAGTTCACCGCGCCTTTGCTGGTGGCGTCGTGCATGATGATGGTCTGACCATGGCTCGGCGCTTCGCCCAAGGCCACGTTGCGGTGGATCACCGTGTCGAACACGAGCTGTTGGAAGTGCGTCTTCACCTCTTCCACCACCTGGTTGGCCAAGCGGAGGCGGCTGTCGTACATGGTGAGCAACATGCCTTCGATGACCAGCTCGGGGTTGAGGCGCTGTTGCACGATCTTGATGGTGTTGAGCAATTTGCCCAAGCCTTCCAAGGCGAAGTATTCGCACTGCACCGGCACGATCACGCTGTCGCTAGCCGTAAGGCTGTTCACCGTGACCAGGCCCAAGGAGGGCGAGCAGTCGATGATGATGAAGTCGTATTGGTCGCGTACCTGTTCAAGCACGTTCTTCAACTGTTGCTCGCGGTCGCGCATGTCGATCATCTCGATCTCGGCACCCACCAGGTCGATGTGGCCCGGCATCAGGTCCATGTTCGGATTGTCCGTACCCACGATCACATCGGTGGCGGCCGCATTGTTGATGATGCACTCGTAGATGCTCGCCTTCACATTGCGCGGGTCGAAGCCCACACCGCTGGTGGCGTTGGCCTGCGGGTCGGCATCCACCAGCAGGGTGCGACGTTCCAGCACGCCCAGGCTGGCGGCCAGGTTGATGGCGGTTGTGGTCTTGCCCACGCCGCCTTTCTGGTTCACGATGGAGATGATCTTGGCCATGGGGTTGGTGTTATGGCGCGAACCGAATGCGCCCAGCGGTTAGAGTTCGATGCTTTCGTTGATGGCGGGTAGATGCAGCGTCAGGCCCGCCTTGCGGAAGGTCTCACGGGCTTTGTCGTGGTCGATCCGGATGGGAGGGAAGCTGTCGTAATGGATACCTACGACCTGTTCCACGCCCATCATGCGCGCGGCTTCCACGGCATCGTCCACATCCATGGTGAAGGTGTCGCCGATGGGTAGGCACGCGAATTTCAGGTCGAAGCGCTTCAAGAGCTGCATGTCCAAGGTGAGGGCCGTGTCGCCCGCATGGTGGAAGTTGCCTTCGGGCCCCTGCACCACGAAACCGCCCGCGCTGCCGCCATAGCTGCCATCGGGCAACTGGCTGCTGTGGATGGCGTTCACGTATTTGATCCGCAGCGCACCCACGGAGGTGCTTCCGCCCAAGTTCATGTGCACACCGGTGGTGATGCCCTTGGCCGCGTACCATTCCACGATCTCGTAGTTGCTCACGAGCTTGGCGCCTGTCCGCTTCACGACGGCTTCCGCATCGAAGACGTGATCGCCGTGGCCGTGGGTCAGTAGCACCACATCCGCCGGTAAGCTACCCACATCCACCTTGCCTTGGGCAAGCGGGTTCACCCCGATCGCTGGATCGAAGAGCAGGTGCATGCCGGCCGTGTGCACGCCGATGCAGGACTGGCCGTAGTAGGTGAGGCGCATGGAGGGATATCCGTAGGCGTTGGGTCAACGCTTAACGAGCACAAAGAACAGGTGGCGATGGCATCCGGCCGTGTTGGTAACTCGGCGAGTTTTGAACAGGTAAGTGTGACGGCGGTGATGTATGCGTTCTGAGCATGTGCCCCGCGAGTCAACCTTGGAAGGTGCCTTGCCGTAGAAGACCCCCTCATGCGCGCACGCCTCCTCTCCGGCCTGCTGCTGCTCCACACGGCGGTCTTCGCCCAGGAGCGCTTCGGCCTGCTGCACAGCAACTTCGGTGGTACGGATATCGCTTACCTCAATCCGGCACGTACGGCCGGACAGTGGCCGTGGATGGACATCCGCCTCGCCGGGGTGGATGCCTTCGCCTGGAACAGCCTGGTGGCGTGGACCGGACGGCCGAACCCCTTGTTGAGCGAATTCGGTTCCGGGTTCGCTACGGCAGGCGAGGGTCGCTTGGTGATGCGTTCGCTGGACCTGGCCCGCAGCCACCGCGCCACCGTTTCCGCTGCTGTGCTCGGGCCGGCCGTTTCCGTCGCCATGGGACGAGGGACCATCGGCATCGGCGTTCGCTCCCGTGCCCATGTGAGCGCTTCCGGGGTTTCACCCGAACTGGGCAACTTCATCTATGAAGGCTTGAATTATGCGCCGCAGCACGGCATCCGGTACAACGACACGCGCTTGCGGGCCCTGGGCGCCGCATGGACCGAGGCTGGACTCAACTACGCCCATATCCTGAAGGCGGAAGGGTTCAGCCTGCTCAGCGCCGGGGTGGGGCTGAAATACCTGATGGGACATGCCGCCGGGGCGTTCCAGATCACGGCGTTGGACTACACGGTACACGACACCGCCCGACTCGACATCCACGAGATCACCGCCCGCTACGGCTTCGCGCTGCCCGCCATGAACGCCGGTACCGGCTGGGGAGCCGATGTGGGTTTTACCTACGAGCGCACCCTATCCGAAGCGGATGGCTACTTGCCCCATCGCGGCGGTGCGGGTTGCACGCCCTTGCGCTACCGCTACCGCATCGGTGTATCGCTCATCGACCTCGGTGGTATCCGGTACCGCAGCGCGGAGGCGGGGACCATCAGTACTGGCGCCTTGAGCATTCCCGATCATGGTGACATGCGGGTGCGTGGGGTGGACGGGCTCGATAGCCTGCTCGCCACCGCCACGAGCTGGACGCGCGAACAAGGGTTGCGTGTGGGTCTTCCTACAGCCGTCTCCCTTCAATTCGACCAACGGATCACCGACTACGCCTACGTGGGCCTTGCGGCGGTGCAGAACGTAGCCGCACCCACCAGCTTGCGGTTGCGGCGGGCCGGTGCACTGGCCATCACCCCGCGGTTCGAAACACGCTATGTGGAGGCCGCTCTTCCCGTCGTCCTGCACGAATACGACATCACGAAACCCTCCATCGGATTCATGCTGCGTTTCCACGGCATCGTGGTGGGTAGTGACCACATCATGCCTTTCGTGAGCCGACGTGACGTGTCCGCGCTCGACCTCTACCTCCGCATCCGCTGGATGATCTTCCGATCGCCTGCCTGCGGCAACGGCAAAAAGGCACGCAGTGGCTCGTTGGCCCATCGCAGTGGCGCCAAGGATATGGTGCCGTGCGCCACGCCGGGGGCGAAGTAGTGTGCGCAGAGGCTCACTGAACGAGCACCCGATGGGTCTCCATCACGTCTCCGTTGCTGAGGCGAAGGAAGTAGTAGCCCGGGGTTCGCGGTAGAGCCACGGTCACTTCCCCTCCGGATGGGTTCGTTCCGGTCTGTGCGAAGAGGACCCTACGACCCGTTGCGTCGAACAAGAGCGCGTCCGGTGTTCGCCTATTCGAGCCAGCCCGTATGATCACGATGCCATGTGCAGGATCGGTCAGCACGGTCCATCGCGTACCTCTGGGTTCGGCGATACCCACCTCCGTGCAATCACCGATGTAGGATACCTCGAGGTCGAAGCCTGAGTAGAATACGCTTTCATCCGACTCGAACTGGACCGTGATCGTCTGGCCGGGTGGAGCAGTGTAGTCAAGGAATCCGTGACCCGTTGTGATGGACAGCCCTGCTCCAACGGTCCCAGCGCCGCT